>NZ_JBITFP010000008.1:0-261151 GCF_044456245.1 Micromonospora sp. NPDC051006
CCCCCCCCCCCCCCCCCCCCCCCCCCCCCCCCCCCCCCCCCCCCCCCCCCCCCCCCCCCCCCCCCCCCCCCCCCCCCCCCCCCCCCCCCCCCCCCGCCGCAGCTGCGGTCGCTGTCCGGCCCGGCCGGTCGCCAGAGCCTTCGCAGCTGCGGTCGCTTTCCGGAACGCGATGCCGCAGAAGCCAGATCGTGTGGTCTTTCGCACTCGCAGCTGCGGAAGCTAGGGTGACCCCATGGGACGGTTCCGGATCGGCGAGGCCGCCGAGCTGCTCGGCGTCAGCACCGACACCGTGCGCCGCTGGATCGACGCCGGCCGACTGCCCGCCGGCCGCGACGCGCAGGGGCACCGGCTGATCGACGGGGTCGACCTGGCCGCGTTCGCCCGCAGCCAGGGCGCCGACCCCGACCAGGGCGCCAACTCCTCCTCGGCCCGCAACCGCCTGCGCGGCATCGTGGTCAACGTGCTCAAGGACACCGTGATGGCCCAGGTCGACATCCAGGCCGGACCGTTCCGGATCGTCTCGTTGATGAGCCGGGAGGCCGTCGAGGAGCTGGACCTGCGGGTCGGCTCGGTGGCCGTGGCGGTGATCAAGTCGACCACGGTCGTGGTGGAACGGGCCGCCCCGACCGCCGGGGCGAGAGGGAGGGCCGGCGCATGAGCAACCGACCGATCCGGGTGGCGTTGGCCGCGGCGCTCGCCCTGGCTCTGCCCCTGACCGGGTGCGGCGACGGCGACGACAGCGCCGGCGCGGCCGGCGGCTCCGGCGTCTCCGGCACCGTCACCGTGCTCGCCGCCGCGTCGCTGACCGAGTCGTTCACCCGGATCGGCAAGGACTTCGAGGCCGCCCACCCGGGCACGACGGTGGTGTTCAACTTCGGCGGCAGCTCCGCCCTGGCCACCCAGATCAACCAGGGCGCGCCGGCCGACGTCTTCGCCTCGGCCGCGCCCCGCAACATGGCGACCGTCACCGAGGCCGGCAACGCCGACGGCGAGCCGAGCGTGTTCGTCCGCAACCAGCTGGTCATCGCCGTCGCCCGGGACAACCCGAAGGGGATCACCAGCCTGGCCGACCTCACCCGGCCGGGCACCAAGGTGGCGCTCTGCGCCGAACAGGTGCCGTGCGGCGCGGCCGCCCGCACCGCGCTCGACGCGGCCGCGGTGAAGCTGACCCCGGTCACCCTCGAACAGGACGTCAAGGGCGCGCTCGCCAAGGTGCGACTCGGCGAGGTCGACGCCGCCCTGGTCTACCGCACCGACGCGAAGGCCGCGGCCGGGGACGTGACCGGCGTCGAGTTCCCCGAGTCCGCTCGGGCGGTCAACGACTACCCGATCGTCCTACTCAAGGACGCCCCCAACCGGGCCGGCGGCCAGGCGTTCGTCGGATACGTCCGCTCCGAGGCGGGCCACGCCGTGCTCACCGAGGCGGGCTTCCAGGCCCCGTGACCACGACGACCGACGCTCCGCCCGCCGTCCCGGCCGACCGGCGTACGGCCAGGCGGCGCGCCCGGGTGCCGCTGCCCCTGCTGCTCCCGGCCGGGCTGGGGCTGCTCTTCCTGGTCCTGCCGCTGGCCGGGCTGGTGGTCCGCGCGCCCTGGTCGACGCTGCCGCAGCGGCTCACCGAGCCGGGGGTGCTGACCGCGCTGCGCCTGTCGTTGCAGACGGCGACCCTGGCCACCCTGCTCTGCCTGCTGCTCGGCGTCCCGCTGGCCTGGCTGCTCGCCCGCGTCGAGTTCCCCGGCCGCCGCCTGGTACGCGCCCTGGTCACCGTGCCGCTGGTGCTACCGCCGGTCGTCGGTGGGGTGGCCCTGCTGCTGGTCTTCGGCCGACGGGGGCTGCTCGGCGGCTGGCTCGACTCGACGTTCGGGGTCACCCTGCCGTTCACCACCACCGGCGTGGTGCTCGCCGAGGCGTTCGTGGCGATGCCCTTCCTGGTGATCGCGGTGGAGGGGGCGCTGCGCGGCGCCGACCCGCGCTACGAGGAGGCGGCCGCCACCCTCGGCGCCGGCCGCTGGACCACCTTCACCCACGTGACGCTTCCGCTGGTCGGGCCGGGGCTGGCGGCCGGCGCGGTGCTCTGCTGGGCGCGGGCGCTCGGCGAGTTCGGCGCCACCATCACCTTCGCGGGCAACTACCCGGGCCGGACCCAGACCATGCCGCTGGCGGTCTACCTGGCGCTGGAGACCGACCTCGAGTCCGCGATCGTGCTCAGCCTCGTGCTGCTGACCGTCTCGGTCACCATCCTCGCCGCGCTGCGTGACCGCTGGATCACCGCCCCGTGAGCGGCCCGCTGCTCGACGCCCGGCTCGTGGTGGACCGGGGCGCGTTCCGCCTCGACGTGCCGCTGCGGGTGGCCGCCGGCGAGGTGGTCGCGCTGCTCGGGCCGAACGGCGCCGGCAAGACCACGGCGCTGCGTGCCCTCGCCGGCCTGCAACCCCTCACCGACGGGCACGTCACCCTCGGCGGCGCGGATCTCGACCGGCCGGCGCGGGCCGCCTGGGTGCCCACCGAACGCCGCCCGATCGGCGTGGTCTTCCAGGACTACCTGCTCTTCCCGCACCTGAGCGCGCTGGAGAACGTGGCCTTCGGCCCGCGCCGGCACGGCGCCGGGCGCAGTGCCGCCCGGGGCACCGCTCGGGAGTGGCTTGACCGGGTCGGGCTGGCCGAGCAGGCGCACCGCCGACCACGGCAGCTCTCCGGCGGGCAGGCGCAGCGGGTAGCGCTGGCCCGCGCGCTCGCCGTGACGCCGTCGCTGCTGCTGCTGGACGAGCCGCTCGCCGCGCTGGACGCCCGGACCCGGCTGGAGACCCGCGCCGAGCTGCACCGCCACCTCGCCGCGCACCCCGGCGCGACCCTGCTGGTCACCCACGATCCGCTCGACGCGCTGGCCCTGGCCGACCGGCTGGTCATCGTGGAGGGTGGCCGGGTGGTGCAGGAGGGCGACGGAGCGAGCGTCACCGCCCAGCCGCGCACCGACTACGTGGCCCGGCTCGTCGGGCTGAACCTGCACCGGGGCCGGGCCAGCGCCGGCCGGGTGCGGGTCGCCGAGGAGCTGACCCTCACCGTGGCCGACCGGGTCGACGGCGAGGCGTTCGTGGCGTTCCGGCCGGCCGCGGTGGCCGTGCACCCGACCCGCCCGGACGGCAGCCCGCGCAACGCGTGGCCGGCCACGGTCGGCGGCATCCAACGGCACGGCGACTACCTACGGGTGCGGCTGGACGGCCCGATCGTGGTGGCCGCGGACATCACCCCGGCCGCCGCCGCCCAGTTGCGGCTCGCTCCGGGCCAGCCGGTCTGGGCTGCGGTGAAAGCGGCCGAGACGCACGCCTATCCGGCCACCGGCTGAGCCCGCCGCCCGGAGGTGGCCCGGCCGCCACTGGACCGAGGCCAGGCGCCCTGGGCCCGCAGCCCGGACCTGCCCGGCCGCCGCCGTGCCGAGGCCGGGCGGCCCGGGCCCGCCGTCCGGACCTGCCCGGCCGCCGCCGTGCCGAGGCCGGGCGGCCCGGACCCGCCGTCCGGCCCTGGCCCGCTGGCCCGCTGGGCCGAGGCCGGGGCGGCTCAGTCGGCGAGCAGGTCGGCGTGGGCGGCTCGGAGCCGGGCCAGCGCCGGATCGCCGCCCGGCGCGACCCGGCGGTCGAGTTCGGCCCAGGCCTCGGCCAGCGCGGCGCGCACCGCGCGCAGCTCGGCGGAGTGCCGGCGAGCGCTCTGCCGGTGCTGCTCGTCGAGGCGGCGGGCCCAGCCGGCGGTGACCGCGGCGAGACGGTCGGCGTCGGCCCGCGCCTGGGCGGCGCTGCGGGCGGCGGCCGCCGGCACGATCGCGGCGATCGGACGGGGATCGCCGTCGCGGGTGAGCACCGTGACGGCGTCGGTCAGCTCGGCGAGGGCGACGAGCTGGGTGAACCGGGTGCGCGCCTCGCGCAGCGGCACAGTGCGCGGCTGGTCGGATGGAGGGGTCAACGCGGGGACAGCCATGAATGCATGCTGCCGTCGGGGTACGACAGAACGATGCGCGCGCCGGGGCTGGACATTGACAGTTAACAATCCTAATAATTGTGCATCCGTCGATCAGACGGCCCTCGCCCCGGGAGGTCCGGATGCGCCGCCATGCCCGAACCCTGCTGCTAGCCGCGGTGGCGGCGCTCGCCACCGCTGCCACCACGCTCACCCTGGCCGGGCCGGCGCGCGCCGCCGGGCCGACCGCCACCTTCGCCAAGACCGCCGACTGGGGCACCGGTTGGGAGGGCAGATACACCATCACCAACGGCGGGGCCGGCACGCTCACCGGCTGGCAGGTCGCCTTCACCCTGCCCTCCGGCACCACGCTCGGCTCCTACTGGGACGCCACGGTGAGCAGCTCCGGCCAGCGGCACACCTTCAGCAACCGGTCCTGGAACGGCACCATCGCCCCGGGCGCCTCGGTCACCTTCGGCTTCCTCGCCACCGGGTCGGGCTCGCCCGCCGACTGCACCCTCAACGGGGCCCCGTGCGGCGGTGGCACCACCCCGCCGACCACTCCTCCGCCCACGACACCCCCGCCGACCACGCCGCCGCCCACCACCCCGCCACCGACCACACCGCCGCCGACCACTCCCCCGGCGACGGGCCTGCCCCGGCACGCACTGATCGGCTACCTGCACGCCAGCTTCGCCAACGGCTCGGGCTACCTGCGGATGGCCGACGTCCCGGCCGACTGGGACATCGTCAACCTCGCCTTCGGCGAGCCCACCTCGGTGACCTCCGGCGACATCCGGTTCCAGCTCTGCCCGGCCAGTGAGTGCCCCGGGGTGGAGACCGAGGCGGAGTTCACCGCGGCGATCCGGGCCAAACAGCAGCAGGGCAAGAAGGTGCTACTTTCCATCGGCGGACAGAACGGCCAGGTGCAGCTCACCACCACCGCCGCCCGGGACACCTTCGTCCGGTCCGTCGCCGCGATCATCGATCGGTACGGGCTGAACGGGCTGGACATCGACTTCGAGGGGCACTCGCTCTATCTGAACGCCGGGGACACCGACTTCCGCAACCCGAGCACCCCCGTGATCGTCAACCTGATCTCGGCGATCCGCACGCTGAAGCAGCGCTACGGTGCGGGCTTCGTGCTGACCATGGCCCCGGAGACCTTCTTCGTCCAGCTCGGCTACCAGTTCTACGGGCCGGGGCCGTGGGGTGGGCAGGATCCGCGGGCCGGGTCGTACCTGCCGGTGATCCACGCGCTGCGCGACGACCTCACCGTGCTGCACGTACAGAACTACAACTCCGGTCCGATCATGGGGCTCGACAACCAGTACCACACCATGGGCGGCTCCGACTTCCACGTCGCGATGACCGACATGCTCCTCGCCGGCTTCCCGGTGGCCGGCAACACGGCCGCGGTCTTCCCCCCGCTGCGGGAGGACCAGGTCGCCTTCGGCGCCCCCTCCTCGGTCAGCGCCGGCAACGGCTATCTCGCCCCGGCCGGCGTGCAGGCGGCCGTCACCTGCCTCGTCCGTGGCCAGAGCTGCGGCAGCTACACCCCGCGCAGCGGCACCAACCCCGCCTTCCGCGGCCTGATGACCTGGTCGATCAACTGGGACCGCTACTACAACTGGGAGTTCCGGCTCAACCACGGGCCCTTCCTCAAGGCGCTGACCTGACCGCCGGTGGCCCGCCCGACGCGGGGCGGGCCACCGGCGCCGCACGACGTCGCCGGCGGCGAAATGCGCTGGGCACCCCGATCCGGGCGCGGGATGATGGCCCCCGAACCCTGGAGGCGCCCGTGCTCATCGACACCATCGCCGGCCCCGACGTGCGAACGGTGGTGCTGGTCGAGGGGGTGAGCGACCGGGTCGCCGTCGAGACGCTGGCCGCCCGGCGTGGCCGGGACCTGACCGCGGAGGGCGTGCAGGTGCTGCCGATGGGCGGAATCACGAACATCGGCCACTTCCTCGACCGGTTCGGCCCGGCCGGCCGGGGGCTGCGGCTCACCGGCCTCTACGACCACGCCGAGGAGGGCTTTGTCCGGCGCGGCCTGGAACGGGCCGGGTTCGGGGCCGACCTGTCGCGCGACGCGCTGGCCGCCCTCGGTTTCCACGTCTGCGTCGCCGACCTGGAGGACGAGCTGATCCGGGCGGTCGGCGTCGCCGGGGTGCAGGAGGTGGTGGCCGCCGAGGGTGAGCTGCGCTCGTTCCGGCTCTTCCAACGGCAGCCCGCCCAGCGGGGTCGAGACACCGCGGCCCAGCTCCGCCGTTTCCTCGGGACCCGCTCCGGGCGCAAGAGCGCGTACGCGCGGGCGCTGGTCGAGGCGCTGGACCTGGACCAGGCACCCCGGTCACTCGACGGCGTGCTCGCCCCGGGTTGAGTCAGCGGCCCGCTCGCCGGCCGGCGACCCGGCCCGCTGCTCGCCGGTGGGCGAGGTGGCCTGCCACTCGTCGGCCAGCACCGACCAGATCTCCAGGTCGAGCCGGCCGGTCGGGCCGGGAAGGACCTGCCGGAGCGTACCGTCGCGGCGCAGGCCCAGCCGGCGGGCGAGGGCGATGCTGCGGACGTTGTCCGCCCTGGTGCGCCACTCCACCCGCTGGATGCCGCGCTCCCGTACCGCCCAGTCGACGAGCGCACGCACCGCGCGGCCGACCATGCCCCGCCCCTGCGCGGCCGGCTCCGACCAGCAGCCGACCTCGCAGACGCCCCGGCTCACGTCGAACGAGACGAGCATGACGCCGCCGACCAGCGTCCCCCGCCACCAGAGCCCCCAGACGCCACCGGCGTCGCGGGCCCAGGCGTCGGCCGAGCGCTGGAGCACGGCGCGCGCCGCGGCCAGGTCGGTGGCCACGAAGGTGGCCGGCACCCAGGGGGCGATGTGCTCCCGGGCCCGGTCCAGGTGGGCGAGGAACTCCTCGGCCCGCCACGGTTCGAGCGGGCGCAGCTCGACGTCGGTGGTGAGGGGCAACGCGAACAACCGGACCTCCGGTGGGTGGTCGAGGGGTCGACGGGGCGGTCGACCCGGGACTTCATCCTGCCGTCCCCGCCCGACCTGGAGCAGACCCGGGCCGGGCGGGGACGCGGTCGGCGCGCCCGCTCAGCGGCGGCGCAGCTGGGCGAGGATCGTCGGGTCGGTGATCTCGGTGTCCCGGGCGAGCAGCAGCGCCTTGCTGAGGATGACGCCGAGCATCCGGTCGCCCTCGAACGGCAGGAACACGTCGCCGGTCCCGACCGCCACCGACTGCTGCGGCACGATGCAGAGATATTCGTCGTTGGGGCTCATCAGGATGTTGCCCGACCCGAGGTGGATCTGGTAGCTGCGCAGGTCGCCCCGGACCAGCAGGAACCGTCCCTCGACCTGGCACCGGTCCGCGATCGCCAGCCGTGGCACCAGCCGGACGAGCAGGTCCCGTCGGGTCTCCGCGGTGCCGGAGAGCTCACCGAAGCCGTACGAGTGCCAGTACTCCCGGTATCGCCCGGCCGGTCCGCCGTCCTGCCAGGTCGGGTCGTTGCCCACGCTGGCCACCCCGACGAAGAGGTCGACGTCGCGCATCACCTCGCTGAACACCAGCGGCGGGATCTGCTCCAGCGGCAGCGGCGCAACCGGATCCGCGCCCGGACGGACCCACTGCTCGTAGCCACCGCCACCGGCGTGCGCGTTGTTCTCCGGCGCGGCCAACGGGTAGAAGCGCACCTGGTCGGTCACCAACCGCAGGTAGGCGCCCGCCTCGGTGGTGTCCGTGCCGTACTCGTCGCCGGCGCCCTCCACCCAGTACTCGGCACGCAGGCCCCACTCGGGCAGCTCCCGGCTGGCCGGCGGATAGGTGTCGTCGACCATCAGGCGCAGCCGGTTACGCCAGCCGCGCACCGCCGCCAGCGCGTGGAACTGGTGCTGGCGCAGCACGTGCGCGGCGAACCGGTTGGAGTAGACGCCGGTGCGCTCCTCGGCGGCGGTGAGCAGGTAGACCTCCCGGTGGGCCTGTTTGAACGGCTGCACGACGGCGTGCCGCTCCAGCCACTCACGCCAGGCCAGCACCTCGGCGACGGCGCGGCCGATCGGGTGCCAGAGCCGCACCTCGGCGTCGTCGCCCGGCGCCACGGCGGCACCGTCGACGGTGCGCAGCGCGCCCTCGGCGAAGCCGCACGGCACGCCGTCGACCAGCCAGATCAGCCGCCGCCCGAGCGTGCCGACGAGGGGATGGTCGAGGTAGCGGGCCCGCCAGGCGGCGAAGCGCCAGCACCGCTGGGCGAGGAAATGGCGGTCCAGCCGCTCGGCCTGCGCGGCCAGCATCTTGTCGACGTCCTTGACCGCCGCCTTGAGCTCGCGCAGCTCGTCGGCGTGGTCGCGGCGCACCGCGGCGGGCACCGTCCGGACCGGACGGCCGGCGGCGTTGCGCCAGCGCAACGCGACCCCACCGGCCTCCACCACCAGCTCCGCGGTGGCGTCGCCGAGCGTCTCCACGCGGCGCCCCACCTCGGTCAGGCCGTACGCGGGCACCGCCAGCTCCTCCACCTCGGCCCGGGACAGCCCGAGCGCGGTGGCCCGCCGGTCGAGCGCCGCGTTGAGCTCCTTGAGCGTGCCCTTGTAGGTGATCCGGGCGGTCAGCCGGGCGAGCTGGGCCAGCGCGTGCTCGCCGTCGAGGCGGGAGAGCGCGTGCACCGCCGCGTTGGCCACCTTCGGGCTGCGCGGCCCGAGGCCGGGCACCTTGCGCAGCGAGGTCTCCACCAGCCGGCCCAGCTCGCGGGTGGCGCCGGCGTCGTCGGCTCCGGCCAGGGCGAGCAGCCAGAGCAGGCCGCGCAGCGCGGTCGCATTGTAGGGGTCGTACGCCTGGGAGATGTCGTAGCCGAAGGCGGCGGGCCGCAGTGGTGCGGTGCGCGGCCGGCCGACCAGGGACAGCCAGCCGAGCGCGACGTCGCGGTACGCGTCGCGGCCGACCCGGTCGAGCAGCGTGCCGGCCTGCCGCTCCCACTTGGCGGTGGGCCGGGCCGCGGTGGCGGTGAGCGTGTGGGCCACCAGCTCCGGCCAGCCGGCGCCGAGGCCGGGCAGCTCGGCGAGCACCCGGTCGGCCCACGCCTCGCCCGGGTTGAGCAGCGGTTCGCGGACCTCCCGGACGAGGTCCTGGAGGACGGCCCCGCTGTCGTAGACGTCCAGCAGGGTGCGGCGCAGGACCGCGACGAGCTGCCCGGGCAGTGTCCCGTCGGCGTCGTGGACCACCCGGGCGAGCCCGCCGAGTTCGTCGGCCGGCCACCACGTCCACTGCCGCGCGGCGTACCCGAGCAGTCGCCGCGCGTCGGCGACCGGGACCACCGCGCGCAGGTGCCGGACCAGGATGGTCAGCAGGGTGTCCAGCGACGTGCCGTCGTCGGGGTCGCCGGCCTCGAGCCGGTCGACCAGCGCGGTGGCGAGCCGGATCCGCCGGTCGGTGGGGAGCCCGTCGAGCACGTCGGTGACCGCCCGGCCGTCGTAGCCCCAGTGGCCACCGTTGAGGCGGGCGATCTCGGCCAGCTCCGCGACCAGCGCGGCGGTGTCGTCGTCAGCGGCGTGCCGGCGGACGGCCTCGACGCGCTCGGGGTAGAAGGAGGTGGTGGTCATCAGCCACCGACCAACGGGACGAGCTTGAGGAAGCAGACCTCGGTGCCGGCGCTGAGCTGCACCTCGGCGTCGAGCTGGTCGACCTGCCGATCGTCGACGAGCACCACGAAGCCGTTGCGGCCGAACGCCTCGACGGCGCGGGTGAACTGCTCCTCGGCGTCGACCCGGCGGGGCTGGCGCAGCCGGTAGCCGTTGAGCGTCTTCTCGGCGCCGCCGGGCTGTACCAGTCCGCGGAAGACCTCGGGCTGCCGGGCGTTGTACTCGGCCACCTCCTGGAAGACCCGGCGGCGGATCAGCTCCCGCAGCGCCAGCCGCTCCTCGAAGATCTCCAGGTGCCACGCGTCGGCCCGGGAGCCGGCCGTGGTCTCGTCGACGAACCTCACCATCACCATGGCCGCGGAGTCTAGGGACGGGCACCGACAGGAGGGCGTCACCGCTGGCCGCTCAGATGACGACGTGCGTCCAGTAGGTCAGCCACAGCACGAACAGGGCGCCCTGGACGAGCGCGAGGACGGCGGTCAGCCAGACGTCGAGCGTGGCGTTGCGGGCCCACCGGGCCAGCACCAGGCACACCGGGAACGCGGCAAGCAGGTACCGCAGCAGGCTCTTGTACACGGGCGGGCCCATCGAGAGCGGCACCAGCACCATGAGCAGCCCGTAGACGAGATAGGGCAGCTCGCGCCGGCGCAGCCCGACGACCAGGACCGCCAGCACGGCGATCGCGAAGCACACCCGGACGGCGTCGAGCGGCCCCGCGACGAGCCCGCCGGCCAACACCCCGAACGGGTTCTGCACCCGGATTCCCCAGCCGGTCTGCTGGGCGTGCTGGTAGGCGAACCAGTCGCCGCTCTGCCACCGGCAGAACGCCATGAAGGTGAGCCAGCCGGCGGGGAGCAGCAGCAGCGGCCAGCCGGTGCGGACGTACCCCCGCAAGGACCGCGGGTCGAACCGCCAGCCGTGCTGTCGCAGCAGCAGCAGGGCCAGTGGCAGCACCACGAAGAACCCGACCGACCGGCTGAGCGCGAGGAAGAAGCCCACCACGCCGACGACCAGCCATCGCCGTCGTTCGGCGTAGTGGAAAGCGGCCAGGGCGAGACAGAGGAAGAGCGACTCGGTCAGCGCCGCGTGGAAGAGGAAGGCCGTCGGCATGAGCAGCAGATAGCGGAGAAATCGCCGGGCCGCAGCATCGTCGCCGAGCAGCCGCTCCCCCAGTCGGTAGCCGAAGTACAGCAGGAACAGAAACGCGACGTTGCTGATCAACAGCAGCGCCAGGGCGTTGTCTCCGCCCAGCACGGCCCCGACCGGCCGGGCCAGGAACGGGTAGAGCAGCGGGAAGCCGAAGTCGCGCCAGGGTTCGGTCAGCGGGAGTTCGGTGAGCCGCAGGTAGAGAAACGAGTCCCAGGCGAACCAGAGCGAGACCCAGCGGTGTCCGGAGACGTCCCGCTGCTGGGCCCACATCAGCGTCTCGTCGGCCGGAGGAGCGCCGGGGACACCGTCCCAGGCGTGCAGGACGACCAGCCCGACCAGGGTGAGCACGACCTTCGACCCGACGAAGAGCCCCAGGACGAAGGGCCACGGCGCCGGCACCCGGCGGCCGACCCGGGCCGCCCGGGCGGAGAACTCCGCCAGCCGGGCGCGCTGGCCCGCCACGCGACGCCGCGCGCCCGTGGTGTTCCGCCACCGCTCGGCCATGGTGTCCCCCGCGGTCCGCGGCCGACCCGTGAGGCCGCGAACGTCCCGCCGGATCCCCTTTGCCGCGCCGTTGACACCTCCGGCACGGCAGTGAGCACCGGCGCCCGGTGGGGTTCGTCGGCTCCGCCGGGTGACATCGCCCGGATACCGGGTAGGCGGCGCGCCTGGACAGCGGCCCGGCTACAGGGAGCGCGACGAATGGGCGAGCAGCACGGCACGGTGGTCATCGGCGCGGGGCCGGCAGGCCTCACAGCGGCATACGAGCTGCTCCGGCGGGGCGAGCCGGTACGCGTGTTCGAGGCCGACGAGGTGGTGGGCGGCATCAGCCGCACGGTGGAGCGCGACGGCTGGCGCTTCGACATCGGCGGGCATCGGTTCTTCACGAAGGTGCCACGGGTGGAGGCGTTCTGGCACGAGATCCTGCCGGACGAGGACTTCCTGCTCCGGCCCCGGATGAGCCGGATCTTCTACCGGGGGGCGCTGTTCAACTACCCGCTCAGCGCCCTCAACGCCCTGCGCAACCTGGGCCTGTGGGAGTCGGCGCTCTGCATGGGCTCGTACGCCCGGGCCCGGCTGCGCCCACCACGGGACCAGTCGCACTTCGAGGGCTGGGTGTCGGCGCGTTTCGGCTGGCGGCTGTACTCGATGTTCTTCAAGACGTACACCGAGAAGGTCTGGGGCATGCCCGCGGACCAGCTCCAGGCGGACTGGGCCGCGCAGCGGATCAAGAACCTGTCGCTGGCCAAGGCGGTCCGCAACGCGCTGCCGTTCGGGCGCGGCCGCGAGGACGTGACAAGTCTGATCGAGGAGTTCCAGTACCCGAAGTACGGCCCGGGGATGATGTGGGAGCGCTGCGCCGAACAGGTGCGCGGCCGCGGCGGGCGGATCGACACCGGGACCTGGGTGACCGCGGTGCACCGGGATCCGGCCCGGCGGCGGGCCGTCGCGGTCACCGTCAACGGCGGGGGCGGCCAGCGGTCCGAGCCGGCCGAGCACGTGATCTCCTCGATGCCGATCTCCGAGCTGGTGGCCGCGCTGCGCCCGGCGGCGCCGGCGGAGGTGCTCGCCTGCGCCGCCGACCTGCGCTACCGCGACTTCCTGACGGTGGCGCTGGTGGTGCCGGCGAAGTTCTCGTTCCCGGACAACTGGATCTACGTGCACGACCCGGCGGTCCGGGTCGGCCGGATCCAGAACTTCGGCTCGTGGTCACCGCACCTGGTGAAGGACGGGCGCACCTGCCTCGGGTTGGAGTACTTCGTGTTCGAGGGCGACGAGATGTGGCGTACCCCGGACGCCGACCTGGTGGCCATGGCGACCGCCGAGCTGGAACGGCTCGGCCTGGTCCGGCCGGGCGCCGTCGAGGCCGGCTACGTGGTGCGGATGCCCAAGGCCTATCCGGTGTACGACGAGCGCTACCAGCACAACATCGACGTCATCCGGGCCTGGCTGGCCCGCGAGGTGCCCAACGTGCACCCGGTCGGGCGCAACGGCATGCACCGGTACAACAACCAGGACCACTCGATGTTGACCGCGATGCTGACCGTCGAGAACATCGCGGACGGCGCGGCGCACGACGTCTGGTCGGTCAACGTGGAGCAGGACTACCACGAGCAGGCCACCAACCGTCCCGGGCGGCACGGCACCGGCCGGGACGCGCCGGTCGTACCGAGCCGGACCATCCGCGCCGGCGCCGCCGTGCCGGGCGACGGGCGGACCGTGACCGAGCCTCCGGCCCAGGTGCCGCTGGCCTGAAACGGCGCTCCGGCCGAGCGGCAGGGTGGCCAGCGACCGGGAGACCGGCGCTCGGGGCGCGATCGCTGCGGCCGGCGGTCGCGGGGCGGCGCGGACGGCGGGAGCCCGACTACCCTGGCCCCCATGCGGCGGGTTTCGACGGCGCACCGGCGGGTCACGGCGCGGCCGGACGGTGCCGGATGAGCGCGCCGAGCCCCACCCAGCGTTCCCTCACCCCGGACGACGTGTCCCGGCTGATCCACGCCTCGTTCGGCCCGAGCGCGACGGTGGCGCAGTGCGGCCCGCTCGCCGGCGGCGGGTTCGCCGCGGTCTGGGCGGTACGCCTCGACGACGGCCGCCGGGTGGTGCTGAAGGTCGCGCCGCCGGGCGGGGTGCGGCTGCTGCGCTACGAGCGTGGTCTCTGCGCCGCCGAGGCCCGCTACTTCCGGCTGGTGGCCGAACGCGTCCCGCGGGTGGCGGTGCCGCCCGTGCTGCACCACGGCATCGACCCGACGTACGGCGAGTGGCTGGTCACCGGCATGCTGCCCGGCCGGTCACTGGCCCAGCTGGCGGCTGACGGCGGAGCCGACGACGCGCCGGCCCGGCACGATCTCGGGGTGGCGCTGGCCGCGCTGCACCGGGTCAGCGGCGCCCGGTTCGGCTACGACGACGCGCGGCCGTCCGGGTCGACGTGGCGAGCGGCCTTCACGTCGATGGTCGACGCGCTGCTCGCCGACGCCGCCGACTGGGACGTCCGGCTGCCGGGCGGGCCCGATCGCGTCCGCGCGCTGCTCCGGCGGCACGCCGCGGCGCTGGACGCGGTACGCCGACCGGCGCTGCTGCACTTCGACTGCTGGGACGGCAACGTCCTCGCCGCGCCCGGCCCGGACGGCCGGCTGCGGATGACCGGCCTGGTCGACGGGGAGCGCTTCCTCTACGGCGACCCGCTGCTGGACCTGGTCTCTCCGCTGCTGCTGCGCCGGGCCGAGGACGAGCCCGGCCATCCGGTGCTGCGCGGCTACCGCAGCGCCAGCGCCGAGCCGTTCGACCTCGACGCCGGCGCCCGCCGCCGGCTAAGCCTCTACCGGCTGCACCTCTATCTGCTGATGACGGTGGAGATGCCCAGCCGGGGCATGACTCCGCAGACCCACCCGGAGCGGCACGCCGGTCTCGCCGACCTGCTCGACGCCGAACTCGACGCGCTCGGCGGCGACTGAGCCGTGCCGGTGAATGGTCGGCGGCGGTGGCAAACCCGTTGCCGGGCATCGGTGGCGCTCCTTAGCATGCCCACCGTGCAGATCCGGGAGTTCGCGACGCAGGACTGGGACCAGGTGTGGTCGATCGTCGAGGAGGTCGTGCGCGCCGGGGACACCTTCCCCTACGACCCCGCGTTGAGCGCCGACGAGGCGTACCGCATCTGGGTGGAGGCCGCGCCGGGCCGCACGGTGGTCGCGGTCGACGGCGAACGGGTGCTGGGCACGGCGAAGATGGGCGCCAACCGGCCCGGCCCCGGATCGCACGTCGCCACGGCGAGCTTCATGGTCGCCGCGGACGGGCGCGGGCGGGGCGTCGGCACCGCGTTGTGCCGGGACGCGGTGGACTGGGCCCGCCGCAACGGTTACGCGGGCATGCAGTTCAACGCGGTGGTCGAGACGAACCGGTCGGCCGTGCAGCTGTACCTGCGGGAGGGCTTCACGGTGATCGGCACCGTACCCGGGGCGTTCCGCCACCCGAGCCTCGGCCGGGTCGGCCTGCACGTCATGTACCGGGAGTTCTGAGCGGGCACGCCGGCCCCGAGGCACCCGGGGAACCGACGGTCCAGGTGGACCGCCCGGTTCGCCCGCGTGGTCGGGGCCGGCGCCCGGTCGTCGACGCCCGCCCGGCTCAGCGCCCCGGGGCGTAGGGCGCCAGTGGGTTGGCCAGCGTGCCGACGAGTTGCAGCGCGGCCGACGGGTCGGCGAGGTCGACCATCTGCTGGTTGTCGCGCAACTGGAGCCGGTTGAGGCAGGAGAGCGCGAACTCGTCGGCGAACAGGTCGTAGCGGCGGGCCCGCTCGGTCAACTGGGGCACGCTCGCCAGGTAGTCGGCCCCGCAGGCGGCGACCGTCCGCCAGAACGTCTCCTCGGTGAGCACCCCGGCCTCGACCAGGACCGCGTTCAGGTACCGCAGGAAGCAGTCCACCACGTCGGTGAAGATGGAGAGCAGCTTCATCTCCTCCGGGACGTCGGCCCGGATCCGCTCGACCGCCGGCGGCAGCGGCAGGTCGGCGCTCATCACCACGATTTCCTCGGCGATGTCCTTGAAGATCACCCGCTCGACCGTGTCCCGCTCGTCGAGGACCAGGATGACGTTCTCCCCGTGCGGCATGAACGCCAGGTCGTGCGCGTAGAAGGCGTGCAGCAGCGGGGTCAGGTAGGCGTCCAGGTAGCGGCGCAGCCACGTCTCGGGCGCGAGCCCGGACCGCTCGATGAGCGCGGCGGCGAGCGAGTTGCCGTCCGTGTCGACGTGCAGCAGCGAGGCCATGGTGGCCAGCCGGCGGCCCGGTTCCAGGCCGGGCACCGGGCTCTCCCGCCACAGGGCGGCGAGCATCTTGCGGTACGGCGAGTACCGGTCGGTGGCGGCCTCGTACTGCCGGTGCCGGTAGCCGACGGCGGCCCGCTCCCGGATGATGGTGAGCCCGGTGGCCTTGAAGACCTCGTCCGCCGCGATCAGCTCGGCGAGCCAGTCGTTGATCGCCGGGGTGGCCGCCATGTACGCGGCCGACAGGCCCCGCATGAAGCCCATGTTCAACACCGAGAGCGCGGTCTTGACGTAGTGCCGGCCCGGCTCGGAGCGGTTGAAGAAGGTGCGGATGGACTGCTGGGCGAGGTGTTCGTCCGGGCCGGGACCGAGGTGGACCAGCCGGCGCTGGGCCACCTCGCCGGCGAAGGTGACCGCCAGCTTGTTCCACCACTGCCAGGGGTGCACCGGGATCAGCAGGTAGTCGGCGAGGTCGAGGCCGAGCCCGGCCATGCTCTGCGCGAATTCGGCCAGCGTCTCCGCGCCGAGTTCGCCGCGGATCAGCGTGTCGTAGTCGAGGTCCTCGGCGCAGCTGAACGCGGCGTGGTCGCGGTGCGCGGCCAGCCAGATCAGCCGGACCGGCTGAGCCGCTTCCGGAGCGTACCGGTGGTATTCGTCGATCCCGAAGCCGAGCCGGCCGTTGTTGGCCACGAAGCACGGGTGACCCTCGGTCATCGAGGTCTCGATGGTCTGGAAATCGGCCGTGGCAAGCTGCGCGGCGGGCACCGGCGCCCGGTCCAGCTTGTACGCGATGCCGGCGAGCGTGGAGGTGATCTCCTCCAGGTAGACCGGCAGGACCCGGGCGGAGAGGCCGAGCGCCGTGCGCAGCTCGATGACCAGGTCGACGGCGTCCGGCGGCAGCTCCTCGTCGCCGCGCCACCGGGTGATGCTGTCGGCGTCGATCTGCCAGTGCTCCAGGGTGAGCACCCGGGCGGCGAACCGGTAGGTCACCGCGCCGTCGTCGCTGCGTACCGCGTACCACCGGCGGCCCTCGCCGGCCGGCACGCCGGCGGGCGGCGCGGTCGGCTCGGGAGTGAGCAGCCGTTCGTGGGCGAACTCGGCGAGCGCCTTGCGGACCAGCAGCCGGTTGGCCCGCGCCCAGTTCGCCGGGGCGAGGTGGGCGACCGGGTCGGCGGCGCTCACGCCGGGTTTCCCGAGGGGATGGGCGCGCCGGTGGCGGCCAGGAATCGGGTACGGGTGCAGATGCTCAACAGGGCGTCCTTCTCGGGCTTGGCGACGGTGCCGACGACCTCGAAGCCGACGGCGGCGTTCAAGGCGTGCACCGCGGTGTTGCGCACGTCCGGTTCGACCACCACTCTGTGCGTGGCCGGATCGGCGAAGATCCAGACCAGCACCGTGGTGATCACCGCGTGGGTGAAGCCGTGCGTCGGGTCGTCGGTGGGCGCGCAGAGGAAGTGCATGCCCACGTCGCCGGGGCGGGCGTCGTACAGTCCGACGAGTTCGACGTGCGCGGGGTCGTACCGTTCGGCGAGGAAGGCCGGGCGGCCACACCAGGATCCGAGGTACGCCTCGTGGTGCGGGTGCTCGGCGATCCGCCGGTACTCGGCGGCGACCCCGGCCTCGTCGGCGTCCTGCATCAGCCAGAACACGGCCTTGGGGTGGGTGACCCAACGGTGCAGCAGCACCGCGTCGGTGTCCGGGTCGACGGGCCGCAGCGTGAACTCGCCCAGCCCCGGGTCGACCCGGGTGAAGACGTCGGTCATGACACCCCCGCCGGAGCGCCGAACTCCTGGAAGGTGATGCTCTTCTCGATCGGGTAGTGCTCCCGGCCGAGCAGCTCCCGGATGATCCAGGAGTTGCGGTAGGGGCCCATGCCGAGGTCCGGCGAGGTGATGCTGTGCGTGTGGGTGCCGGCGTTCTGCAGGAAGATGCCCCGGCCGGTGTGGTCGATGCTGTAGTTGCGGGCCACGTCGAAGCGGCCGTGCGCGTCCCAGCGGATCCGGTCCCGGACGGGTTCCAGGAACGCCGGGGTGCGGTAGCGGTAACCGGTGGCCAGCACCAGCCCCTCGGTGCGCAGGGTGAAGTCGCGCTCCTGCTCCACCTGGCGCAGCCCCAGCGTGTACGCGTCGCTGGCCTCGTCGTACTCGGCGGTGACCAGCTCGGTGTTGGTGAGCAGCCGGGTGTTCACCGGGCCGGGCACGCTGCGCTCGTAGAGCAGGTCGAAGATGGCGTCGACCAGGTCGGCGCTGATCCCCTTGAACAGGCCCTTCTGCTCGGTCTCCAGCCGGTAGCGGGTCGACTCCGGCAGCGCGTGGAAGTAGTCCACGTAGTCCGGTGAGGTCATCTCCAGGGTGAGCTTGGTGTATTCGAGCGGGAAGAACCGGGGCGAGCGGGTGATCCAGTTCAGCCGGTAGCCGTAGGTGTCGATGTCGCCGAGCAGGTCGTGGTAGATCTCCGCCGCGCTCTGCCCGCTGCCGAGCACCGTGATGCTCCGCTTCAGCCGCAACGCGTCGCGGTGCTCGAGGTACCGCGAGTTGTGGATCAGGCCGCCACCGAGGCCCGCGCAGGCCTCCGGGACGTACGGCGGGGTGCCGGTGCCGAGCACCAGGTGCCGGGCCCGATAGGTGCTCGTCCCGTCCGAGGTCTCGGCGCGCACGGTGTAGCAGCCGTCGGCCTCGTCGTACTCCACGGTGGTGACGCGGTGCCCGAAGCGCAGGTTGGGCAGCTTCGCCGCGGCCCACCGGCAGTAGCCGTCGTACTCACTGCGCAGCGGATAGAAGCTCTCCCGGATGTAGAACGGGTAGAGCCGGCCGATCTCCTTGAGGTAGTTGAGGAACGAGAACGGCGAGGTCGGGTCGGCGAGGCTGACCAGGTCGGCCATGAACGGGGTCTGCAACCGGGCCGATTCCAGCAGCATGCCGGGGTGCCAGTCGACGCCCGGTCGGGACTCCAGGAACACCCCGTCCAGTTCGGGGATCGGCGCGGTGAGGCAGGCCAGGCCCAGGTTGTACGGGCCGAGGCCGATGGCGATGAAGTCGTGTGTGGACATCCGGCCCTCCAGGCGCGGGTTCGGGGCTGACGCGGTCAGCCGACCTGGCAGGTGAGGTCGGCGGCGGTGGTCCGCTCGCGCACGTACCGGCTCGCGTGCTCCGCGATGAGTTCCAGCACGTGCCCGACGTCGTCGAGGGTGGTTTCGGGGTTGAGCAGGGTGAACTTCAGGAAGTGCCGGCCGTCCACCGTGGTGCCGGCGACCAGCGCGGCCCCGGAGGCGGCCAGCGCCTCCCGCGCGTAAAGGTTGGCCGCGTCGGCCAGCTCACGACCCGGCCCGGTGGGCAGGTAGCGGAACACCACGGTGCTCAGCGACGAGCGGGTCACCACCTCGAACCGGGGGTCCTCGCTGACCAGTTCCCAGGCGCCGGCCGCCCGGTCGACCACCTCGTCGAAGAGTGCGCCGAGCGCGTCCGGCCCCATCACCCGCAGGGTGAGCCAGAGCTTGAGCGCGTCGAAGCGGCGGGTGGTCTGCAGGCTCTTGTCCACCTGGTTGGGGATCCGCTGCTCGACCATCCGGGCCGGGTTGAGGTAGTCGGCGTGGTAGGTGGCGTGGCGCAGCACCGCGCCGTCGCGGACCAGCACGGCGCTGGAGCTGACCGGCTGGAAGAAGGACTTGTGGTAGTCGATGGTCACCGAGTCGGCCCGTTCGATGCCGTCGAGCAGGTGCCGGCGGGTCGGCGAGACCAGCAGCCCGCAGCCGTACGCGGCGTCGACGTGCAGCCACGCCCCGGCGGTGGCACAGATCGCGGCGATCTCGGCGAGCGGGTCGATGGAGCCGAAGTCGGTGGTGCCGGCGGTGGCCACCACCGCCATCACCACCAGGCCGTCGCGCCGGCAGCGGGCGATCTCGCGCTGCACGGCGGCTGGCACCATCCGCCGCTGCGGGTCGGTCTCGACGGTGATGACCGCGTCCGGGGCGAGCCCGAGCAGCTTGGCGGACTTCTGCACGCTGAAGTGCCCGGCCGCGGAGGTGATGACGCGCAGCCGGGGCAGCAGCTCGCGCCGGGCGTCCCAGGTGGACGCGGACCGGCAGGCCTCCTCCCGGGCCAGCAGCAGCGCCTGCAGGTTGGACTGACTCCCGCCGCTGGTGAAGATCCCGTCGGCGGCCGGGCCGAACCCGATCCGGGTCGCGGTCCAGTCGATCAGCCGGCGCTCGATCAGCGTCGCCCCGGCGCTCTGGTCCCAGGTGTCCAGGGAGGAGTTCACCGCGGTCAGCACCGCCTCGCCGAGCAGGGCCGGGATCACCACGGGACAGTTCAGGTGCGCCAGGTAGCGGGGGTGGTGGAACCAGACGGCGTCGCGCAGGTAGACGTCGTCCAACTCGTCGAGGGCGGCGCCGGCGTCGCCGAGCGGCCGGTCCAGGTCGATCCCGGCGATCTGCGGGGCCAACGCGTCGGGGGTGATTCCGGTGAACGGACGCTCCGCGCCGGCCACCCGGCGGGCGACCCGGTCGACGCCGTCGGCGAGCGCCGCGCGGTAGCGGGCGACCGAGTCGCCGTTCAGCAGGTGGGCGCGGGCGGTTGATCCCGGCGAGGCCGGGAGGGCCTCCACGGTGTGTGCCGGCAGAGTCATGGGCAGGTCCTCCACGCTCGGTTGCGGACGGAGTGGATGAGGGCAGCCGGAACCCGCCTCCGGCGGGGCGCCGGAGGCACGGGGCTGCGGTGGATCGGGGGCGCTCAGGCGGCGGCGTCGGCCAGTGCCTCCGCGCGCAGGGCGTCCTCGCTGACGCCCTGTCGCCAGTAGCCGGAGAAGGTGACCCGGCGGCGGTCCAGGCCCCGCTCGCCGACCAGGTGCCGGCGCACGGCACGGACCATCGAGGACTCGCCGGCCACCCAGGCGTACGGGGTGCCGGCCGGCAGGCGGGCGGCGCGGACCGCGTCGACCAGCAGGCCGCTGCCGGGCGGGGTGCTGCCCCGCACGATCCAGCGCACCTCGGCCCGTGCCCCGACCGGAAGCTGCTGGATGTCGGCCGCGTCGGGCACCTCGATCCAGGCCCGCACCGGGGTGTCGGCGGGGAGCCAGTCGAGGATCCCGCCGACGGCGGGCAGCGCGGTCTCGTCGGCGACGAGCACGATCAGGTCGGTCTCCGCGGGCGGCCGGAAGCAGACGCTGCGGTTGTCGGCGGCCGCCGGGCCGAGCAGCACCACCCGGTCGCTGGGCCGGGCCCGCCCGGCCCAGCGGGAGGCGGGACCGACGTCGCCGTGGCTGACGAAGTCGATGTCCACCTCGGCGCGCTCCGGGCGTTGCGCCCGAATGGTGTACGACCGCATCACCGCCCGGGTCTGCGGGTCGAGCGCCCGGTAGGCGCCGAACCAGTCGTCGCCCGCCTCGGCCGGGAGCACCGGGGCGTCCTGGCCGGGGTGCGGCAGGAAGAGCGAGACGCTCTGGTCGCGCCCGCCGCCGTCGAAACCGGCCAGCTCGGCGCCGCCGAAGGTGACGCGGATGGTGCTGGCGCCGATCCGGCGCACGCCGGCGACCTGCGCGGCGTAGAGGCGGTACTGCACGGCGAGCGCACCGCCGAGGGCCATCAGCTCACCTTCTTCGCGGCGCGGATGGCGTTCGCGAGGTTCTCCAGCAGCGGGGCCGCGCCGGCGTACGAGAAGCGGGGCACCGCGTCCCAGGGGGTGACCTGGTTGGCCTTGACAGCGGGCAGCTGCGCCCAGGTGGGCTTGGCGCCGAGGTCCTTGGGCTGCAACGCGGTGTTGCGGTTGTCGAGCAGGATCAGGTCGGCCGGGAACTTGCCGGCGTTCTCCCAGCTGAGCGCCTCGAAGTAGTCGCCGCTCTCGAGCTTGGTGGGCACCACGATGTCGACGCCCAACTCGGCGAAGTACATCAGGTCGGTGCTGACCTTCGGGTTGGAGACGTAGAACAGGTCGGGGCTGCCGGAGGCCGCCATCACCTTGATGCCGGGGTTGGCCTTGACCGCCTGGCGGACCGACTCGGCCGCCGCCTCGAAGCGGGCCTTGGCATCGGTGACCTTCTTCGCGGACAGGTCGGCGCCGAGCGACTCGGCGAGCTGGGCGTAGCGCTCGATCGGCTTGGTCATCGGCACCCGGGCGGTGGTGATCGTCACGCTCGGGGCCAGCGGGAGGATCTTGCTCTTGCTCTCGTCCGGCACGTACCAGAAGGCGCCGGGGTCGTACATGTGGGTGACCAGCAGTTCCGGGCGCAGGGCGGCGTACTTCTCGACGCTGAACTCCCCCCACACGTTGCCGAGGATCTCCACGTTCTCCACGTTGAGCTCGCCGGCCTGCGGGTCGACGCTGCCATCGGCCCGCTTGGTCTCGCCGAACACGCCGACGATCTGCTTGTCGAGTCCGAAATCGACCAGCGCCGCGGCGGTGCCGGTGAAGGCCACCACCCTGGCCGGCCGGCTGCCGGCGGTCACCTTCTCGTTCCGGTCGTCCGTGAACGACCAGGGGCCCCCGCTGGTGCCCGCCGCCGCTTCGGGCGATTTCTCCCCGCCTCCGCAGCCGGTCATCAGGACGGCGAAGGTGGCGGCACCGCCGGCCAGCAGGCCACGACGGGTCAGGCGACGGGAAGATACGGAATCAGGCATGGGGTCGACTTTCGATCAGGGTCGGGGGGTGACCATGGACAGCGGGGTTAGGTTAACCTAACCTAATTCGCTGTCAAGTCCTGTTCGGCGTTTCCCCACCCCGGAGTTCACACTGTCCGTCATCGAGTCACCACCCGAGGGTGGCCGTCCCGCGCTGGCGCCCCCACCGCCCACACCCAGGCGGGGCCGCGTCGCCACCCGTAGCGCGGGCCTGGTCGCCGCCGTGCTGCTGCTCGTCGCCGTCGCCGTACTCAGCATCGCGGTGGGCGCGAAACAGCTCCCGCTCGCCGACGTCTGGTCGGGCCTGCTGCATTCCGACTCCACCGAGTACGCGGTGGTGCACCGGATGCGGCTGCCCCGCACCCTGCTCGGCCTGCTCGCCGGCGCGGCGCTCGGGGTGGCGGGCGCGGTGATGCAGGCGCTGACCCGCAACCCGCTGGCCGACCCCGGGCTGCTCGGCATCAACGCCGGCGCCTCCGCCGCCGTCGCCACCTCCGCGCTGCTCGGCGTGACCGCCCTCAACGGTTACGTGTGGTTCGCGCTGCTCGGCGCGGCGGTGGTCACCGCGCTGGTCTACGCGGTCGGTGGCGGGCGCGGGGCCACCCCGGCCCGGCTCGCGCTGGCCGGCGCGGCGCTCAACGCCACCCTCTTCTCGTACGTCAGCGCGGTGATGCTGCTCGACTCCGCCTCGCTGGACCGGCTCCGGTTCTGGACGGTCGGTTCGCTGGCCACCGCCGACTCGGCGACGGTCAACCGGGTGCTGCCGTTCCTGCTCGCCGGCCTGTTGGTCGCGCTGGCCACCGCGCGTCCGCTCAACGCCCTCGCGCTGGGCGACGACGCGGCCCGTGCGCTCGGCGCGCGGCCCGCGCTGATCCGGGCGGCCGTCATCGTGGCCGTCACCCTGCTCTGCGGCGCGGCCACCGCCGCCTGCGGTCCGATCGTCTTCGTCGGGCTGCTCGTGCCGCACCTGGTCCGCGCCCTGACCGGGCCGGACCTGCGTTGGCTGCTCCCCTACTGCGCGCTGCTCGCGCCGGTGCTGCTGCTCGGCGCCGACGTGCTGGGCCGGGTGCTCGGCCGACCCGGCGAGCTCCAGGTCGGGATGGTCACCGCGGTGTTCGGCGGCCCGCTCTTCCTCTGGCTGGTCACCCGACGCAGGGTGGGCAAGCCATGACCGTGCTGCGTACCCCGGGCGGCTTCTCGCTGCGCTTCCGCCCCCGCGCGCTCGCCGTCGGCGCCGGCTTCGCGGTGCTCGCCGCCGGGCTGGGTGTGCTGGCCATCGCGGGCGGCGACTACCCGATGACCCCCACCGACGTGCTGCGCACCCTCACCGGCGGGGGCACGCCGGCGGAGGAGTTCATCGTCACCGAGTTGCGGCTGCCCCGGCTGGTCACCGCCCTGCTGGTGGGCGCGGCGCTGGCACTGGCCGGCGCGGTGTTCCAGGCCCTGGTCCGCAACCCGCTCGGCAGCCCGGACATGCTCGGCTTCACCCAGGGCGCGGCGACCGGCGCGCTGGTGGTGGTCGTGCTCGGCGGCAGCAGCCTGGCGCTCTCCGGCGCGGCGGTGGTCAGTGGCCTCGCCACCGGCCTGCTGATCTACGCGATCGCGTGGCGCAACGGCGTGCACGGCTACCGGCTGGTGCTGGTCGGCATCGGGATGTCGGCCATCCTCACCGGGATCAACGGCTACCTGCTCACCCGTGCGCCGCTGATGGACGCGGCCCGGGCGATGCTCTGGCTCACCGGCAGCCTGGACGGGCGCGGCTGGTCCGACGCGCTGCCGCTGCTCACCGTGCTGGCGGTGCTGACGCCGGTGGTGCTGCTCGGCTGCGGCCCGGCGTTGCGGATGATGGAATTGGGCGACGACACCGCCAGCGCGCTCGGCGTCCCGGTGCGGCGGCTGCGCCTGGTGCTGCTCGCCGCGGCGGTGCTGTTGGTCTCCTTCGCCGCGGCCGCCGCCGGGCCGGTGTCGTTCGTGGCGCTGACCGCGCCGCACCTGGCCCGGCGACTCACCCGGGCGCCGGGGCCGAACCTGCTGCCCTCGATGTGCGTGGGCGCGGCCATGCTGGTCGGAGCCGACCTGCTGGCCCAGCGGGCGTTCACCGACCACCAGCTCCCGGTCGGGGCGGTCACCGGCGCGCTCGGCGGGGCCTACCTGGTCTGGCTGCTGGCGATGGAACGAAGGGCGGGGCGGCTATGAGTGCCCGCGACGAGAACGGAGCATCGATGGAGACCGGCACGACACGGCTGAGCGGCACCGGGATGACCCTCGCCTACGACCGGCGCGTCGTCGCCGAGGGGCTGAGCGTCGCCGTGCCCGACCGGTCGTTCACGGTGGTCATCGGGCCCAACGCGTGCGGCAAGTCCACGGTGCTGCGGGCGCTGTCCCGCATGCTCAAGCCGACCGCCGGCGCGGTGCTGCTCGACGGCGAGGACATCCACCGGCGGCCCGCCCGCCAGGTGGCCCGCACCCTCGGCCTGCTACCGCAGTCCTCGATCGCCCCGGACGGCATCACCGTCGCCGAGCTGGTGGCCCGCGGCCGTTACCCGCACCAGGGGCTGCTGCGGCAGTGGTCGCGCGAGGACGAGCGGGTGGTCGACGAGTCGATGACCGCGACCGGGGTGGCCGACCTGGCCGACCGGGCGGTGGACGAGCTCTCCGGCGGGCAGCGGCAGCGGGTGTGGATCGCGATGGCGCTGGCCCAGCAGACTCCGCTGTTGCTGTTGGACGAGCCGACCACGTACCTGGACATCGCCCATCAGATCGAGATCCTCGACCTCTGTGCCCGACTGCACGAGGAGCAGGGCCGCACCCTGGTCGCGGTGCTGCACGACCTGAACCACGCCGCCCGGTACGCCACCCACCTGATCGCGATGCGCGACGGGCGGGTCGTCGCCGCGGGCGAGCCCGGCGAGGTGGTCACCGCCGAGCTGGTGGCGGAGGTCTTCGGGCTGCCCTGCCGGGTGATCGAGGACCCGGAGACCGGCACCCCGCTGGTCGTCCCGGCGGGCCGCCGCCGGGCCGCCGTGCTCGCCCCGGAGCCGGCATGACCTTCGGGCACGGCGGCGCGCGGGTGTTCCGGGACCGGTGGGGTGTGCCGCATCTGCGCGCGGCCGACCCGCGGGCGCTCGCCGTGGCCCAGGGCCGGGTCACCGCGTACGACCGGGCCTGGCAGTTGGAGGTGGAGCGGCACCGGTCCCTGGGAAGCACGGCGTCCTTCCTCGGCGCGGACGCGGTCGGCTGGGACCGGTTCGCCCGGCAGGCCCGGCTGGACGACACCGCCCGGCGGTGCCACGCCGCCCTGGACCCGGCGACCGCCGAGTGGGTACGCGACTACGTGGACGGGGTCAACGCCGGCCTGGCCGCCGGTGCGGCCCGGGCGCCCGAGTTCGCCGCCGTCGGGCTCAGCCCCGGCCGGTGGGAGCCGTGGACACCGCTGGCGGTGTGGCTGACCCACCACATCCTCTTCGCCGGCTTCCCGAACAAGTTCTGGCGCGAGCAGGTCGCCCGCCAGTTCGGTGAGGCGGCGACGACCCTCTTCGCCGCCGACCACCCGGCGACCGCCGGCAGCAACGGTTGGCTGCTGGCCGGCGACCGGACGGCGACCGGCGCGGCGCTGCTCGCCGGCGACCCGCACCGGATCATCGAGGCCCCCGGGGTGTACCAGCAGATCCGGCTCGCCTGCCCCGAGTACGACGTGGTCGGCCTGGCCGTGCCGGGCGTGCCGGGCATCGCCCACTTCGGACACGCCGGCGAGGTGGCCTGGTCGATCACCAACGCGATGGCCGACTACCAGGACCTCTACGCCGAGCGGCTGCGCCGCCGGGACGGGGTGGTGCAGGCGTACGGCCCGGACGGCTGGGAGACGGCGGCGGCGCACACGGAGACCGTGGAGGTCGCCGGAGGGGACCCGGTCGACGTCGAGGTGGTCGAGACTCCGCGCGGACCGGTGATCGCCGGCGGGCCGGACGAGGAGTCGGCGATCAGCCTCCGCTACCCGCCCCGGGTTCTGGCGCAGCTCGGCTTCGCCGCGCTGCCCGCGCTGCTGCGCGCGCGTACCGTCGCCGACGTGGACGCGGCGGTCGACCACTGGGTCGAGCCGGTCAACGTGCTTCAGGCGGCGGACACCCGGGGCGGTCTGCTGCACCGGGTGGCCGGCGTGGTGCCGGTGCGGCACCCGGCCAACCGGCTGCGGATGGTGCCGGCCTGGGCGGCGGAGCACGCCTGGCAGGGCTGGTACGCGCCGATGCCGCGGGCCGAGGTCGACGGCTGCGCGGTGATGGCCAACGCCCGCGGGCTGGCCGCCCCGCTCGGCGTCGAGTTCGCCCCGCCGTACCGGGCCGACCGGATCCGCGAGCTGCTCGACGGCGGCCGGGAATGGACGGCCGAGGAGATGGCGGTGGTGCACACCGACACGCATCTCGCCGCCGCCGCCCCGCTGCTCGCCCGGCTGGCCGGCCTCAGCGGGCTCGGCCCGGCCGCCGCGGCGCTGCGCGACCGGCTGCTGCGCTGGGACCGCCGGATGGCCGCCGAGAGCACCGACGCCGCCGGGTTCGCCCTGGTGCGGGCGGCCCTGGTACGCCGACTCGCCGCACACCCGGCGCTCGCCACCCTGGCCGACCCGCCGCCGTACCCGGAGGTGTTCCAGCCCTGGCTAGCGCTGACCCCGAGGGTCGCGCTCGCGCTGACGACGCTGCTGGAAACTCCACTGCTGCCCGGCGTCGACCCGGACGCGCTGCTGCGCGCGGCCGTCGAGGAGGTGGCGGCGGCCGGGGTCGGGCTGCCAGCCTGGGGTGAGCTGCACCGGCTCACCCCGTGGCGGGCGCTGCCGGACCCGGACGCCGGCCCGGGCCCCCGGCTGGCCGGCGACCACGACTGCGTGCTCTCGACCTCCAGCGTCCCCGGGCTCACCCACCTGAGCGTGCGTGGCCCGGCGGCCCGCTACGTCTGGGACCTCGCCGACCGGGCGCGCAGCCGCTGGGTGGTGCCGCACGGCGCGTCCGGGGTGCCCGGCGACCCGCACCACCACGACCAGACGCCGGCCTGGCTGGCCGGCGACCTGCTGCCGGTGACCACCGACTGGGACCAGCTCACCGAGGCGCGAGCGGAGGACTGACCGCCGCACCGCGCGGGGGCGGTGAGCCGCCACCGTGCCTCCGGTGAGGGTGATACCTCTGCGGCATCAATATGCCGCAGAGGTATCACGCTCGTGCGGACCACCGCCGCCGGGCCCGACAGTGCCGGGGCGCGGTGGGTCAGGGGATGGTCAGGCCGTACGCCGCCAGGACCTCCTGGATCGGCTGGTAGAAGGTCGTGCCGCCGGAGGTGCAGTTGCCGCTGCCGCCGGAGAGGATGCCGACGATGCGCCCGGTCGACGCGACGTAGAGCGGGCCGCCGCTGTCGCCCGGCTCGGCGCAGATGTTGGTGCGGATCAGGCCGGCGACCGAACCCTGCGAGTAGTTGACGGTCTGGTTCAGGCCGGTGATCGTGCCGCAGCGTACGCCGGTGGTCGAGCCGCTGCGGCAGACCGCCAGACCGACGTAGGCGCCGGTGACGCCGTTGATGGTCAGCAGACCCGGGTAGGTGTAGACGGCGCTGGGGTGGGCGACCGTGCTGGTGTAGCGGACCAGGCCGTAGTCGTTGCCGGGGAAGCTGCTACCGGTACGGGAGCCGAGCACGGTGGTCTGGGCGCTGTTGGCGTACCAGGTGGCGCCGAGGGTGGTGCAGTGCCCGGCCGTGACGAAGTAGTAGGTGCTGCCGCTGCGGACGTTCGCGCCGAGCGAGCAGCGACCGCCACCGCCGTAGATCGCCTGGCCGCCGGCGATGAGGGTGCTCAGCCGTCCGGGTTCCCGGCGCAGCTGCGCGCCGGCCCGGGAGGCGGTCTCCCGCAGCGCGGCCAGGTCTCGCCCGGTGACGGTGTCGTCGACGGTGACGGTCATCCGGCCGGTGGCCGGGTCGAGCCCCCAGGTGGTGCCGGTGGTGCGCACCTCGGCGAGCACCGCCGCCGCGCCGGCCGAGTCGGGTCGGGCCTGGGCGGCGGCGGGGGTGCCGAGCACCAGCGCGGCGAGGACGAGGGCGACGAGCGGGAGACGGCGCATCCGGACCTCCGATTGATCGGCAGATGTCGATGTGCTCCCTCAGCATCCGCCGGTCCCACCGCGCATTCAAGACCCCGGCAGGATCACCCGGGGCACGGTCGGGGCGCCGCGTCGCCGCCACTCGCGCGGGTAGCCCAGCGACACCTCCTCGAACCGGACCCCGTCGTAGGAGGTGGTACGCGGGATGTGCAGGTGTCCGTAGACCACCGCCGTGGCCCGGAACCGCCGGTGCCAGTCGGCCGTCCGCACCGTGCCGCACCACTGCGCGAACTCGGGGTGCCGCAGCACCAGGGTCGGCTCGCGGACCAGCGGGAAGTGGTTGACCAGCACGGTCGGCCGGGTCGGATCGGTGGCGGCCAACCGGCGCTCGGTCGCCGTCACCCGGGCCGCGCACCAGGCGTCCCGGCTCGGGTACGGGTCGGGGTGCAGCAGCGCCTCGTCGGTGCAGACGACCCCCACGTCGTACGCCCGACGCAGCGACTCCTCCTTGCTGCTGGTGCCGGGTGCGTGGAACGAGTAGTCGTAGAGCAGGAAGAGCGGAGCCACGGTCACCGGACCGTCCGGGCCGGACCAGACCGGATAGTCGTCCTCGGGGGTGAGCACCCCCAGCTCCCGGCACATCGCGACCAGCTCCCGGTAGCGCGCGTCACCGCGCAGCTGGACCGGATCGTCGCGCATCGTCCACAACTCGTGGTTGCCGGGCGCCCAGACCACCGTGGCGAACCGGGCACGCAGCAGGGCCAGGGTGGACCGGATGTCGGCGAAGCGCTCGGCCACGTCCCCGGCGACGATCAGCCAGTCCTCCTCGGAGCCGGGGCGCAGCCCGTCCACGACCGCCCGGTTCTCCGCGTACCCGACGTGCAGGTCGCTCACCGCGAGCAGCCGCCCGGCGCTCACCCGAGTTCGGCCCGCACCCAGTCGGCGAGGTCCCGGGCGCAGTCGTCGACCGTGTCGCGCCAGGCCCGGTCCGCGCCCTCGCCCGCCTCGTCGCTGACCCGCTTAACCAACCGGCACGGCACCCCGACCTGGGCGGCGGCCCAGGCGATGGCGTACCCCTCCATGTCGACCAGGTCGGCGCGCCGCGCCAGCCGGGCCCGGGCCGCCTCGTCGGCGATGAACGCGTCGCCGGTGGCCAGCACCGCGGTCCGGCTGCCCAGGGTCAGCGGCGCGCCGTAGGTCTGCCCGGTGAGGGTCCGCAGCAGGTCGGTGTCGAGATCGTGCTGGAGCACCGTGCCGATCTCGTGGATGCCCGCCCAGCCCGGACGCAGCGCCCCGGCGGTGCCGAGGTTGAGCACCAGGCTCGGCTTCGGGCCGGCGGCCAGCACCCCCGCCAGCGCGGCCGCCGCGTTGACCTTGCCCATGCCGGTGAGCAGCACCGGCAGCCCGGAATCGAGGTACGCGGCCTCCTCCTCGACGGCCAGCACGACCAACGGCACGTCGGGTCGGATGTCACCGGAAAGAATCACCCGCGAATCGTACGGGCCGCCCGGGCGGGCCGGCCGGCGGCCGGTACGTCCACCGCGAGCAGCGCGCCGTCGAGCGGCCCGGGATCGGTGAGCCCGTACCGGGCGGTGGTCACGAAGAGCCGGCTCAGCCCCGGCCCGCCGAGACAGACGCTGGTCGGCTGCGCCGCCGGCAGCCGGACCTCCCGCTCCAGCGTGCCGTCCGGCCGGTAGCGGCGTACCGCTGAGCCGCCCCAGAGCGCCACCCAGAGGTGGTCGGCCACGTCCACCGTCATCCCGTCGGGGGCACCCTCGGCCGGGTCGAGGCGCAGGAACGGCTCCCGGGCGCCGAGCTCGCCGGTGCGGGTGTCCACGGTGAACCGGTCGACGTGCCCGCGCGGCGTGTCGGCCAGGTACATGGTCGTGCCGGCGCCGTCGAAGGCGGGCCCGTTGGCGATCGTCAGCCCGGTCACCACCGCGACCGGTGCGCCGCCCGGGTCCAGCCGATAGAGGGAGCCGCCGCCGGGCACCCCGGCGTAGGTCATGCTCCCGGCCCAGAAGCGGCCGTGCGGGTCGGCCACCGCGTCGTTCATCCGGGCCGGCTCGGACCGGCCGCCCTCCAGGTCGGCGACCGTCCGGTGCCCACCGTCGGCGGTGAGCCGGGCGATCCCGGTGCCGGCCACGGCCAGCCACTCCCCCGGCCGCCCCGCCACCGGCGCCACCGCGCCCAGCGGCACGTCCAGCCGGGTCAGCTCACGCAGCGGTCCCGGGCCGTCCCCACCGGTGCTCAGCAGCCGGCCGGCGAGCAGGTCGACCAGGACCAGCCGGTCGTCCACCCAACGGGCGCCCTCGCCCAGCTCGAGGCGGTCCGCGCTCCAGGCGGTGGGCTCGGTCAGCTCCATCTCTCCTCCTCCAACGACAACGCGGTGCGGGCCCGCCCGGTGCGGCCGCGACGGCGGTCAGCGCAGCGCGGTACCCGGTTCGTGGTCGAGCAGCGCCAGCTCGGCCCGCTCGGGCAGGCCCTCCCAGTCCCCACGGGTGGCGACGGCGAAGGCGGCGGTGGTCACCGCGCGATCCAGCCGGCCGGTGACGTCCGCCCCGTCGAGCAGCGCGGAGAGCAACCCGGCGACGAAGGCGTCCCCGGCGCCGATCGTCTCCACCACCGGCACCCGGCGGGCCGGGCGGTGCACGGTGCCGCTCTCGTGGTGGCTGGTCGCCCCGTCGACGCCGAGCTTGACCACCACCTCGCGTACGCCCCCGGCGCGCAGCGCGGCGGCGGGGTCGTCCGCGTCGGTGAGCACGGGCAGCTCGTCGGCGGAGGCGACCACCAGGTCGACCCAGGGCAGCAGCGGCCGCAGCGCCGCCGCGGCCTCGGCCACGGACCAGAGCCGGTTGCGGTGGTTGACGTCGAGGCAGACCAGCGCGCCGGCGGCGCGGGCCCGCTCGACGGCGGTGCGTACCGCCGCGTACGGGCCGGGGCCGAGGGCACAGGTGATCCCGGTGACGTGCAGCACCCGGGGTGACGCCGCGTCGAACGCGCGGTCGACGTCGGCCGGGGTCAGCCGCGAGCCGGCCGACCCGGCCCGGTGGTAGGTGACCCGGTTGAGGTCGGCCACCCGGGGTTCGAAGAGGATCAGCCCGGTGGGCGCGTCCGGGTCGACCCGCGACCAGGTCAGGTCGACGCCCTCGGCGCGCAGCGTGCGGCGGACCAGCGCGCCCGGCTCGTCGGCGCCGGTGACCCCGACCCAGCCGACGGTGTGGCCGAGCCGGGCCAGCCCGATCGCCACCGTGGACTCGGCGCCGGCGATGGAGATGCCGGCGGTGCCGCCGAGGCGCAGCGCGCCGGTGGCCCGGAAGGCGGCCATCGTCTCGCCGAGGGTGAGCACGTCGCTCACGCGCGTACCGCCGCCAGGAAGGCCGCCGCCCGCTGCCGCAGGGCGGCGGCGTCGCCGCCGCGGACGGCGTCGCCGAGCAGCGGGGATCCGACGCCCACGGCGATCGCGCCGCGCTCCAGGTAGCGCCGGGCGCCCTCGGCGTCGACGCCGCCGACCGGCACGAGCGGGGTGTCCGGGAACGGGTCGCGCAGCGCGGCGAGGTAGTCCGGCCCGCCGAACGAGGCGGGGAAGAGCTTGACCGCGGCGGCGCCGGCGGCCCGTGCGCGGACCACTTCGCTCGGGGTGAGCGCGCCGGCGAGCACCGGCAACCCCAGCCGGGGCGCCTCGTCCAGGCTGTCGGCGATCGCCGGGGTGACCAGGAAGGTCGCGCCCGCGTCGGCGGCGGCCCGGGCGTCGTCGACGGTGAGCACGGTGCCCGCGCCGAGGTGGAACTCCGGGCCGAGCGCGGCCCGGGCCCGGCGAATCGTGCCGAGCGCGTCCGCGCCCGTCAGCGACACCTCGATCAGCGCCACCCCGCTCTCGGCCAGGGTCAGCACCGCGGCCAGTGCCGCGTCCGGGTCCGGGCCGCGCACGATGGCGAGCAGTCGATGGGTACGCAGGGCGTCGGTCAGGTTCATCGGGGTCCTCCCCTTCGGTGGGCGGAGACGGTCAGTCGCCAGGTGACCTCGCCGGCGGGCGGGACCACCGCCGCGTCCCCGGGCCCGGCGTCGGCCAGGTCGAAGGCGGCGCCGAGCATCGGCTCCACCCCGACGCTGCGGTACGGCCGGTCGGCCGGCCAGCCGCGCAGGTTGCGCCAGAGCGCGGTGGACCGGGGCTGGTCGGCGCACTCCAGCTCCAGCGTCAGCAGGTCCGGCCCGTCCACCACCCGGACCCGGGGGCAGTCGACCAGCACCGCGCCGACGGCGGTCCCGTCGTCCGGGCCGAGCGCGTCCAGCGTCAACCCGGCCGGGGCGGGCCACTCGCCGGTCAGCCAGGGCTGGCAGGTGGGCCAGTCGCCCGGCAGCAGCTCGGCGGCCTCCGGGTGCAGCCGGGTGGGGGTGCCGGCCGGGGCCTGGAGTCGGGCCGCCGGCGAGAGGTCGAACAGGGCGTGGGCGGCCCACACGAAGCGGTAGCCGGGCGCGGCGGCGAGCCGGTAGTCGGCGACGACCGCGCCGGACCGCTCGGCCAGCCGCCGGGTGAGCGTGAAGTCCGGGCTCTCGACGACGGCGGTGTCGGGCCCGGTCGCGCGCCACGGCCGGGACCAGACGTCGCCGTGGTCGGGCCGGCCGCGCACGGTGGGCAGGCACTCCTCCAGCCCGCCGGCGTCCACGAACGCCGCCCCGGGCCGCACCGCGGCCCGGCCGGGCTGCGGCCCCCGCCAGAGCCACTCCCGACCGCCGCCGGCGAGGCTGGTCCAGCGTCCGCCGAGTGCGAGGTCGACACCGACGCGCAGCGGCACCGGCCGCTCGACGCCGGACGCCGGGTGGGCGGCCGGCTCCTGGTCACCGTCGGGGTTGCCGTCGGCGCCGGTCGGCCGGGCGGGGTGGGGCAGGTGGGGCGGCGGGTCGGTCGGGGTCACCATTCGGCGAACGAGCCGTCGGGGTGCCGCCAGACCGGGTTGCGCCAGGCGTGCGGGCTCTTCGCGGCCTTGCGGACCGCGGCCTCGTCGACGGTGACGCCCAGGCCGGGCCTGTCGAACTTGACGATGTGCCCGTCTACGAACCGGAACGGCTCCGGGTCCACGACGTAGTCCAGCAGTTCGGAATCGGCGTTGTAGTGGATGCCGATGCTCTGCTCCTGAATGAGGAAGTTCGGCGTCGCGAGAGCCACCTGAAGGCTCGCCGCGAGCGCGATCGGGCCGAGCGGGCAGTGCGGGGCCAGCAGCGCGCCGTACGTCTCGGCGAGCGCCGCGATCCGCCGCACCTCCGAGATGCCACCGGCGTGCGACAGGTCGGGCTGGACCACCGCCACCCCGGCCTGCAACGGGGTGAGGAACTCCGCGCGCCCGTAGAGGCGCTCGCCGGTGGCCACCGGCACGGGCGAGCAGGCGACGATGTCGCGCAGGTGGTGAGCCTGGTCCGGCAGGACCGGTTCCTCCACGAAGAACGGCCGCAGCGGCGCCAGCTCGGGCAGGATGCGCCGGACCGCGGCGAACCCGGCCCGACCGTGGAAGTCGAGCGCGATGTCCCGGTCGTCGCCGAGCACCTCCCGGGCGGCCACGACCCGGCCGAGTACCGCGTCGATCTCAGCCGACGTGGGGATGGGCGAGAGCTGCCCGGAAGCGTTCATCTTCACCCCGGTCAGCCCGGCGGCGACCTGCGCGGCGGCGGCGTCGGCGATCTCACCGGGATCGTCCCCGCCGATCCAGGAGTAGATCCGCACCCGGTCCCGGACCGCCCCGCCGAGCAGGGCGTGCACCGGCACCCCGTACGCCTGCCCGGCGATGTCCCAGAGCGCCTGGTCCAGCCCGGCCACCGCGCTCGAGAGCACCGGGCCGCCCCGGTAGAACCCACCCTTGGTGAGCACCTGCCAGTGCTGCTCGATGCGCAGCGGATCCTCGCCGAGGAGGTACTCGGCGAGCACCTCGACCGCGGTGCGGACGACCTCGGCCCGCCCCTCCACCACCGGCTCACCCCAGCCGACCAGCCCGGTGTCGGTCTCCACCCGGCAGAAGAGCCAGCGCGGGGGCACCAGGAAGGTCTCGATCCGTTCGATCCTCACTGGCTGCCCTTCTGTCCGCGGACCTTTTCCACGTCCCGTACCGCCTTCGCCAGGAGGTCGCGCATGGCTGTCTCGGCCGCGCTCTCGTCGCCCGCCCGGATCGCGTCGACCACCGCGCGGTGGCTCGGGACCGGATCGTCGTCGCTGTCACGGCCGTGCACCAGCCGGTCGCGCTCGGCGAGCCCGGTCTCCATCACCACCTCCATCCGGACCAGCAGCTCGTTGTGGGTGGCGGCGAGCAGGGCCCGGTGGAACGTGAGGTCGGCGGCCACCGCTGCGCTCGGGTCGCCGTGCGCCTCGGTCATCTCGGCGAGCGCGGCGTCGAGGGTCAGCACGTCCTCCGGAGTGGACCGGGCGGCGGCCAGCCGCGCCGCGGCCGGTTCGATGATGGCGCGGACCTCCTGGAGCTTGTCCAGCAGCCGCGGGTCGGCGCCGTCGGCGAACTGCCAACGGATCACGTCGCCGTCGAGCAGGTTCCAGTCGGCCCGCGGCCGGACGAACGTGCCGCGCTTCTGCCGGGCGTCCACGATGCCCTTGGCGGTGAGGACCTTCAGCGCCTCCCGCAGCGCGGTGAGGCTGACGTCCAACTCTTCCTGCAACGCGGCGATGTTCAGGGTGGCGCCCTCGGCGATCTCGCCGCTGAGGATGCGGCGGGCGATCACCTCGACGGTCTGCCCGTGGACGCCGCGGCCCGCGTACTGTGCCAATCTATTCGCGCCTTTTCGCTCGTCGGTTTCGATCTCTCAGGCCGAGGCTTTCACCGCGGTCCAACCGCCGTCCACCACCAGGCTCGCGCCGGTGACGTAGGCGGCGTCCGGCGAGGCGAGGAACGCCACCACCGCCGCCACCTCGTCGGGGGTGCCGAAGCGCTGCGCCACCGTCTGGGCGACGCTGCGGCGACGGTCCTCCTCGTCGATGCCGTCCCAGGCCCCGGTGAGGATCGGGCCGGGGAGCACGCTGTTGACCCGGACCTGCGGCCCGTACTCGACGGCGAGCTGGCGCCCGAGGGACACCAGGGCGCCCTTGGCCGCGGCGTACGCCGGCCGGCCGGGGAGGCCCACCAGCGCGTGCACCGACGACACCAACACCACCGCGCCGCAGCGGGCGATCAGGTCGTCGAGGCAGGCCCGGACGCCGAGGAACGCGCCGGTGAGGCTGACCCCGAGCTGCCGGTCCCAGGATGCCCGGCTGGTCTGGTGCGCGGGCGCGACCTCGACCGCGTAGGCGTTGCTGACCAGGATGTCGACCGGGCCGAGCCCGGCGCGCACCTGGTCGACCGCGGCCGTCCAGGATGCCTCGTCGGCGACGTCGGCCAGCACGGACAGTGCCTGCCCTCCGGCGGCGGTCAACTCCTCGGCCAGCGGTGTGCAGTCGCGGACGTCGAGCAGGGCGACCCGGGCGCCCTCGGCGGCCAGGCGTCGAGCCGTCGCCGCACCGATGCCCCCGAACGCGCCTGTGACCAGCGCTGTTCTACCGTCCAACCGACGCGCGTCCGGACTCATCGACACCTCACACCGAGCCGTTTAACCATTAATTACGAATACATCTTGACAGTCAGCCGGCTCGGATGCAACCTTCTGGTCACATCGTTCACACCACCGACACACAAGCGAGTGACGCAGCGTGTCGATGAGGAAGGGACACCGCGTGACCGACTTCGACCCCGGCCGCCGCCGGCTCCTCGGCCACCTCGGGCTCGCCGGCCTGGGCGTGCTCGGCGCCGGCCCGTTGCTCACCGCCTGCGCCAGCTCCGCCAGCGGGCCCGCGGGCGGCGACGGCGGCTCCAAGGCCGTGACCCTCCAGTCCAACCTCTCGTCGCCGCAGGCCAAGACGGCGATCGAGAAGCTGATCGACAGCTTCAACAAGCAGGGCAAGGGCACCGCGTCGGTCAACACGATCGCCTCGGAGACCTTCCGCACCCAGCTGCCGACCTACCTCACCTCCGCGAACCCGCCGGACCTCTACACCTGGTACGCGGGCTCGGTGGCCAACGACTACGCCAGCAAGGGGCTGCTGCTCGACGTCTCGGACGTCTGGCAGGGGCTGGGCGAGTACCCGCAGTCGCTGCGCACGCTCTCCACCGACGCCAGCGGCAAGCAGGTCTTCGTGCCGATGACCAACTACTGGTGGGGCTTCTTCTACCGCAAGAGCAACTTCGCCAAGTGGGGCGTGCAGGAGCCCAAGACCTGGGCCGAGTTCCTGTCGGTCTGCCAGACCATCCAGAGCAAGGGCGTCCCGCCGATCGGCATCGGCCTCGGCGACACCCCCTGGGTCGCCTCGGCCTGGTTCGACTACCTCAACATCCGGATCAACGGCGCGCAGTTCCACCGCGAGCTGCTCGCCGGTAAGCAGCGCTTCGACGACCCGAAGGTCAAGGCGGTCTTCCTGCGCTGGCGCGAGGCCCTGCCGTTCTTCGACCCGAAGGGCAAGGCGTACCCGTTCCAGGAGGCGACCACCGCGCTGCTCGCCGGCAAGACCGGGATGTTCCTGATCGGCACCTTCTTCGCCGACGCCGCGCCCAAGGACGCACTGGGTGACCTGGACTTCTTCCGGTTCCCGATCATCGACCCGGCGGTGCCGGTGGCCGAGGAGGCGCCGACCGACGGCTTCTTCGCGAGCGCCAAGACCGGCAACGCGACCGGCACCAAGGCCCTGCTGAGCTACCTGGCCTCGGTCGAGGCCCAGGAGGAGTACGTCCGGTCCAGCTCCGGGATCGTGCTGCCGGCGCACCCGAAGGCCAAGGCTGCCGACTCCCCGCTGGTGAGCAAGGGCAAGGCGATGCTGGAGAGCGCCGCGGAGCTGACCCAGTTCTTCAACCGCGACTCCAGCGACGCGCTCCAGCCGACGGCGGACACCGCGCTGACCAAGTTCATCGACAAGCCGGACCAGATCGACGCGATCCTGCGCGAGTGGCAGGCCGGCGCCGAGAAGGTCTTCAAGGGCTGACGTGACAGACGTGTCCACCAAGGCCGAGGCACCCCGGACGGCGGCGTCCGGTGTGGCCGGCACCCCCCGGCGGCGGCGACGGTCGGCTCGACTGTCGCCGCTGCTGGCGGCGTTCGTGCTGGTGCCCTTCGCCGTCGAGAGCATCTGGGTGTTCTGGCCGGCGCTACAGGGCTTCTGGTTCTCGCTGACCCGCTGGGACGGCCAGACCCCGCCGCAGTTCATCGGCGTCGACAACTACGTCGAGCTGGCCGGCGACGCCACCTTCCGCGGCGCCCTCATCAACACGGTCATCTGGCTGGTGCTCTTCGGCGGGCTATCCGTCGTCGGCGGCTTCGGGATGGCGCTGCTGCTGCAACGGGACCGCCGTGGCGTCGGCTTCTACCGGGCCGCCCTCTTCACCCCGGTGGTCTTCTCCCTGGTGGTGACGGCGCTGGTCTGGCGGGTCTTCTACCAGCCCGACGGGGTGGCCGACTCGATCCTGCGCGCGATCGGGTTGGAGCATCTCATCCGGCCGTGGCTCGCCGATCCGGAGACCGCGCTCTACGCGGTGATCCTGCCGGCGCTCTGGCGGCAGATCGGCTACGTGATGGTGCTCTTCCTCGCCGGTCTCAAGGCGATCGACCCGGCGCTGCACGAGGCCGCCCGGATGGACGGGGCGAACGCGTGGCAGCGGCTCTGGCACGTCACCGTGCCCCAGCTCAAGGGAGTCAACGCGGTCGTGCTGTCGGTCATCGTGATCGATTCGCTGCGCTCGTTCGACATCGTCTGGTCGTTGACCCGCGGCGGGCCGTACCACTCCTCCGAGCTGCTCAGCACCTACATGTACTCGGCGGCCTTCCAGAGCCTGCGGCTCGGGTACGCCTCGGCGATTGCCGTGGTGATCTTCGTGCTCGCACTCGCGGTCATCCTCGGCTACCTCGTGCGTGCGTTCCGGGAGGAAGCGTGATCCAGAAGTTCCGCACCGGGGCCTTCCACAGCGGCATGATCCTGCTCTCGCTGCTCTGGCTCGCCCCGGTGCTCTGGGTGGTCGTGATGTCCACCCGCACCTTCGACGACATCGCCGCCCACGGCGTGGGCAGCCTGCCTCACTCGTTCACCCTCGACACGTACCGCCAGGCGTGGACCGACGGCGGCGAGCTCCAGGCGCTGATCAACAGCATGCTGGTGACCATCCCGTCGGTGGCGCTGAGCCTGGCGCTGGCCGCGGTCGCGGCGTTCGCGCTGAGCCGCTACCGGATCCCCGGGCGGCGCACGATCCTGCTGCTGATGCTCGCCGGCAACCTGCTGCCGCCGCAGATCCTGCTGATCCCGGTGCAGAAGTTCAGCGAACTGACCGGCCTGTACGACACGCTCTGGGCGCTGATCGCGGTGCAGGTCGGCTTCGGGCTCGGGTTCTACACGTTCGTGCTGCACGGCTTCATGCGCGACCTCCCCAGCGAGATCCAGGAGGCGGCGACCATCGACGGGGCCGGCCCGTGGCAGATCTTCGCCCGGGTGATGCTGCCGCTGACCCGCCCGGCGCTGGCCGCGCTCGGCGCGCTCTCCTTCACCTGGATCTTCAACGACCTGCTCTGGGCGATCACCGTGCTGCGCACCGACGACCGGATGCCGGTCACCCCGGCGCTGCTCGCGCTCCAGGGTCAGTTCGTCTCGTCGTGGAGCGTCATCGCCGCCGGCACGGTCATCGCCGCGGTCCCGACGGTGGCGGTCTTCCTGCGGTTCCAGCGGCACTTCGTCTCCGGCCTGGCGATCGGAGCGGTCAAGTGAGCGCGAGGAGTGAGCCGCTCTTGCGAGCCCCGCAGTCGCGAACCAAGGAGGCCAAGTGAGCGGGGCAGGGCAGGGCGTGGCGCGGGGGTGGACGCTGCGCGGCGCGCGAACCGAGTACACCGTGACGCTGCCGGCGCACGGGCGCTGGTTGGAACTGTCCGCGTGGGGCCCGCACGGCGTGAGCGACGGGCCCTCCCCCGTCGCGTACGACGGGCCGGTGCCGTTCCTCACCGCCGGCGACGCCGCCCCGGTCGAGTACGCCACCGACGCCGACCGCCCGTTCACCGGCGCGGACCTGGTCGTGGAGACCACCACCGGGCACCGGCGGGTGGCGTTCGACTTCGCCGGGGCGGCGCACGACCCGGCCGCCGGCACGCTCGCGGTCACCTTCGCCGATTCGGTCACCGGGCTGCGCGCCGTGCTGCGCTACGCCGTCCCGACCGGCACCGACGTGGTGCGACGCTGGGTGGAGCTGACCAACACCGGCGCCGAGCCGCTGCGGCTGGTCCGGGCCGGCTCGGCCGGGTTCTCCGTGCCGACCCCGCACGGGGCGGTGCTCAGCCACCAGTGGGGTCAGTGGGCGCAGGAGTTCCAACTCGACCACGTCGACCTCGGCCATGGCGGGTTCACCATCGGCAGCAGCCAGGGCGTCCCCGGCCACCTGCACGTACCGTGGCTGGCCGTGCGCGACCGGGCCGCGCCGGACGGCCCCACCTGGGGCGTCGCGGTGGCCTGGACCGGCTCCTGGGAGATCACCGCGGAGCGCGACACCGGCGGGCTGACCCGGGTACGGGCCGGCCGCCAGCTGGCCGACGGGCCGCTGGAACTGCCGGCCGGCGCCGAGCTGACCCTGCCCGAGGTCGCCGGGGCGTACAGCGCCGACGGGCTGGACGGGCTGGCCCGGGTCTGGCACCGCTACCAGCGGCTGCTCGCCGGGGACCGGCTGACCCCCCGGCCGGTGCTCTACAACTCGTGGGAGGCGACCTACTTCGCGGTCGACGCCCAGAGCCAGCTCGCGCTCGCCCGGATCGCCGCCGACCTCGGGGTGGAGACCTTCGTGGTGGACGACGGCTGGTTCCTCGGCCGCACCGACGACACCACCGGCCTCGGCGACTGGTCGCCCGACCCGGCCAGCTTTCCGGACGGCTTCGAGGCGTTCATCGCCGAGGTGCGCGCGCTGGGGCTGCGGTTCGGGCTCTGGGTGGAGCCGGAGTGTGTCAGCCCCAAGTCGCGGCTCTACGCCGAGCACCCCGACTGGGTGTACCGCGTCGATGGCCGGCCGCTCACCCCGATCCGCAACCAGTACCTGCTCGACCTGGGCCACCCGGAGGTCGCCGAGTTCGTCCACGGCACCCTCGACGACCTGCTGCGCCGTTACGACATCGCGTACCTGAAGTGGGACTTCAACCGGCCACGGACCGAACCGGGCCGGGCCGGCGCCCACGGCGCGGTCGACCTGGACGGCGCGCACGTGGCCGCCCTGCACCGCGTCTACGACCGGTTGCGCCGGGACCACCCGGACGTGCTGATCGAATCGTGCGCGGGCGGCGGCGCCCGCACCGACCTGGCGATGGCCGCCCGGGCCGACATCTTCTGGCCCAGCGACAACACCGCCCCGATGGACCGGCTGGCCATCCAGCACGGTTTCCTGCACGCCAACGCCCCGCACCTGCTCAGTTCGTGGGTGACCGACGCGCCCGGGATCTTCGACCCGCGGCCCCGGTCGCTGGCGTTCCGCTTCGTGCTGGCGATGGCCGGGGTGCTCGGCATCGGCGCGGACATCCGGCACTGGACCCCGGAGCAGCGGGCCGAGGCGGCCGGCTGGATCGCCCGGTACAAACAGATCCGGGAGGTGGTCACGCACGGCGAGGTGCACCTGATCGGCGGGCCGGACCAGGCCCGCTGCGCGGTGCAGTACACCTCGCCCGACCGGCGGACCGTGGTCGTGCTGGCCTGGCACACCGGCCGGTCGGACGGCGTCGGGCTGCTGCCGTCGCGTCCGGTGCGGCTGCCGCTGCGCGGCCTCGACCCGGACGCGCGGTACCGACACGGCGAGCAGCGCTACTCCGGCAGCCACCTGGGCGCGGTCGGCCTGCCGGTGCAGTGGACCCCGAGCCACGACGCCGAACTCGTCGTCCTGCACCGCGACTAGGCGGTCCCGGCGATCGCTGCGAGGCGGCGGGCGAGCACGGCAGCGGCCTCTCGCAGCTCCGGCGGCTCCAGCACCTCCGCCTCGAAGCCCAGCCGGGCCACGTGCGCGGCGAGCCAGTGCAGGTCGTCCCCGCCGACGACGAGCACGCACCACCCGTCGCGATCGCCCTCGACCCGCCCGACCTGGGGTGGCACCAGCTGCCGCACCCGGTCGGGCGGGGCGTGCACCCGCACCCGGGCGAGATAGCGGTACGGCGCCTCGGTCACCGACCGCTGCACGTAGGCGACCGGGTCGGGGTGCTCCCTCGGCCGGAAGCGCCAGGTCGTCGTCTCCACCTCGCGCATCCGGTCCAGCCGGAAGGTGCGCCAGTTCTCGCGGTCGACGTCCCAGGCCATCAGGTACCAGCGGCGGCCGGTGGTCACCATCCGCACCGGCTCGACCGTGCGCTCGCCCTCCCCGCCGTCGCGGCCGGGGTAGCGGAACCGGACCCGCACGGCGTCGCGACACGCCCGCGCGAGGGTGACCAGCAGCTCCGCGTCGATCTCGACCCCGGGGCCGACCAGGGTGTCGGTGGCGCCGTAGACCGCCCGCACCTCGGCGCGCAGCCGGGACGGCATCACCTGGTCGAGCTTGGCGAGGGCTCGCAGCGCCGACTCGCCCGCCCCGGCGACCGTGCCGCCCGACGCCAGCCGCAGGGAAACCGCCGTCGCGATCGCCTCCTCGTCGTCGAGCAGCAGCGGCGGCAGCCGGGTGCCGGCGCCGAGCTGGTAGCCGCCGCCGACGCCCGGCGTCGCGTGTACGGGGTAGCCGAGCGCGCGCAGCCGCTCGACGTCGCGGCGCACCGAGCGGTCGGTGACCCCCAGCTCGACGGCGAGTTCGGCGGCGGTCCAGGACGGCTGGCGCTGCAGCAGCGCCAGCAACCGCAGCACCCGCTCGGTCGTCGCCTCGACGGTCACGCGTCGATGGTTCCACAGATCACGGAACGATCCTGTCCGCTATCTGCGGCAGGCTGTGTCCATGACCGACCCGACCTGGAACTCCCTGCTCCGAGACCAGCTCGCCTGGCACTGGACCAATCAGTTACGCGATCGCCGCGACGGGCTCACCGACGACGAGTACTTCTGGGAGCCCTCGCCCGGCTCCTGGAGCGTGCGCCCGCGCGGCACCGGCACGGCACCGGTGCAGGCCGGGTCCGGCGCGATGACCATCGACTTCGCGATGTCGCAGCCCGACCCGCCACCGTTCACGACGATCGCCTGGCGGCTCGGGCACGTGATCGTCGGGGTGCTCGCGGCGCGAAACGCCGCGCACTTCGGCCGCACGCCCACCGACTACCAGTCGTTCGAGTACGCTGCGACCGCGAAGGCGGCGCTGGCCCAGCTCGACACGGAGTACGCCACCTGGCAGGCCGGGGTCGAGGCCCTCGGCGAAGCCGGTCTCGCCCGCCCGTGCGGGGAGGCGGAGGGGCCGTACGCCGAGCACCCGATGGCGGCGCTGGTGCTGCACATCAACCGCGAGCTGATCCACCATCTGGCCGAGGTCTGCCTGCTCCGCGACCTCTACCTGCACACCAACCGGCAGACCCGACGGGAGGCGAGCTGAGATGGCCCGCGACGTACAGATCACTTTCGACTGCGCCGACCCGGCCGCGCTGGCGGCGTTCTGGGCCGACACCCTCGGCTACCGGCTACAGGACCCACCCCCGGGCTTCGAGTCGTGGGAGCAGGCGCTGGAGGCGATGGGCGTGCCGCCCGAGCGCCGCAACGAGGCCTCGGCGTTGCTCGACCCCGAGGGCGCGGGGCCGCGGTTGTTCTTCCAGCGGGTGCCGGAGCCCAAGCAGGTCAAGAACCGGGTGCACCTCGACGTGCGGGCCGCTCCGGGGCTCGAGGGAGACGCGCGGATGGCCGCCCTGGAGGCGGAGGCCGAACGGCTCGTCTCGCGTGGCGCCACCCGGCTCGAGCGCCACGAGCCCGCTCCCCCGCTCGGCGCCGGTCACATCATCATGGCCGACCCGGAGGGCAACGAATTCTGCCTCGACTGACCGGCTACGCGTGACCACCCGGGTCAGTCGGAGGCGAAGCGGTAGGGCACGAAGTCCTTCTCCGCTCCGCAGGCGATGACCCGGGTGTTCCACGAGCAGGTGGCGCTGCGTACGTCCTTGAGCTGGCCCAGCTCGGCCACCTCTCCGGTGCCCGCCCACACCCCGGCCATGCTGCGGTCGTCCTGCACCGTGCTCGGCGGCTTGGCGAAGACGAGCACGTTGCCGGCGTCGATCCGCACCCCGACACCGTCACGGTCGCGCAGCACCGCCTTGCCCTCGGCGTCGAAGATGGTGCTCGTCGTGGCCGGGTCGCTGCGCTGCACGAGCAGGCGCTCGCCGAGTGGCACCAGCGTCGACGCGTTCGGGGCCGGCCAGTTGACCCGGCCCTTCTCGTTGACCGCCACCACCTCGGTCCGCGCGGCCTCGGAATCCGGCACCTCCAGCAGGCAGGCGCGCCGCTCGCCGCAGGCCACCAGCGCCTTCGGCCGGCGCCGGTCGTCCGGGGAGCGGTAGAGCAGCACCGGCTTCGCCGACGAGTTCAGGTCGTAGGCGAGCAGCTGATAGCCGCTGTCGTTGTTCGCCACGTAGAGCCGGTCCTCGTGGGCCGCGAGCAGGTCGTCGAGGTCGGCGACCGCGCCCCACTCGCGCACGATCCCGCCAGTGTCCATGTCGACCAGTCGCACCGAGCGGTCCGCGCCGACCTGCACCAGCCGCCGCGTCTGCCCGTCCTCCCACGGGTCACGGGACCCGCCGTCCAGGTACGCCGGCCCGCCGGCTCCCGCGTCGGTGCCCACCGGCAGGACCTCGGTCCGGGTGCTGCCGTACTGCTCCTTCGGGTTGGGCTGGCTCCACCGCTCCCGGCCGTGATCCATCCACAGGCCGACCAGCCGGTGCTCGGTCCGGTCGACCAGCACCGCGGTCCGCTCGGTGAAGAAGACCTCGTCGTCGCCGCGCACCGGGCGGTTCCAGCGCCGCTCGCCGGTCGCACCGTCCAGGATCACCGGCTCGCGCGGGGTGCTGTCGCCGGGCGCGTCGGCGAAGATCGCCACCGCGCCCGGGACGGCGACCAGCCGCTCCCAGTCGTCCGCGACGAAGCCGGTCTGCTTGCGCCACAGCTCGTCACCGGTGCCAGCGTCGACCGCGACCACCTCAAGCTGGTTGTCGGCCCGCTGGTACGCCAGGTAGGCGCGGTCGCCGAGCACCGCGGTCCACATTCCGCTGGGCCGCTCGTCGCCGGCCTTCGGCCGGGCCACCTCGGTCAGCGCCTCCTGCCACTCCAGCCCCGGGTAGCGGTCCCGCGTCAGGTAGAGCACCGCCGCGGCGCCCACCCCGGCGAGCGCGAGGACCGCGCCCAGCGCGATCCACCAGACCCGCCGCCGACGACCGGCCCGCCCACCGGGCCGAGCCGGCGACACCGGCCCGCCGCCCGGCGGGCCGGACGCGGCGGCGCCGAACGGTGGCCCGGGCGGCCCGCCGAACGCCGGGGATGTCGGCCTACCGAACGCCGGGGCGGACGGGCCACCGGGCGAGGGCGCGGCGGGACTGCCGTAGGGCGGCAGGGGCGGTGGGCCGCCGAGTGGGGGCGCGGAGACCGGACCCGCGGGCTCCGGCAACGCCGTCGGGTGTTCGGCCAGGTCGGCGAGCGTGGGTCCGAGGCCGACACCGGCCGGCATCGTCGCCGCCAGGGTCGCCGGCACCGCGGGGGCACCGGCCGGCACCGTCGTACCCGGACCGGCGGCCGGCCGGGTCGGGTCGTCCGCCGCCTCGGGCGGGGCGGCGGGCACGGTCGGTGCCGTGACAGCGGACGGCGGGGCGGCCTGGCCGGGTACGGCGGGCGCGGCGGCCGGCGCGGCGGGGCCGGGCATCGGCTGGGGCGGGCGTCCGGCCGGGCGGCGCAGCGGCAGGTCGGTGAGCGCGCCCTCGGCCACCGGCAGCTCCGGCTGCTCCAGCACGGTCGGTGCGATCCCGAGGTCGGCATGGAGCATCCGGGCCACCAGTGGCATCCGGGACGAGCCACCGACCAGGAAGAGCCCGGCCAGCTGCTCCGGAGTCAGGCCGGCCTCGGCGATCACCTCACGGGCGGCGGCCACCGCGCGGCGCAGCAGCGGCGTGGCGGCGCGCTCCACGTCGTCGCGGGTCAGCCGCACCGCCTCGGCGATCCCGGGCACCGCCACCGGCGCGGTGGTGCCGCGGGAGAGCATCTCCTTCGCGCCCCGTACCTCGTCCCAGAGCTGGACGCGGTCCCGCCGCCCGGGGGCGTCGCGTGGGCCGGCCAGCCGCGCCCACTGCTCCGGGTGCCGCCCGGCGACCAGCTCGCCGACGCGCCCGATGAGCGCGAGGTCGACGTCCAGCCCGCCGAGGTCGGGCAGGCCGCCGCAGGAGATCACCGTGAAGCCGGAGTCACCCCACGGGTCGGCGCCGTCGTTGCGGACCACGGCGACGTCCAGGGTGCCGCCGCCGAAGTCGAAGACCGCGATCGCCTCGCCGACCGGCACCGGGCGACGCAGCACCTCGGTGTAGTAGCGGGCGGCGGCCACCGGCTCGCGCAGCAGCCGCGTTCCGGGGGGCGTGGGGCCGGCCAGGGTGTGTTCGGCCGCCTGCGGCCAGCCGGCGCGCAGCAGCGCGTCGTTGAGCACGTGCCGACGCGGGGCGTCCCAGGCCGCCGGGCAGGTGAGCACGGCCGGGGGTAGGAAGCCGACCGTCGCCACCGCGGATCGGCCGACCACGTGGAGCACCGCGCCGAGCAGCTCGGCGGGGGCGAACTCACGGTCGCCGAGCGGGACGGCCTGCTCGCCGATCCGGCGCTTCGGGTTCGGCTCGAACCGCGCCGGGTCCTCCTGCGCCAGCCGCCGGGCGTCCAGACCGGCGTGCAGCCTGCCGTCCGAGTCGGCGTACACGGCGGAGGGCATGATCGGCTGACCGTCCACCAGCAACGGACGGGTCCGACCGTCGGGCCAGCGCAGCACGGCGACGGTGTTGGACGTGCCGAGGTCGACACCGAGGGCGAAGCCCTCGTGCTGGCCTGCCATCTACCGATACCTCCGCCGCGACGAGGGATGTCGACCCCGCATCGTACGCAGCCACCGCCGAGGTGCTGACCGGCCGGTCAGCACCGGCCGCCGTAAGGAAGCCGCAACATCTTGTCGCGTGGGCCCGGCGGACGGCCTGGCTAGGCTGGCGGCCGGGAGGTGCGCGTGGGGCAGCGGGTGCTGGTGGTCGACGACGACCGGACGGTCAGCGACGTGGTCTGCCGCTACCTGGAGCACGCCGGCTACGAGGTGAGCCACGTCGGCGACGGCCTCGCCGCGCTCGACGCGGTGCACGAGCGCCGGCCGCACCTGGTGGTGCTCGACCTGATGCTGCCCGGGCTGGACGGGTTGCAGGTGTGCCGGCGGCTGCGCGAGCGGCCGGACGGCGTACCCATCATCATGCTCACCGCCCGCGGCGACGAGGCGGACCGGGTACTGGGCCTGCAACTGGGCGCGGACGACTACCTGGGCAAGCCGTTCTCACCGCGGGAGCTGGTGCTGCGGGTCACCTCGGTGCTGCGCCGGGCCGGCGAGCCCGCTCCCCCGGCGGCCGAGGTCTTCGCCGACGCCGGCCTCGAGGTCGCGACCGGGCCACGGTCGGCCACCCTGCACGGCCGGGAGCTGACCCTGACGCTGCGCGAGTTCGACCTGCTCGCCCACCTGATGCGCCATCCGGCGCGGGCGTTCCGCCGCGCGGAGCTGCTGGAGCGGGTCTGGGGCTGGAACTTCGGCGACCAGTCGACGGTGACCGTGCACGTGCGACGCTTGCGGGAGAAGATCGAGGACGACCCGGCCGAGCCGCGCCGCATCGTCACCGTCTGGGGCGTCGGCTACCGATACCAACCCGCCGATGCGTGATCTCGCGCTGATCTTCGTCATGGCGCTGGCGGCGGCGCTCGGTGTCGGCCTGGTCGGCGCGTTCGCGCTGCGGCTGCTCCGGCACCGGTCGATCACCGTGCACGTCTGCGTACTGCTGGCGGTGACCGTGGCGGCGGTGGTGGCCGGCGTGGTGGTGGTCGCCCAGGCGATGTTCCTGTCCGCGCACGACCTGCAGGTGGTGCTGCTCACCGTGGCCGCCGCGGCGGCGGTGAGCCTGGCGATCGGCTGGTCCTTCGGCCGACGGCTCGCCGTCGCCGCGGTCTGGGCCGACCAGGCGCGGGAGCGGGAACGCCGGATCGAGAAGGGCCGCCGGGACCTGGTCGCCTGGGTCTCGCACGACCTGCGCACCCCGCTGGCCGGGCTGCGTGCGATGGCCGAGGCGCTGGAGGACCGGGTGGTCGACGACCCGGCGACGGTGGCCGAGTACCACCGGCGGATCCGGGTCCAGACCGACCGGATGACCCGGCTGGTGGACGACCTCTTCGAACTCTCCCGGATCAATGCCGGCGCGCTGCGGCTGTCGCTGAGCGCGGTGCCGCTCGGCGAGGTGGTCTCCGACGCGCTCGCCGGCGCCGCGCCGCTCGCCGCCGCCCGGCGGATCCGGCTGGTCGCCGCCGAGTCGGGCTGGCCGACCGTGTTGGCCAGCGAGCCCGAGCTGGCCCGGGTGGTCGGCAACCTGCTGCTCAACGCGGTGCGCTACACCCCGGAGGACGGCACGGTCCACATCGACGGCGGCTGGGAGCGGGACGACGCCTGGCTGGCCGTAGCGGACACCTGCGGCGGGATCCCCGAGAACGACCTGCCCCGCCTCTTCGACGTGGCGTTCCGCGGCGAGCCGGCCCGCACCCCCCGCTCCAACGGGGAGGGCTCCGGCGGGTTGGGCCTGGCCATCGTCCGGGGGCTGGTCGAGGCGCACGGCGGCCGGGTGGATGTGCAGAACACCGAGGGTGGCTGTCGCTTCGTGGTCCGACTGCCGGCCACAGCCAGCTAGTCGGGCCGCCACAGCAACCCCAGGGCCGCGTGAGGTCGGGCCATCACCTGCCGCGAAGCTCACTCGCCGGACGGCATGCCTAGCTCGCCGAACCAGCGCCCGTCGCGCTGGAACACCTCGCGCACCGAGAGGCCGACGCGGCTGGCGACCGGGTGCACCGCCCGGGTGTCGAGGCGGGCCCAGCGGAACGCCGGACCGAGGGCGGGCTGACCGGGCCGGCGCGGCGAGGCCACCCGGGCCTGTCCCTGCCAGAGCCCGGCCCCGGGCGGTTCCAGCTCGACCAGCACGGTGCCGGCCGGGTCGAGCAGCGCCCGGCAGCGGCGCAACAGGGCGACCGGGTCGCCGCCGATGCCGATGTTGCCGTCGAGCAGAACGACGTGCGCCCAGCGCCCCTCACCCGGCAGCGGGTCGAACAGGTCACCGTGGAGCGCCACCGCGCCTCGGGCCCGGGCGGCAGCCACCGCGTACCCGCAGACGTCGACGCCGACCGCGGTGATCCCGGCCCGGGCGAGCGCCACCGTGAGCCGGCCGGGACCGCATCCCAGGTCGAGCGTCGGGCCGGCGCAGCGGGCCACCACGTCGGCCGCGGCGGGCTCGGCCGGACCGTGCCAGCGGCGCACCGGCAGGCGGCTGCGCCGCCCGTCGCCGTGCACCAGCCAGTGGCCGTCCGCGCGGTCGCGCAGTGCGGTGCCGAACCCGTCGGAGCTCATCCGTGCCCCCGGGGGACCAGGTCGCGGCGGACCGCACCGACCTGCCGGGCGAACCGGCCGCTCGGCACGCTCGCGGCCACCGCCAGCGCGTCCGGCCACTCGTCGACGTCGCGCAGCACCGGCAGCGCGGCTGTGCGCAGGCCCCGCTCCCCCAGCGCCGACCAGGTGCCCCGGCCGGTCTCCGGGGTGGACATCGGCACCGTACGCAGCAGCGTCGCGTGCCGCGGGTCGCGCAGGCCCAGCGACCACCAGCCGCCGTCGAGCGCTGCGCCGAGCACCGCCTCCACGCTGTCCAGCCGGCGCACTGCGGCGGCCAGCCGGGCCGGCGTCAGCTGCGGGGTGTCCATCCCGATCTGGAGCACCGGCCGGCCCGGATACGCGGCGGCCACCTCGGCGTACGCGTTGGCGAGCCGCTCACCCAGGTCGGCGCCGCGCTGCTCCAGCATCGTCCAGCCGGTGAGTGTCTCGGCCAGCGCCGCCCCGTCGACGGCGCCGTCCAACCGGCCGGTCCAGGCCAGCACGGGGGTCACCCCGGGGGTGGCCCGCACCGCGTCCAGGGTGTCCCGCAGCGCGGCGGCGGCGATCCGGGCCGCCTGGGCGGGGCTGGCCGGCGGGCAGAGCCGGGTCTTCACCGCGCCCGGCACCGGCGCCTTCGCCACCACCAGCAGGACGGTCATCGGGGACCGCCGACGGTGCGCAGCACGCCCGCGAAGTCGCGGGTCGCGCGCAGGGTGCCCCGGACCGAGCCGGAGACCTTCGACCGGGTGCCGGCGGTCCGGGGCGCGTACGGGACGTCGAGTTCCCGGATCCGCCAGCCGGCGGCGGCGGCCCGAATCAGCAGTTCGAGGGGGTAGCCGAAGGCCCGGTCGGTGACGCCGAGGGCGAGCAGCGCGTCGCGGTGGGCCACCCGGATCGGGCTGAGGTCGCGCAGCGGCACGCCCCGGCGACGCAGCAGCGCGGCGACCAGCGCCGTACCGGCCCGGGCGTGCCACGGCCAGACGCCGGCGCCGACCGGACGCCGGCGACCGACCGCGAGATCCGCCGTGCCGGCCGCCACCGGGGCCACCAGCGCCGGCAGGTCGGCCGGGTCGAACGAGCCGTCGGCGTCGAGCACGCACACCAGCTCCGTGCCGGCCGCCTCCACCCCGGTGTGCACGGCGGCGCCGTAGCCCCGGCGCGGCTCGTGGATCACCCGGGCGCCGTGCCGGGCGGCGACCTCCGGTGAGCCGTCCCGGGAGCCGTTGTCCACCACGACGGCCCGGTATCCGGGCGGCAGGGCGGCGAGCACGCCGGGCAGCGCGGCGGCCTCGTCCAGGCAGGGCAGCACCACGTCGATGACGATCGGCGGGGAACTGTCGATCGGGGCAGGCATATCGCCGACGCTAGGGCGCGACCAGGGCGTCCGGGGTGGGAACGTCCTTACCGAACGCTTACCGCGCGGGCGATTCTTACCGTGCGGTGACGTCCCGGCGGTTCCGCCGGCGGGCGGCGCCCGCCGGCCGTACCGTCCGATCGTCATGGCCTCGACTCCCACGCTCACCACCGCCCCCGCGCGGACCCCGGTCCGGCGCGGCGGCGCCGACGCGCTGGTGCTCGCCGTGGAGGCGGCGCTGCTCGCCGCCGCGGTGCTGGTGGGTCTGCTGCTCAACGCGCGCGGAGCGGGGCTGTACGCCGACGCCGCGCCGCTCTACGCCACCTGGCGCCCACACCTGGGCTGGGGCACCCCGGCGGCGGTGCTGGTCGCCGTCGTCGTGCTCGGCTGGGGGATGCGCTGGGCGCAGCGCGCCCGGTGGGGCGTCCTGCTGGCCGCCGGCTGGTTGACGGCGGTGGCCTGGACACTCTCCCTGGCCCTGGTGGACGGCTGGTCGGCGGGGCTCGCCCGCCGACTCACCGCGCAGGCGGAGTACCTGCACGAGGTGCCAGGGGTGACCGACATCCCGGCGATGCTGGCCGGCTTCACCGGGCGGATCCTCGACTTCCAGCCGGACTCGTGGTCCACCCACACGGCTGGTCATCCGCCGGGCGCGCTGCTGGTCTTCGTCTGGCTGGACCGGGTGGGCCTGGGCGGGGGCGCGGCAGCCGGGCTCGCCTGCGTGCTGGTCGGGGCGTCGGTGGCGGTGTCGGTGCCGGTCGCCCTGCGGGCGCTCGGCGCCACCGAGGCGGCGCGGGCGGTGCTGCCGTTCCTGGTGCTGCTGCCCGGCGCGGTCTGGGTGGGGGCGTCGGCCGACGGCGTCTTCGCCGGCGTGGTCGCCGCCGGCCTGGCCCTGCTGGCGGTACGCGGCCCGGGCGCCGCCGCGCTGGGCGGCGTGCTGCTCGGCTTCGCGCTGTTCCTCTCGTACGGCTTCGTGCTGGTCGGCGTGCTGGCGCTGGCGGTGCTCGCGCTGCGCCCGGCGGCCCGGCTCCGCTCGCTGTTCGCCGCCGGCGTCGGGGTCGCCGCGGTGACGCTCGCGTTCACCCTCGCCGGCTTCCACTGGTGGGAGGGATACCGGCTGGTCGTCGAGCGCTACTACCAGGGCTGGGCCGCTGAACGGCCGTACGGCTACTGGGTGTGGGCGAACCTGGCGGCGCTGCTGCTCTGCGCCGGCCTGGTGCTGGGGCCGGCGCTGCGCCGGGCGGTGGTGGCGGCCGCCGCCGCGGCCCGCGCCGGCTGGGGCCGACCCGGCGCGCCGGTCGGGGCGCGCGCGGCCCGACCCGGCGGTCGGGTCGCAACCCTGGTCGCGGCGGTACGCGGGGCGGGGCCCACGGTCGTGCTTCCGCTGGCCGCCGCCGTGGCGGTCGCCGGCGCGGACCTGTCCGGGCTGAGCAAGGCGGAGGTGGAGCGGATCTGGCTGCCGTTCGCGGTGTGGCTGCTGGCGGCCACCGCGCTGCTGCCGGCCGGTCACCGCCGCTGGTGGCTGGCCGGGCAGGTGGTGACCGCGCTGGCCGTCAACCACCTGCTCTGGACGGTCTCGTGACCGCGGTGCGGACCTCCCCGCGCACGGCCACCGGCCAGCCCCGCGGCCCGCGCCGGGGGCAGATGTCCGCGCGAGGCTGATACCTCAGAGGCATAAATATGCCTGTGAGGTATCACGCTCACCGGGACAGGCCCCCGCGCAGGCTGCCGCCGGGGACAGGCCGAACGCCGGCGCAGGCGGACGGAGAGCGCCGCAGGCCGGGAATCAGGCGGGGAGCGCCGCCGGTTCGCGCAGCGGGTCGGTGGCGAAGCCGGCCACCCCCTCGGCGAAGCTCACCCGGGCGGTGTAGCCGAGCAGGTCAGCGGCGCGGCGGGGATCGGCGACCACGTGCCGCACGTCGGCCGCCCGCGCGCCGCCGGCCACCACCGGCGCGGGCCCGCCCATCGCGGCGGCTAGTGTCCGCGCCAGCTCGCCGACCGTGTGCGGCTCGCCGGAGCAGACGTTGACCGGCACCAGACCCTCCGGCGTCGGCGCGGTGAGGGCGAGCAGATTGGCCCGGGCCACGTCGCTGACGTGTACGAAGTCGCGGCGCTGCCGGCCGTCCTCCAGCACCCGGGGAGCCCGCCCGGCGGCCAGCGCCGACCGGAAGATCGAGGCCACCCCGGCGTACGGGGTGTCGCGGGGCATCCGCGGGCCGTAGACGTTGTGGTAGCGCAGCGCCCAGACCCCGCCGCCGGTCTGCCGCGCCCACGCCGCCGCCAGGTGCTCCTGGGCGAGCTTGCTGGCCGCGTACGTGCTGCGCGGCTCCAGCGGCGCGTCCTCGGGCACCAGGGCGGGGCTGAGCGGGTCGCCACACCGAGGGCAGGCCGGGTCGTAGCGGCCGGCGGCCACGTCCTCCGGCCGACGCGGCGACGGGCGGACCGTCCCGTGGCCGGCGCAGACGTACCGGCCCTCGCCGTAGACCACCATCGAGCTGGCCAGCACCAGCCGGGACACGCCGGCCCGGTACATCCCGGCGAGCAGCACCGCCGTGCCGAGGTCGTTGTGGCTGGCGTACTCCGGGGCGTCGGACGGGTCGAGTCCGTGCCCGACCATCGCCGCCTGGTGGCAGACCGCGTCGACGTCGGGCAGCAGCCGGTCCAGCAGCCGGGCGTCCCGTACGTCCCCGGGCACCAGGTCGTGCCGGCGGGTCCACTCGGGTGCCGCGTCGCCGTGCGCCTGGGGCAGCAGCGCGTCCAGCGCGACGACCTCGTGCCCCTCGTCGACGAGCAGGTCGGCGACGTGCGATCCGATGAACCCGGCCGCGCCGGTGACCAGTACCCGCATGTCTGGTGACGCTAGGTCAGGCGGGTCGGCCGGCGGGCCGGCTCGGCGATCCCGTAAGGAGTTCGCAACAGGTCGCCCCCGTCCGGGGACGCGGCGGTAAGCCTTCGGTAATGCGGCAAACCCGACCGGGCCGGCGTACCCGCGCATAGCCTGCGGAGGACGACGGACCCCGCCGGGCCGGGCACCGGAACGACCGGCCGCACGGACCGCCGGCCGGCGGCGAGACCACGAAGGAGGACCGGTGCCCACGAGCGACCCCGGACCGTCGGGCGCGGCCCGACCCGGGCCGGCGGTGGACGACCCGACCGACGGGTACGGCGCGCCCCGGCGGTTCTGGCGAGCGCTCGACCGACGCCGGCCGCCCGGCACGGACGCGGTCACCCACGGCTGGCGCAGCCCGCTGCGCGGCCCGTGGCTGACCGCGGTGTACGGCCTGGCGCTGCTCGTCACCCTGCCCCTGGTGATCGTCACCGGGCTGCTGGACTACGCCGCCTACAGCCCGCAGTTCGGTCAGGCGTTCCCGACCGACGTGGGCTGGTTGCGGCTGCCGCCGTTCGACTGGCCGACCCGGCCGTCCTGGCTGTTCCGGCTCACCCAGGGCCTGCACGTGGGGCTCGGCATCGTGCTGATCCCGGTGGTGCTGGGCAAGCTCTGGTCGGTGATCCCGAAGCTCTTCGACTGGCCACCGGCCCGCTCGGTGGCGCAGCTGCTGGAGCGGCTCTCGTTGCTGCTGCTCGTCGGCGGGATCCTCTTCCAGATCGCCACCGGCCTGCTCAACATCCAGTACTCGTACCTCTTCGGCTTCGACTTCTACACCGCGCACTACTTCGGGGCCTGGGTCTTCACCGCCGCGTTGGTCGTGCACGTGGTGCTGAAGCTGCCCCGGCTGGTCACCGCGCTGCGGTCCCGCCCCGCTCGGGCCGAGTTGCGTACCCCGCGCGCGCGGACCCGGCCCGAACCGCCCGACCCGGACCGCCTGGTGCCGCCCCGGCCCGGCCCGGCCACGGTCAGCCGCCGCGGCGCGGTCGCGCTGGTCGGCGGCGGTTCGCTGCTGCTGGCCGCGCTGACCTTCGGGCAGAGCCTGGACGGGCCGCTGCGCCGCACCGCCCTGCTGCTGCCGCGCGGCCGCGACCCGGGCGGCGGGCCCAACGGGTTCCCGGTCAACCGGAGCGCCGCGGCGGCGGGCATCCAGGCCGCCGACACCGGGCCCGGCTGGCGGCTGACCCTGCGCGCCGCCGGTCGTACCGTGACGCTCGACCGCGCCGGCCTGCTGGCGATGGCCCAGCACACCGCCAGCCTGCCCATCGCCTGCGTCGAGGGGTGGTCAACTCAGCAGACCTGGACCGGCGTACGGCTGCGGGACCTCGCCGCCCTCGCCGGGCTACCCGACCCGGCCGCGGCGCACGTCCGCTCGCTGGAGCGTGCCGGGCTGTTCCGGCAGGCCACCCTGCAGGCCAATCAGGTACTCGATGCCGACTCGCTGCTCGCGCTGCGGGTCAACGGTGTCGACCTCTCCTCCGACCACGGCTTCCCGGCGCGGATCATCGTGCCGGCGCTGCCCGGCGTGCACTGCACCAAGTGGGTGACCGACATCGAGTTCCGGGCCCGCTCCGATGGCTGACCCGATCGGCCGGCTGCGGGCCGGGTACGGCGCCGGCCCCCGGCACCTGCTCGTCCTGCTGGGCTGCTTCGTGCTGACCGGCTGGGTCGCGCAGCGGATCGCCGGGGAGGCGACGGCCGGCCGGATGCTGCTCTGGTTCGTCGGCGCGGTGATCGCCCACGACCTGGTGCTCTTTCCGATCTACGCGGCGCTCGACCGGGCGCTGCGCGGGGCGCTCGGCGTCGGGCGGCGACCCGCCGGGCCGGGCCGGCTGGCCCTGCTCAACCACATCCGGGTGCCGGCGCTCGGCGCCGGGCTGCTCTTCCTGGTCTACCTGCCCGGGCTGCTGGGCTGGGGCGACGAGACCTACCGGGCCGCCACCGCCCAGCAGCGCGAACCGCTCCTGACCCGCTGGCTCGCCATCACCGCCGCCCTCTTCCTGATCAGCGCCGCCCTCTACGCCCTCCGCCGCCCCCGCCGCCTCCGCCCACCCCGACCCCCTAACCCCACCCCCTGACCCAGCGCCCGCCCCGCCCCGCCCCGCCCCGCCCCGCCCCGGTGGATCATGCAGTTGTGGTGGGTGACGAAAGGTGCACAAGTGGATGAGGCTGGCACCACGACTGCATGATCGACGGCGGGAAGGGGCGGGCGGGGTTCGGTTTCAGGTGGGGTGAGGTGGGAAGCACGGGTCGGTTCGGTGCGGCCAACGGGCCGCGCCACCACCGAGGGGGTATGTCCATGGGTAGCCGCGTCGGATCCGCGACCCTCCGATCACCCGCCGGGGGTGCGGCGTGAGCGGGCCGGTGGGCGTCGAGCCGGTCGGTGAGCTGGAGCTGGTGCACGCCTTCACCGGCCCGATGCCGACCGGGGTGACCGTCTCCCACACCGGACGGATCTTCGTGAACTTCCCCCAGTGGGGCGACCAGCCCCCTGCCACGGTGGCCGAACTGCGCGACGGCCGGGAGGTGGCGTACCCGGACGAGCGGTGGAACTCGCCCTCGGGCGACGACGACGCGCAGGCCTTCGTCTCGGTGCAGTCGGTGGTGGTCGACCCGGCCGACCGGCTCTGGGTGGTCGACACCGGCAGCCCGATGATGCGGCCCACCCGACCCGGCGGCCCGAAGCTGGTCCGGGTCGACCTGACGACCGACAGCGTCGCCCAGGTGATCACGTTCCCGCCCGAGGTGGCGCTGCCCACCAGCTACCTCAACGACGTCCGCTTCGATCTGCGCCGCGGCTCGGCCGGCCTCGCCTACCTCACCGACTCCGCCATGAGCGGCCCGAACGGCATCGTGGTGGTCGACCTGCACAGCGGCCGCTCCTGGCGGCGGCTGCACGACCACCCGTCCACGAAGGCCGATCCGCTGCACGGCTACCTGCCGGTGGTCGAGGGGCGGCCGTTCCTTCAGCGGCCACCGGACGGGCCGCCGAAGCCCCTGACGTTCGGCTCGGACGGCATCGCCATCTCCGCCGACGGTTCCCGCCTGTACTACTCCGCCCTGATGTCGCGCCGCTGGCACAGCGTCTCCACGGACGCCCTGGCGGACGCGTCGCTGCCGGAGGAGGAGGTCGCCGACACGGTCATCGACGAGGGCGACAAGGGCACCGGCTCGGACGGTCTGGAGAGCGACGACGCGGGCCGGCTGTACCTCACCGCGTACGAGCAGAACGCGGTGCTGCGCCGGCTGCCGGACGGGCAGTTCGAGACGGTGGTGCACGATCCGCGGCTGCTCTGGCCGGACACCATGTCGGTCGCCGTCGACCGGCATCTCTACGTGACCGCCAACCAGCTGCACCGGCAGGCCGACTACCAGGGCGGTCAGGACCTGCGCCGCAAGCCGTACGCCCTGTTCCGCACTCCGATCGACGCCGGGCCGGTCCTGCTGCGCTGAGCCGCCCCCGCGGACCAACTCCGCCCTGGGCGGGCCGTCTGCACGGCCCGCCCAGGGCGGCTGGATTGCCTCCGGCTCAGTTCGAGCCGGTGACCGTGAACGGCAGCTGCACCCGCGCCTTCGAGTCGGCTCCCGCCAGCGTGATGCTGGTCGAGCCGGCCCGCGCCGCCCCGGGAACGCTGACCGTCATACCGGAGATGATGCCGTCGCCATTCGCGCGCACCGTGCTCTTCGCGAGACCGTCACCGAAGGTGATCGTGACCGCCTCGTTCGGCGCGAATCCGTAACCGTCGAGCGTGATCGCCGTACCGCGCGGCCCGGCCGTGGTGGAGAGCCCCACCTGCGCACGGTTCGTCGGCACGTCCTGCTCCCCGGTCACCTGCACGGTGGCCGTCGCCGGGGTACGCGACGACGCCCCGGTGACGGTGACGGCGTATCGGCCGGGCTGCGCGTCACCCGAGGTCGCGATGGAGGCGCGGACCGCTCCCGCCACGGAGGCCGCGACCTTCATGCTCCGCGCCGGGCTGGTGCCGAGCGTCACGGTCACCTGCTCGCCGGCGGCGAACCCGCTGCCGTTGACGGTGATCGCGTCACCGGTGGCGACGATGGTGGACCCGGGCAGCGCGACCGTCGGCTGGCGTCCGCCGCCCGCCACGGTCACGGTGAAGCTCGCCGTGCTGCTCGACCGCGTGTCCCACGCGGTCACCCGCACCGTGTACGTGCCCGCCTGCGGGTAGGTGTGCTGCCCGGTCAGCGCGCCGGACGAGCCGACGGTGACGTCCTGCGGAACCGTGCCGTCACCCCACTGGACGCGCGCGTGGTAGCCCGCCGGGTCGGGAACGCCCCCGGTGACCGAGCCGAGGTCCGCCGAGAGGACCTGCCCGGCGGTGGCCGTCTGGTCCTTCGGGGCGACGGTCGCCAGCGCGGGCGCCGGCGTGCCGTCGTCGGCGATGGCGAACACGTGGATCCGACCCGCCGAGGCGGGGTCACCGCTCTGCGCCGGCAGGGTCACCGAGACGAGCGTCTTGCCCGCCGGGATCTGGTACGGCGTGGTGGCGAACAGGAACGGCTGGGCACCGTCCCGGCTCGTGCCGCTCAGCCGGTACGCCGCCTTGGCGACGACCGTGTTGCCGTACGACGGGGTGCCGTTGGCGTTGCCGCCCAGCGTCCAGTCACTCATCTGGATCGGGATGCTGGCGGTGCTGCCGTCGCTGAACGTCGCCGTGCCGGTGCTGTCCTGGTTGCCCTGCGTGCCGGCGCCGATGAACGAGATGCTCCTGGCGTCGTCCGGGAGGTCGAGCACGATCGTCTGCCCGTTGCCGGCGGCGTTGTCCGGCTGCCCCGCCGGGATCGTCGGCAGCGTGAAGTGCAGCGCGGTGCCCGGCACCTGGTGTCGCTGGCCCTGGGTCACCCCGGCCGCCGCCAGGGCGGCCCGGGAGTACGCCCACGACTTCGCGTCGCAGTTGGCCGCCCGGATGCCCTCGTCACCGATGCAGACGGTGTCGAACGCCGCGGTGAGCCCGGAGCTCGGCGTGTAGGCCACGTCGACGCCGACCGTCGTGGAGCCCTGGCCGGAGCCGTCGGTCACCGTGACGCTCGCCTGGTGGTAACCGGGCGTGGCGTAGGTGTGCGTGCCGCTGACGCTGTAGACCGCCCGCGAGCTGAGCGTCAGGGTGCCCGGGGTGGTCGGCGAGCCGTCACCCCAGTCGATCGTGGCCTGGTAACCGCTGGCGGTGCCGCCGGTGACGGTCGCCAGCGGCACCGACACGGATGCGCCGGAGGCCGCGTGCACGCTGTCCGCGGCGGTCACCGTGATGGCCCCGCCACCGAGATCGAGGTCGCCGCCGGCGAGCAGCTCGACCTCGGCGAGGTTGGCCTGCGCGGCGCCGACGCTCTTCGTCACGACGAGGCGGAACTGCGCGAACCGCCCCGGCCTGTCGATCTCGAACGGCCGGGTCTGGTTACGCCACGCGAACACCTCGCCGGAGCGGGAGTCCACGGTGGTCCAGGTGGCGCCGTCGTTGGAGCCCTGCAACCGCCAGTCCGCCGGATCGCCCGCACCGGCCCCGGAGGTGAGGCTGTAGTACGCCGGCGTCTGCTTGCCGCCCCGGTAGGCCCAGCTGACCTGCGGCGTCGCCGAGGCGAAGGTCAGCTGCGTGGTCGACGAGTCGTCGAAGAGCTTCGACGCGTCCTGCCCGCCGGTCGCGGTCGCGGTGCCGAGACCGGGGCCGGTGGTGTCCTGCAGCGGCTTCGGCGCCGCGTCGCCCTTGGTCAACGACGGCGGACCGTCGTTCTTGCCGGTCCCCCAGGACGACGGATTCGGGCCCATCTGGAAGTCGATCGTGCCGCCCCTGGCCAGCACGGACACGTCGACGGAGAGCGTGCGCTGCTTCTTGCCGTTGACTTCGACACCCTGCACGTAGATGTTCTTCGTGCTGTTGTTCGGCGCGTTGACGACGATGTCACCGCTCTCGCGGTGGACGGTCATCCGGGTGAACTGCGGCGAGCCGATGGCCCAGTGCGACGACCCGGCCTGCAGCGGGTAGATGCCCAGCGAGCTGAGGATGTGCCACGACGACATCTCGCCGTTGTCCTCGTCGCCCAGGTAGCCCTGGCCGATCTCGCTGCCGACGTAGAGGCGCTGCATGATCTCCCGCACCAGCGCCTGCGTCTTGGCCGGCGCGCCGGCGTAGTCGTACATGTACGGGATGTGGTGCGACGGCTGGTTGCTCATGCCGAGCTGACCCATCCGCACGGCCCGCGCTTCGAGCATCTCGTGGATGATGCCGCCGTATCCGCCGGGACGGTCGGCGTTCTCCGGGGTGGCGAAGAACTGGTCGAGCTTGTCGCGCAGCGCCTGCTGCCCGCCGTACAGGTTGGCCAGTCCCTTGCCGTCCTGCTGCGCGGTGAACGCGAAGTTCCACCCGTTGGTCTCGGTGTAGACGCCACCCCAGTCCAGCGGGTCACCGGCGAGGAACGTACCGGCGGCGTCGCGGCCCTGGAAGAGCTTCGTCTCCGGGTCGAACAGGTGCACGTAGTTGCGGGCGCGCTGCAGGAAGTACTGCGACTCCTCCTTGAGCCGGTTGCGCTCCGACTTCGGCGTGGCGGGGTCCTTGGCCAGGGCCGCGCCCATGTTGCCGATGCCGTAGTCGTTGATGAAGCCCTCCAGCGCCCACGACACCGACTCGCCCGTAGAGGTCGGCGTGTAGCCGAGGAACAGCGAGGTCTCGATGCCCTTGCGGCCGACCTCGCCGCGTCCGGAGGCGACGGTCGCGTCCTTGACCGCCGCGTCGTACGCCGCGAGCGGGTCGGGCAGCTTGACCCCGGTGAGGTACGCCTGCGCCAGGGCCACGTTCGCGCTGGTGCCGGTCATCAGGTCGGCGTAACCGGGCGACGACCAGCGGGCGATCCATCCGCCGTCGCGGTAGTGCTGCACGAAGCCGTCGGAGATCTTGGCCGCGACGTCCGGGTACAGCAGCGCGTAGGCGGGCCACACGGTGCGGTAGGTGTCCCAGAACCCGTTGTTGACGTAGATCTCCCCGTCGACGATCTTGGCCCCGGTGTGCGTGGCGGTCGACGTGCCGGTCGGCGCCGACACCGGGCTCGCGTACTGCCAGCGCGGCGCGGCGGCGGTGCCGGTGTTCTCCGACTGCGAGTTCGGATACAGGTTCAGCCGGTACAGGTTCGAGTACAGCGTCACCAACTGCGTCTCGGTCGCGTCCCGTACCTCGATGCGGGCGAGCCGGTCCTGCCAGGCCGCGGTGGCGGCGGCGTGGATCTGGTCGAAGCTCTTGCCGGTGACCTCCAGGTCGAGGTTCCGGTGGGCCTGCTCGACCGAGAGGAACGAGGTCGCGATGCGCATCGTGACCTGCTGGTTCGCCGAGACGTCGAAGCTGGCGGAGGTCGCGGAGGACGCCTTGGGCGCCCGGTCGAAGGCGCCGGAGACGAACATCCGGCTGCGACCGGCCGACAGGCCGCTTCCGTTGTCGACCCAGCCGGTGAAGCCGCCGTCCGCGCCGATGGTGAAGGTGCCGTTGTAGAAGACGAGACTGCCGGTGGCCTGCCCGGACGGGAAGGTGAACCGCATGATCCCGGCATGGTCGGTGGGCGACATCTCGGCGGTCAGGCCGTTCTGCAGCCGCACCCGGTAGAGGTCCGGCCGCGCCGTCTCGTCCGCGTGACTGAAGGCGAGCGCCCGGCCGGCGGGCGGCCCGGTGAGCGGTCCGTCGCCGGCGACCGGCATGACCGACATCTGGTTGCGGTCACCCATCCACGGGCTGGGCTCGTGTGAGATCGCGAGGCCCTGCAGCGTGGGCAGGTTGGCCGCGTTGTTGCTTCGGTGGTACTGGTACTCCCACGAGTTGGACGTGGCGTCGGTGACCGGCGTGAAGAAGTTGAAGCCGTTCGGCACCGCGGTGATCGGCAGGTTGTTGCCGCGCGAGAAACCGCCCGTCGAGTTGGTCCCGCGTCGGGTGTCGACGTAGTTGGTCCGGCTCGAACCGTCGATCGTCGCAGGCTCACCGGTCAGCTCGATGTCGTCGAGCCAGCCCTGGAACCGCGTCTTCTCCGTGGCCTGCGGGTTGTCGTAGGCGAGCAGGATGCGGTCGATGGTCTTGCCCCGTGCGACCGCGCCCACGTCGGTCTGCACCGCGTTCCACTGGTCGGCGTAGAGCACCTTCGACGCGCCCTGTCCGGCCGCCGGGAGCGGGTAGCCGTGCTGGTCGACGGGCGAGCGCTGGCTCAGGTAGCTGCCGTCGGTGAAGTGCAGGTCCACGGCCGCGTAGGTGGACGGGTACTGGGCGTCCTGGCCGGTGAACTCGGGGAAGATCTTGTAGGAGAGCCGGGTCTTCGGCCCGACCGGGATGTCGACGTCGAAGAGCTTGTTCGTCGCGTACGAGCGGCCGTCGGCCTCGGCGCCGCCCGCGTAGCGCAGGGCGGCCGTCCCGGTGAACCCGGCCTCCGGCTTGGTGGTGTAGCCACCGACCGGGCCGGCGCCGACGACGCTGACCATGGGGGTGGCCGGCGGCCTGACGTTCGAACCGTCGCTGATGTTCCAGTCGCCGAGCTGCAGGATCGAGTCACCGGAGTTCGCGGTGACGTTCAGCCGGTAGTAGCCGTAGGCGGTGCTGTTGGTGAAGCTGTAGACGTTGGTGGCCAGGCGCCCACCGAACTTCTCACCGGTCCGCCGGTCGAGGTCGCTCCAGGTGCTGCCGTCGTTCGACCCCTGCACGACGAAGTCCCGGGGGTCGCGGGTCGGCGCGTCGTTCGCGGAGGTGAGCGCGTACCGCCGCACCACCGACGGCTCGGCCAGCCGGTAGGTCACCCAGCCGGTCGGGTTGAACGCCAGCCACTTGGTCGACGGATTGTCGTCCTTGAGATTGGCGGCGATCTCCGCCGGCGGGTACTCGGCGCTCGCGGTCACCGCGCTGACCTTGCCGAGCAGGCTGCCGGGCAGGGTGGTGACCGACCCGCTCAGGTTCGCCTGGACCGGCTTTCCGTCCGTGCCGACCTCGGCGGTGCTCGTCGCCGGTCGCGGGTCGGCCGACTCGAACGAGGAGTTGAAGTTGCCGGGCGGCGCCGAGCTTGGTGCGGCATTCGCCAGGGGTGCGGCGACGAGCAGTCCCGCCGGCAGCAGGACCGCGGCTGTCGCGGCGGACAGGCTGCGGTGCCAGGGGCGGGCGGTTGAGGGGTACGCCATGGGGGCCGGGCCTTTCGACTCGATCCGGGTCGAGTCCGTCGAACGTGTGGGCAGAGTGGACCGTTGCTGCTGCGGAGCGTGGTGCGGGACTACGCGGATGACTGACATCGTTGTCACATGGAGACACGTGAACCACGAGGGCGGGCCATCGGACGTCGCTGATAGTTCCGGGCAGGACACGGCCGTGTCAACGGGTTGATCAAAGCGAAACAGTCCATCGCCGACGGTGCCGACGATCTCGCCCAGGGGTGCGGCCGGTCGATCAGCCCAGGCAGCGGTCGGAGAGGGCGTAGCGGACCAGCACCACGTCGCCGATCTGGCGGACCTCCGCCACGGTGGCCCGACGACCCGGATGCCACGGGTAGCGGCCGTCGCCCACGAAGCGCGGCGCCCGGCAGTCGCCGACGAAGAACGGCGCGATCACCAGGTGCAGCTCGTCGGCGAGCCCGGCGGAGAGGAACTGCGCGTGCACCGTCCCGCCGCCCTCCACCATCAACCGGCGCACCCCCCGGTCGGCGAGGTCGCCCAGCACAAACCCGAGATCCACCGGATCGCCGCCGTCGACCACCGTGGCCAGCTCGCCGACCCGTTCCCCGGTCTTCTCCAGCGCGCCCGTCGCGCAGTACACGACCCGCTCCGCCTTCCCGGCGGTGAAGAACCGGGACGTCGGGTCGAGGTCGCCGCAGGCGGTGAGGGTCACCTTCGTGGGCGAGGCGGGCAGGCCACGGGCGACCCGCGCGTCCCGGTGCGACGCCGAGCGGATCAGCAGTCGCGGGTCGTCGCCGCGGACGGTGCCCGCGCCGACCAGGATCGCGTCGCAGCTGGCCCGGACCTCGTCGATCCGGGCCAGGTCGTCGGCGTTGGAGAGCACCAGTCGCTGCTCGGTGGCGTCGTCGATGTAGCCGTCGATCGAGGTGGCGCAGCTGAGCAGCACGTACGGCCGCGCCCGCACCGGCCCGGAGGTCATCGGACGGCGGGAAGGTCGGAGGTACGGGCGGCCCGGCTGGCCTTGGCCGCCAGGTAGCCCGCGTTGGCCGGGGAGAGGTACAGGCCGGTGGGCACCCGCTCGGTCACCGTCACCCCCAGCCGGTCGAGCTGCACCGCCTTCTCCGGGTTGCTGCTGAGCAGCACGATGGCCGGCACCTCCAGGGTGGCCAGCATCTGCGCCGCCACGGTGTAGTCCCGCTCGTCCTCGCCGTGCCCCAACGCCACGTTCGCCTCGTAGGTGTCGAGCCCCGCGTCCTGCAACGCGTACGCGTCCAGCTTGGCGTACAGGCCGATGCCCCGCCCCTCCTGACGCAGGTAGAGCAGGAAGCCACCGGCCTCGGCGATCCGCTCGACCGCCTCACGCAGCTGCGGGCCACAGTCACAGCGCTGGCTGCCGAACACGTCCCCGGTCAGGCACTCGCTGTGCGGCCGTACCAGCGGCGCGGGACCACCCGCGGCGTGCCGATCCAGTGCCGCCGTCCAGTCCCCGAGGCCGAACGCCAGGTGCTCCCGACCGTCGACGAGCCCTTTGAAGGTGAAGAGGCGGGCGGTGGTGGCGTAGCCATCCGGGAAGCGCAGTGGCACGGTGACCTGGGTGCGGATCGTCGCGACAGGAAGTGCTTCGGGCATGGGTCTCCTTCGTCCGGCGCGGCCCGGATCGGCCGCGCTTCCCGCTCACCACTGTGTCAACACTCAACCACGCAAGGCTCCTTCCCGCGCGTCGGCGCGAGCCGGATCCGCCGGCCGGGTAGCGCCGCGCCGGCGGGCGAGCAGCACGGCCGCGCCGGGCAGGCTGGCCACCAGCACCAGCGCCCCGTACACCGTGGCGGTGGCCACCCCCTCGGCGGCGGTCAGGCCGGCGGCGCCGAACGCCCACGCGGCCACCCCCTCGCGCGGGCCGAAGCCCGCGACGTTCAGCGGCAGCCCCATCGCCAGCAGCGCGAGCAGGGTCAGCGGCACCAGCCGGGACAGCGGCGCGGTCGAGCCGGCGGTACGCGCGGCGACCAGGAAGGTGGCCAGGTGACCGGCGACCATCACCGCGGAGGCGAGCAGCACCCCGAACCAGGTGCGGCGGGCGAGCAGTCCCGCCCGCACGTCGGTGACCGCGGTACGCAGCGTCCGCGCCCAGCGCGACCCGCCGGCGCGAGGCAACGCCCGGGCCAGCAGCACCGCGCCGAGCCCGCCCGCCACCACCAGGGCCGCCGCGGCCGGCAGGTACGGCCGCACCGGCGACGGAAAGGCGACGAGCAGCACCAGCGCGAGGCCCACCTGGACGACCTGGCCGGCGGTCCGCTCCCAGACCACCGCCCGCACGCCCCGGCCGACGTCACCGGCGTCGCGGCCGTGCCGCACCGCGCGGTGCACGTCGCCGAGCACCCCGCCGGGAAGCGTCGCGTTGAGGAACACCGCGCGGTAGCAGTGCGCCACCGCGGTGCCCAGGGGCAGCCGCACCCCGAGCCCGCCGGCGACCAGGGTCCACCGCCAGGCGCCACAGACCGTGGTGAGCACCCCGATCGCCAGCGCCGCGGCAAGCGCCCCGCCGTCGATCAGCGCCAGCCCGGCGAGGAAGGGCGCGCCACCCACCTGCCACAGCAACGCGCCGAGCAGCCCGATCCCGCCGAGCGCCCGCGCCCAGGCCCAGAACATCCGCGCCGGCCCTCCCGTCGAAAGATCGTTCCCTCTCCGGTAGGCACGCGCCGGACGCCCAAAGGGTTCATCCGCCGGCGAGCAGGTCCAGGTGTTCGACCACCACCCCGAGCCGGCCGGCCGCCGCGTCCGCCAGCCGACGGCGGGCGTACCCGGCCGCCGGGACGGCCAGCTCCGGCCGCTGCTCGCAGGCCGCGGCCAGCCAGCCGCGGAACCACTCGGCCGCCAGCTCGCCCTGCGCGGCACCCAGCCGCCACGGGCTGGCCCAGGTCTGCACGGCGACCCCGTGCCGGGCGAAAGCCGCCACGGTGGCGTCGACCGCGTCCGGGCCGAGCAGGCGCCGGCCGTCGACGGTACGGCGCTGGTGCTCGTTGAAGGCCGCCTCGACCTGCGCGTCCAGCGGATGGGCCGGAGTGAGCCGCACCCGGCCGGTGACCGAGATCATCAGCAGCGTCGGGGCGTCGGCCGCGGCGCAGGCGGCCACCACCCGCTCGACCTCCTCGGCGGTGAACATGTCGAGCAGGGCGGACGCGGTGACCAGGGCCGCGCCGGCGAAATCCGCGGCGGTCAGCCGGGTGAGGTCGGTGCACCGGGTCGCCACGCTGACCGGGGCACCGTCGGCCGAGGTGACCGTTTCGGCCGTGGCATGGGCGAGCAGCTCCGGATCCCGGTCGTAGAGGATCCAGTGCTGCGGCCCGGGCAGGCGCGGGGCGAGCCAGCGCAGCATCGACCCGGTGCCGCTGCCCAGGTCGTGCAGCACGATCGGCCCGGCGGCCGGCAGCCGACGGCGGACCACCTCGACCAGTCCGTCGGCGCGCGCCGCCGCGTCGGCGGCCTCCCGCAGTCGCAGCCACGCCGCGAACGACAGCAGTACGTCGGTACTCATGCCGCACCCACCCCGCTCAGCACCGACGCCAGCCGCGTCGCCGTGACCTGCCAGCCGGCGAGGGTGTCCCGGCGGGCCCGGGCCGCGTGGGCGAGCCGGCGGCGCAGCGTGGCGTCGTCCAGCCACTGGCGCAACGCGGCGGCCAGCGCCGGCGGGTCGTCCGGGGCCACCAGCAGCCCCGGCAGCTCGCCGTCCGGCGCCCGGCCCAACGCCTCCGGCAGCCCGCCCGCCGCCGTGCCGAGCACCGGAAGCCCCCGGGCCAGCGCCTCGGTGACCACCATGCCGTACGTCTCGCCGCGTGAGGGGAGCACCAGCAGGTCGGCGGCGGCGTACGCGGCGTCCAGCGCGGCCCCGGTGCACGGTCCGGCCAGGCGGACCCGGTCGGCCAGCCCCGAGCGGGCCAGGCCGGCCCGCAGGTCGGCCACGAAACCGGGATCGCGGGTGAGCGCGCCGACGCAGACGCAGCTCCAGGGCAGCTCCGCGACCAGCGCCAGCGCGTCGACCAGCACGTCGTGCCCCTTGGTCGGGGTCACCGCCGCCACGCAGAGCAGCGCGGCGCCGGTGCCGGTGCCGGGCGCCACGGGCGCCGGGTCCACCCCGGGCGCGGCGACGTGCACCCGCTGCGCGGGCAGCGGATACCGGTCGAGCAGCCGCCGGCGGGTCCAGTCACTGGTGGCGACCACCGCGCTCGCCGCGGTCAACGTCCGCTGCTCGGCGTCGTCGCCGAGCAGCATGTGCACCAGGACGACCAGCCGCAGCCGGGCCGCCTGCGGGGTCAACACCTCCGGCGCCGGCGAGGCGACCAGCCCGTCGAGCAGGACCACCGCGCCGTCCGGCAGCGCCGCGAGCACCCCGGCCAGCGCGGCCCGGGCGGTCGCGTCCGGCTGCGGCCAGTCACCGGGTACGGCGTGCTCGTGCACACGCCAACCCTGCTCGGCCAGCCCCCGGCAGACCCGCCGGTCGTACTGGTTGCCGCCGCTCGGCGTGGCCGGGTCGTCGATGTCGTTCGGCAGCACCACGTGCACCTCGCGAACGCCCACCGACCCGGCCTCGAACCTCACCGCGGGGCCGGCGAGCCCAGCTGGGCTCGCAAGCTCACTCCTCGCGCTCACAGTGCCGGCCTTTCGTTCGCGACTGCGGGGCTCGCAAGCTCACTCCTCGCGCTCACAGTGCCGGCCTTTCGTTCGCGACTGCGGGGCTCGCAAGCTCACTCCTCGCGCTCACAGTGATCGCTCGTAGCTCGCCCACGCCACGTGCGACTCGTGCAGGGTGACGGTGATGCCGGCCAGGCCGCGCGCGCCCTCGCCGAGCTGACCGGCGTGCACCCGTTCGGCGAGCCGGTCGGCGACCGTCCGGGCCAGCACCTCGGTGGTGGTGTTGGTTCCCGCGAAGGCGGGCTCGTCGTCGAGGTTGCGGTAGGTCAGCTCACCGAGGACGGCCTTGAGCTGCTCGGTGGCCAGGCCGATGTCGACCACGATGCCGTCCGCGTCCAGGTCGGCGCGGCGGAACGTGGCGTCCACCACGAACGTCGCGCCGTGCAGCCGCTGCGCGGGCCCGAAGACCTCGCCGCGGAAGCTGTGGGCGATCATCATGTGGTCACGGACGGTCACACTGAACACGGATCACTCCCCGTCGTAGGTGATGAGGTGGCAGAGCGCGGGCAGTTCGCCCGACGTCAGGCGGCCGAGCACGTCCGGCAGCTCCGCGAAGCGGGACGCGCCGGTGATCAGGGCATCGAAGGCGGGATCGTCGAGCAGGTCCAGGGCGAGCGCCAGCCGGTCGGTGAAGCTCCGAGACCCCCGCCGGGCCGGGGCGACCGTGCCGACCTGGCTGCCACGGATGCTCAACCGTCCGCTGTGGAACACCCCGCCCAGCGACAACTCGACCGGGCGGTCGCCGTACCAGCTCAGCTCGACGACGGTGCCCTCCGGGCGCAGCAGCTCCAGCGAGCGTTGCAGGCCGGCGGCGCTGGCGCTGGCGTGCACCACCAGGTCGCGTCCGGTGGCCGCGTCGGCCGGCGACGCGAAGTCGACGCCGAGCGCGCCGGCGATCCCGGCCCGGCTCGGGTCGGTGTCGACGAGCTCCACGCGCACCCCGGGAAAGCGGGCGAGCAGGGCCGCGACGCAGCAGCCCACCATGCCGGCGCCGACCACGCTCACCCGGTCGCCCAGCAGGGGCGCGGCGTCCCAGAGGGCGTTCACCGCGGTCTCCACCGTGCCGGCCAGCACGGCCCGGGCCGGCGGCACCCCGTCGGGCACCGGTACGACCGCCTTGGCGGGGACCACGTACCCGGTCTGGTGCGGGTAGAGGCAGAAGACGCTGCGGCCCAGCAGGTCGGCCCGGCCCTGCTCGACCGTTCCGACGTTGAGGTAGCCGTACTTCACCGGGGCCGGGAAGTCGCCCTCCTGAAAGGGCGCGCGCATCACGGCGTACTGGTCGGCGGGCACCCGGCCGGCGAAGACCAGGGTCTCGGTGCCCCGGCTGACCCCGGAGTAGCAGGTCCGGACCAGCACCTCGTCCGGCCCCGGTGCCGGCAGCGTGACCGGCCGGATCTCCCCCTGACCAGGCGTCCGAAGCCAGAAGGCGTGCGCCTCACGGGTCACCGGCTGCTCCTCACCTCGGGCCTGACCGAACCGAACGGCCCCGTCATCCGTGTTCCCTGTCAGGGTCGTCGATCATAAACACGGAGGCACGGTGCCCACAGTTCGAACTGGTCCGCTGATCGGGCTGACCGCCCAGATCGTCCTGCTCGGCGCGCTGGCCGCCACGGTCGGGCTGACCGGCCCGGGTTGGCTGGTCGGCGTGGGCTACGGCCTGGTCACCTGTGTCGCGCTCAGCCGCGGGCTGGGACGCGCGGGCGCGGTACGCCTCGGACCGGCGGACCGGGTGACGCTGACCCGGGCCGTCCTGGCCGGCGGGGTGACCGCGCTGGTCGTGGACGCGGCGATCGGCCGGCCCACGCCGGTCGGGCTGCTGACCACCCTCACCGTGGTCGCGCTGCTGCTGGACGCGGTCGACGGCCGGGTCGCCCGGCGGACCGGCACCGCCAGCGCACTCGGCGCCCGGTTCGACATGGAGGCCGACGCCTTCCTCCTGCTGGTGCTCAGCGTGCACGTCGCGCCGAACGCCGGCGGCTGGGTGCTCGCCATCGGCGGGATGCGGTACGCCTTCGTCGTCGCCGGCTGGGCGCTGCCGTGGCTGCGCGCGACGCTGCCCGCCCGGCAGTGGCGCAAGGTGGCCGCGGCGGCGCAGGGGATCGTCCTGGCGGTCGCGTTGGCCGGCGTGCTGCCGCACCGGTGGGCCACGCTGCTGGTGGCCGGCGGTTTGGCGCTGCTCGTCGAGTCGTTCGCGCGCGACGTGTTCTGGTTGTGGCGGCACCGCCCCCTGCGGCCCCGCCCCCGCCCGACCGGGCACGTCGCCGGGGTGGTTCCGGTCCAACTGGTGGCGGAGCGGGTGCGCGTGCTGCCGGGCGGGGCGACGGCCCGACCGCCGGCGCTGGCCGTCGGCGCCGCCCGCGCCGACGAGTGGGGACGTTGATGGGCGCCGAGGCAGAGCCGTCCGCCGACACCGGCGAGCGCACGGAGGACCGGCCGGTCGGCGACGCGGCGGCGTCGCGTACCCCGATCGCCGGCGGCGGGTGGCGGGTGGCGCGGTCGGTCGCGGCCGGGCTGCTCACCATGCTGGCCGGCGTGTTGGTCTTCGCCGCCCTGGTCGGCCCGGACCGGATGGACCGGTTGACGCCCGGCGCCTTCCTGCGTATCCCGCTGGAGGGGTTGCTGGGCGTCGCCCTGCTGCTGGCGCTGCCCGGGCGCGGGCGGCGGGTGGCGGTCGCGCTGGCCGGCCCGCTGCTCGGCCTGCTGGCGGTGCTGAAGCTCGCCGACCTGGGCTTCGACTCCGCGCTGGCCCGGCCGTTCGACCTGGTCCTGGACTGGGCGCTGCTGGACGACGCGTTCGGCTTCGTCACCGACTCGGTGGGCCGGGCCGGCGCGGTCGGCGCGGCGATCGGCGCGCTGCTGCTCGCCGCCGGCCTGCTGCTGCTCATGACGCTCGCGGTGCGCCGGCTGACCGGGCTGGTGGTCCGGCACGACCGGGCCGCGACCCGGACGGTGGCCGCGCTGACCGTCGCCTGGGTGGCCTGCGCCGCGTTCGGGGTGCGGGTCGGGCCGGGCGTGCCGGTCGCGGACACCGGCGCGAGTGCCCTGGTCAGCGCACACGTCGCCCAGGTGCACGCCCGCTTGCGGGACCGCACCACGTTCACCGCCGAGATCGCCACCGACCCGTTCCGGGACACCCCGGGCGACCAGCTGCTGACCGGGCTGCGGGGCAAGGACGTGATCCTCGCGTTCGTGGAGAGCTACGGACGGGACGCGGTCGAGGACCCGGAGTTCGCCCCGGAGATCGGCGCGCTGCTCGACGCCGGCAACCGCCGGCTGCGCGCCGACGGGTACGCCGCCCGCAGTGGCTTCCTCACCTCCCCCACGGCCGGCGGCGGGAGCTGGCTGGCCCACGACACGCTGCTCTCCGGGCTGTGGATCGACAACGAGCAGCGCCACCGCAGCCTGCTGGCCAGCGACCGGCTCACCCTCAACGGCGCGTTCCGGCGGGCCGACTGGCGCACGGTCGGGGTGATGCCGGCCGCCACCCAGCCCTGGCCGGAGGGGACCTTCTTCGGCTACGACGGCTACTACGACGCCGAGCGGCTCGGCTACCGCGGCCCGAAGTTCAGCTACGCCCCGATGCCGGACCAGTACACCCTGGCCACCTTCCAGCGCACCGAGCGGGCCCGCGCCGACCGGCCGCCGCTGATGGCGGAGATCCCGCTGATCTCCAGCCATTCCCCGTGGACGGCGGTGCCCCGGCTGATCGGCTGGGACGACGTGGGCGACGGCTCGGTCTTCGCCCACGCGGCGGCCAGCACGGAAGGACCGGGAGACACCGTCCGCCGCTCGACGGCCGAGGTACGCGCCGGCTACCGGCTGTCGATCGGGTACTCGCTGGAGACCCTGATCTCCTACGTCGAGACGTACGGCGACGACGACCTGGTGCTGGTCTTCCTCGGCGACCACCAGCCGGCCCCGGTGGTCACCGGCCCGAATGCCAGCCGGGACGTGCCGATCACCATCGTCGCCCGAGATCCGGCGGTCTTCGACCGGATCGCCGGATGGGGCTGGCAGGACGGCCTGCGGCCAGGCCCGGACGCGCCGGTCTGGCCGATGGACGCGTTCCGCGACCGGTTCCTCACCGCGTTCGGCCCGACGGTTAACCCGGCCGCCGCCCGACCGACCCGGTGAGCCGCCACTGGGCCGGGAGCCGCGCCGAAGCCGCCGGTAGATTTCTTCCCGGGTCGCTGTCCGGAACGGGGCACGCCGATCGTCACCCTGGTGGAGTCACACACCGAGGAGTACGACATGAAGTACATGATGTTCGTCTGCACCGACACCGAGCCGGACGCCGACCCGAGCGCGGCGCCGGACATCCACCAGTGGGTGGCCGAGCGCGACGCCCGGGGCCAGCGCCTGCAGGGCGACGCGCTCGCCCCGCCGGCCGCGGCCACCACGGTCCGGGTCCGGGCCGGTGAGCTGCTGGTCAGCGACGGCCCGTTCGCCGAGACCAAGGAGGTGATCGTGGGCTTCGACCTGCTGGAGTGCGCCGACCTCGACGAGGCGATCGAGGTGGCCCGCAGCCACCCGATGGCGTACGCGGGCCGGATCGAGCTGCGGCCCTTCATGGACCTGGACGCCTGATCCGGTGACGGAGGCGTCCAGGGCGGTGGCCGCCGCGGGTCGGGAGTCGTTTCCGCGGATCGTGGCGGCGCTGATCCGGGTGACCGGCGACTGGACGCTCGCTGAGGACTGCGCCCAGGAGGCGCTGACGCTCGCCCTGGAGCGCTGGCCCCGCGACGGCGTACCCGGCAATCCGGGCGGCTGGCTCATGACGGTCGCCCGGAACCGGGCCGTCGACGTGCTGCGCCGGGCCGACACCGAGCGGCGCAAGCTGCGCGAGTTGGCGCTGCTCACCGAGCAGGAGGTGGCGCCGCCGAGGGCCGGGGAGGAGGACGTGGTGGACGACCGGTTGCGGCTCATCTTCACCTGCTGCCATCCGGCCCTGGCGATGGAGGCCCGGGTGGCGCTCACCCTGCGGACCGTCTGCGGGGTGGCCACCGTCGACATCGCGCGCGCCCTGCTGGTCAGCGAGTCGACGATGACCCGCCGGCTGACCCGGGCCAAGGCGAAGATCGCCCAGGCCGGCATCCCCTACCGGGTGCCGAGCGGCCCGGCGCTGGCGGAGCGGCTGCCCGGCGTGCTGGCCGTGCTCTACCTGCTCTTCACGCGGGGCTACGACGCCGACGGCGAGCCGGCCTTCGCGGACGAGGCGATCCGCCTGGCCCGGCTGGTCGACGGGCTGCTGCCCGGTCAGCCGGAGGTCGCCGGGCTGCTCGCGCTCTTCCTGTTCCAGCACTCCCGCCGGTCGACCCGGCGCGACGCCGCGGGCAACCTGCTCACGCTCGACCGGCAGGACCGGTCCCGGTGGGATCACGCCGCCGTCGCCGAGGGACTCGACGTGTCGCGCCGGGCCGGCGAGGACGGCCCGTACGCGCTCCAGGCGCGCATCGCCGCCTGTCACGCCACCGCCCGCAGCAGCGCCGAGACCGATTGGCCGGCCATCGCCGGCTGGTACGACCGGCTGGCGCGGCGCTCCGCCTCGCCGGTGGTGGAGTTGAACCGGGCCGTGGCGCACGGCTTCGCGTACGGGCCGGCGACCGGGTTGGCCCTGCTCGCCGGGGCACGCGCCGGCGGCACGCTGGACGGCTACCCGCCGGCGCTCGCCGCCGAGGCCGAGCTGACCGCCCGCCAGGGCGACCGGGTCCGAGCCGTGCGGCTGTTCCGGGCCGCCGCGGCGATGAGCGACGCGCCGAGCGAGCGACGCGCGCTCACCGACCGGGCCGACGAGCTGGCCCTCGATCGCTAGGCGAACCGCAGGTGGCGGCGCTGGCGCAGCCGTACGGCGCCGGCCACCGCGACCAGGACGGTGAGCGTGACCGCGACCGTGATCCCCTGGGTGAGGCCCCGGCTCAGGTAGCCACCGCCGGTGTGGTCGATGGCGTACGTGGCGATCTCCCGGCTGAACCAGAACGGCAATGCCCGGGTGATGTTGTTCGCCGGGTCCATCACCATCTGCAGGCCGACGACGGTCAGCAGCACCAGCGTCCCCTCCAGCTCGCGGGGCAGCACCGCGCTGAGCAGCAGGCCGAACGGGGCGGCCACCGCCACGGTCAGCGCCATGATCAGGGCGATGGCGGCGTACCGGACGTCGTGCTGGTCGACGAGGATGAGCACGAAGTACGGCGCGGAGAGCAGCACGCCCACCGTCCAGAGGGCGAGCAGCCGCCCGAGCACCAGGTGCAGGCTGCCGTAGCCGGACAGCCGCAGCCGGGGTTCCATCCCGCGCGCCGCGCTGCCGGCGAAGAGCGCCGCGGTGCTCAGCGCCCAGCCCAGCCCCAGGCAGACGAAGCGGATCGACTGGCCGAGGTAATCGCCGCGGCGGCTGAGGTAGAAGGCGAGCGGCAACAGCAGCAGGATCAGCAGCACCGAACGCCGGCGCAGCAGTTCCCGCAGCGCGGACTCGGCCACCACGAGGATCTTGGTCATGCGCGGCGCTCCCGAGGGGTGGTCAGGTCGAGCACGATGTCGACGCGGTCGAGCTGGTTGAGCAGGTGGGTGACGACGACGATGGCCTTGCCGGCGTCGCGCCACCGCCACACCTCGTGCCAGAAGTCGAGATAGGTGCCCCGGTCGAAGCCCTGGTAGGGCTCGTCGAGCAGCAGCACGTCGGGTTCGCCCAGCCCGGCCAGCACCAGGTTCAGCTTCTGTCGGGTGCCGCCGGAGAGGTGTCGCGTCTGCGTGCCGGCCGGCGGGGCCCAGTCCAGCGCGGCGGCCCCGGCGCGGCCGGACCGCCGGGCCGCGCTCCGGTCCAGCCCTCGGCCCGCCCCGACGAGTACGAAGTGCTCGTCGGGGTCGAGGAACTCGGCGGTGCCGCCGTCCTGCGGGCAGTAGCCGAGGGTGCCGTGCACCCGCACGGTGCCGGCGTCAGGGCTGAGCATGCCGGCGCAGATCCGCAGGAAGGTGCTCTTGCCCGCGCCGTTGGCGCCGACCACCGCGGCGATCTCCCCCGCGCGGACGGTCAGGTCGACCCGGTCGAGCACGGTGCGTCCGCGGTAGCGCTTGGTGATGCCCTGCGCGGCGAGCCGCACCGGGCCCGGCTGTCGGCGGGGCGGGCGCAGGTCGGGCCCGCCGACGCTGTCGGCGACCGCCCGGGCGTACGTCTCGGGTGGGCCGAAGACCCGTAGCGGCGGCTCCCCGCTCTCCCGCAGGTGGGTGGCGGCCTCGGCGACGACGTGGCCGGTCAGGTCGGGGCCCACCCCGTGCCGGCGCAGCTCGCCGGTGAGGGCGGCGAGCCAGGCGTGGTGGTTCACCGCATCTGCTCCTCGCTCAGTATCGCGCCCACGCTCGCGGCGAAGGCGGTCCAGTCGGTGCCGGTCGTGCGCAGCGCCTCGCTGCCGGCCGGGCTGATCCGGTAGTACTTGCGGGCCGGGCCGGTCTCCCCTTCGCGCCAGTGCGCACTCACCAGTCCGGAGCGCTGCAGGCGCAGCAGCACCGGGTAGAGGGTGCCGCCCTGCACGGCGCCGAGCCCGTGGGCGCGCAGCGCCTGGGACAGCTGGTAGCCGTAGGACTCCCCCCGGCTGAGCAGCGCGAGGACGCAGAGGTCGAGCACCCCGCGCAGCCACTGCGCCCGCCGTTCCTGGTCCATCCCGGCCCTACCGGGACCGGGTGGTGCGGGCCGCTCGAAAGATCACGTGGGGACGATAGCGCCGCCACCTAGGTAGCGCAACAACCTAGTCGGCCCTCCGGTCGTGCCTCACCGCCGCGACGGGCTGGTCGACGGGGCAGGCGTAGGCGGTGCGGGCGGCGAGTTGCCAGCGGCGGACCGGGGCGCCGCAGCGGCGGCACTCGTCGCGCTTGTACACCCAGCGCTCGTCGGGGGTGGTCGGGTCACTGACCACCTGTCCGGCGTCGCGGCCCAGCGCCAGATAGCGCACCGCGAGCTCCCAGAGCCGCCGCGCCGGCGCCGGCCCGATCCCTCGCGCATCCGGGTCGAGACCGGCGAGGAAGAGCAGCTCGGCACGCCAGGCGTTGCCGATACCCGCCCAGGTCGCCTGGTCGAGCACGGCCGCGCCGATCGCGCCACCGGCCGCGGACATCCGCCGCACCGCCTCGGCCGGATCGGCATCGGCCCGCAGCGGGTCCGGGCCGAGCGAGGCGCGCAGCGCGCGCTCACCGTCGGCCGGAAGCGGCTCGCACCGGATCGGCGCGATCAGGTCGTACGCGACGCGCTCGCCGGCGAGCCGCAGGCGCACTCCCCCGCGGGGCGGCACGGCGGGGTCGTCGTGGCGCAGGAAGAGCCCGCGCATGCCGAGGTGCACGTGCAGGGCCGGGCTGTCGTCGAAGTGGTAGAGCAGGTGCTTGCCGTACGCCTCGACGGCCCGCAGCGTCCGCCCGGCGTACGGGTGCGGGTCGAATCGGCCCTGCGGGCTGGACAGCGCCGGAACGCTGCCGGCCAGCGCGGAGTGCTGCTCTCGCGCGTACCGGTGGATCAGGTGGCCCTCGGGCATGCCCGGCGGGTACCCGGCGCCATTGCGGGAAAACACCCGGTTTACCCGCCGGTGCCCGGGTTTCCGGCCCGCCATCGGGGAACTAAGGGGTGCGAACAGTGCCGTGGCCCGCCCGCCGAGAGGATGCGAGATGACCGTCAACCCGGATGATCCGCTGCGCGAACCACCGGAGGCCGACGCGATCGAGCAGCGTCAGACCGTGGTGGACGACGCGGAGCAGGACGTCACCGCGACCAGCACCCCGGTGGAAGCCAGCGAGGCGGACGTGGCCGAGCAGAGCGCGCCGCCGGCCGGCGAAACGGACTCGCTCACGCTCCTGCCGGAGGACGCCAACCCGGCCGACGCCCTCGAACAGCGAGAGTCGATCATCCCGGCCGACGAGGACCACCGGCCCTGACGGCAGACCGCCCGTGCACGCAGCCTTCCTCGCGTCCCGGACCGGTCGCCGCGGTCACTCGATCGGCGAGGCTGAGAGGGTCCGGCGCAGCTCCCGCTTGAGCACCTTGTGACTCGGCCCGATCGGCAGCGCGTCGACGTAGCGGACCTGACGCGGGTACTTGTGCCGACCCAGGTGCTCGCGCGCCCAGTCGATCAGCTCCTGCTCGCTCGGCGCGGGCCCGGCCGGGTCGGGCACCACCACCGCGCACACCTCCTCGCCGTGCCGCGGGTCGGGCACACCGATCACCGCCACCTGGCCGACCGCCGGGTGCCGGGCGAGGGCCTCCTCGACCTCCCGCGGATAGACGTTGAAGCCGCCGCGGATGATCAGGTCCTTCTTCCGGTCGACGATGGTGACGAACCCGTCGGCGTCCTTGCGGCCCAGGTCGCCGCTGCGGAACCAGCCGTCGACCACGGCCTCGGCGGTGGCCTCCGGCCGGCCGTGGTAGCCGGCGAAGACGTTGTGCCCACGGATGACGATCTCGCCGAGCTCTCCGGTCGGCAGCAGCTCTATCCGCTCGTCCAGGTCGGCGCGGGCGATTTCCACCTCGACGCCCCAGACCGGATGCCCGATGGTGCCCGCCCGGGTGCCGAAGTGCGGCTGGTTGGTGGTCGCCGTGGGCGAGGTCTCAGAGAGTCCGTACCCCTCGAAGATCGTGGTGTCGAAGGCGGCGTGGAAGCGCTCCAGGACGGCGAGCGGCAGCGACGCCCCGCCTGAGACGCAGAGCCGCAGCCGGGGCAGGGCGGTGCGCCCCCGGGCGGCTTCGAGCAGCGCCACGTACATGGTCGGCACCCCGTGGAAGACGTCCACCCGCTCGCGCAGCATCAGGTCGATCGCCTCCGGGCCGGTGAACCTGCTCAGCAGCACCAGGGTCGCGCCGATCCGGAAGGTGCCGTTCATCGCCACCATCTGACCGAAGCTGTGGAACAGCGGCAGGCAGCCGAGCACCACGTCGGTCTCCCGGGCGTCGTTGGCGTCGAAGACGTTGACGGTGGCGTTCATGACCAGGTTGAGGTGGGTGAGCAGGGCCCCCTTGGGGACCCCGGTGGTGCCGCTGGTGTAGAGCACCACCGCGGTGTCCTCGGCGGCCCGGGTGACGTACGACGGCAGCGGCGCCAGCGGCTCGCTCACGTCCTCCAGCCGGCGGGCCGCGACACCGGTCGCGGCTGGGCCGACCGTCACCAGCGCGACGCCGGCGGACTCCGCGGCCGCCGCGCCCAGGGCGAGCTGGGAGGTGTGGCAGACCAGCAGCTTCGCGCCGCTGTCACGCAGCACGTGCCCGGCCTCGTCCGGGGTGAGCAGCAGGTGCACCGGGACCAGCACCGCGCCAGCGGCGAGGGCGCCGTAGTAGACCCGGGGAAAGTCGACCACGTTCGGGGCGAGCAGGGCCACCGGGTCACCCGGTCCGACGCCCAGCTCCCGCAGCCCGGCGGCGTAGCTGCGGGCCTCCAGCCACAGCTCGGCGTAGGTCACCCGGATCTCCCCGTCCACCACGGCGACGGTGTCGGCGTGCCGGCGCGCCGACTCGGCCAGCACCATGGCCAGCGACAGGGCGGTCATCGGGCCGCGCTCCGGTAGAGGCGGCTGACCGTCTCGGCGACGCAGGCCGGCTTGCCACCCGCGTCGCACTCCACGGTGACCACGGTGACCACCTGCAACCCACCGTCCACCGGGGACACCTCGGCGATGGTCGCGCTGGCCCGCACCGCGCTGCCGACCCGCACCGGGGCCGGGAAGCGCACCCGGTTCAGGCCGTAGTTGACCCCCATCCCCACCCCCTCGACCCGGCAGAGCCGGCCGACCAGCGCCGGCAGCAGGGACAGGGTCAGGTAGCCGTGGGCGATGGTGCCGCCGAACGGGCCGGCCGCGGCCCGCCGCGGGTCGACGTGGATCCACTGGTGGTCGTCGGTGGCGTCGGCGAAGAGGTCGACCCGGCTCTGGTCGACGGTCTGCCAGGGCCCGGGGCCGACGGTCTCGCCGACCGCCGCGGCCAGGTCGTCGATGGAGGCGAAGGTCCTCATGCCAGGTGCCCGCCCAGCCGGGTGTAGCCACGCAGCAGGTCGCGGGAGATGATCAGCCGCTGCATCTCGTCGGTGCCCTCGAAGATCCGGTAGAGGCGGACCTGGCGGTACCACCGTTCGATGGGCAGCTCGCGGGTGTAGCCCATGCCGCCGTGGATCTGCATCACCCGGTCCACCACCCGGTTGACCATGCCGGCGGCGTAGAGCTTGCACATCGAGGAGGCGTGCCGTGGGTCCATGCCCTGGTCGACCGTCCAGGCGGCCCGCAGCACCAACCACCGGGCCGCCTCCAGCTCGGTCTCCGAGTCGGCGATCATCCACTGGATCGCCTGGTTCTCGCCGATCGGCCGGCCGAACGTCTCCCGGCTGTTGGCCTGGTCGATCGCCATCCGCAGCGCCCGCTCGGCGATGCCGATCGCGTGCGAGGGGATGATGTAGCGCCCCTTGCCGATCCACTCCATGCCGAGGGTGAAGCCCTGGCCGATCTCGCCGAGGATGTTGCGCTCGGGTACCCGGACGTCGTCGAAGACGAGCGACGCGGGGCCGCCCTCACCCATGGTCTGGATGAACTCCGACCGCCAGCCCATCTCCCGGTCCACCAGGAACGCGGTGGCGCCGCCACGGCGGGCGCCCTTCTCCGGGTCGGTGACCGCGATGACGATGGCGAAGTCGGCCTCGTGGCCGCCGGTGATGAAGGTCTTCTCGCCGTTGAGCACCCAGTCGCCGCCGTCCCGGCGGGCGCTGAGCTTGATGTTCGCCGCGTCCGACCCGGCGCCCGGTTCGGTGATCGCGAAGCAGCTGAGCCGCTCCCCCTCGATGGTCGGCAGCAGGTACTCACGCTGCTGCTCCTCGTTGGCCCGGAACAGGATGTTGTCGGCCTCGCCGCCGAACCGGAACGGCACGAACGAGCGGCCGATCTCGGTCCAGATCAGCGACTGGGTGACGGCGGGCAGGTCCATGCCGCCGTACTCCTCGGCGGTGGCCAGTCCCCAGAAGCCGAACTTGCGGGCCTTCAGTTGCAGCTCACGCAGCTCACTGCGGTCCAGCCCGGGCTGGTGCGCCCGCTCCCGCCGCAGCAGCTCCTGCTCCAGCGGCATCACCTCCCGGGCGATGAAGTCGCGGGCCGTGTCGCGGATGGCCCGCTGCTCGTCGGATAGCGCGAAGTCCATGGTTCCTCCGGGTGGTGGGGATGCTGCTAGAAGGCGTTGACGCCGGTGAGCGCGCGTCCGATGAGGAGCTGCTGGATCTGGCTGGTGCCCTCGTAGAGGGTGGTGACCCGGGCGTCGCGCAGGTATTTGCCGACCGGGTACTCGTCGATGTAGCCGTAGCCGCCGAAGACCTGCACCGCGTTGTTGGCCGCCCGCACGGCCGCCTCGCTGGCGAAGAGCTTGGCCATCGACGCCTCGGTGGCGAACGGCTGGCCCCGGTCGATCAGGTCGGCCACCTGCCACACGAGCAGCCGGGCGGCGGCGGTGTCCACCGCGATGCCGGCGAGCAGCTGCTGCACCAGCTGGTGGCCGGCGATGGGCCCGCCGAACTGGGTGCGCTGCCCGGCGTAGGCGACGGCGGCGTCAAGGCAGCCCTGGGCGATGCCCACGCAGCCGGCGGCGACGGACATGCGTCCCTTGGCGAGGGTGCCGAGCGCCAGCCGGAAGCCGGCGCCCTCGTCGCCGAGGCGGGCCGCGTCGGGCACCCGTACGCCGTCGAAGCGCAGCTCGGCGGTGGCCTGGGCGCGCAGGCCGAGCTTGCCGTGGATCTCCCGCCGGGTCAGCCCGGCACTGCCGGTCGGCACCAGGAAGGCGGTGATCCCGCGGTGACCGGGGCCGCCGGTGCGGGCGAAGACCAGCGCCACGTCGGCGGTCGTGCCGTTGGTGATGAAGGTCTTCGTGCCGGTGACCAGCCAGTCGTCGCCGTCGCGGTCGGCGCGGGTGCGCAGCGCGGCGGCGTCCGAGCCGCTGTCCGGCTCGGTGAGCGCGAAGCAGCCGAGGGCGGCGCCGGAGCAGAGCCGGGGCAGCCACTCGGCCCGCTGCGGCGCCGACCCGTGGGCGGCGATCGCCTTGGCGACCAGGCCCAGCGAGACGGAGACGATGCCGCGGATGGCGGAATCCCCCCGGCCCAGCTCCTCCAGGACCAGGCAGTAGGCGAGGTGGTCGCCGCCGGCGCCGCCGTCGGCCTCGGGAATGGTCAGGCCGAGAAACCCCAGCTCGCCGAGCGCGCCGACGACGGCCGGGTCGACCGCCTCGCGCCGATCCCACTCCGCCGCGTGCGGCCGCACCTCGCGGTCGACGAACTCGGCGGCGAGCCGACGGACCGCGGCCTGCTCGGCGGAGAGCTGCAGATCCATGACCCTTAAACTAGCGGTGCAAGTTTAAGTCCGTCCAGACCCGGCTGTGGCAGAGTTTCCCGCGGACCCCGGAGGCCTCCGGCGAGCCAGCACTTCCGCGGAGCGGCACGCCTCCGGCGGAGCACGAGCAGGAGGAGGACGCGATGCCCCGGCCGCGACAGGCGCTGCTCAGCCGGCAGCGGATCGTCGAGGCCGCCGCCGCGCTGATCGACGCCGAGGGACTGGAGGCCTTCTCCACCCGCCGGCTCGCCGCCGAGCTGGGGGTGCGCGGGCCGTCGCTCTACAACCACTTCGCCACCAAGGACGAGATCCTCGACGCGGTCGCGGACAGTGTCACCGGGCAGGTCGACGTGTCCTTCTTCGGTCAGGTCGACTGGCGGGAGGCGCTGCGCCGGTGGGGGCACTCCTACCGGGCGGCGCTCGCGGCGCACCCGAACATCGTGCCGTACCTGGCCCGCGGCCCCGGACGGCGGCCGGCCGCGCTGGCCATGGCGGACGCGGTCTACGGCGGGTTGGTCGACGCCGGTTGGCCGCCCGCCCGGGCCACCCACATCGGAGCGCTGATGCGCTACTTCGTCGCCGGGTCGGCGCTGGGCTCGTTCGCTCGCGGCTTCGTCGAGGATCCCGGGCTCTACACCGAGCAGTACCCGCACCTGACCCAGGCGCACCGACTCGCCGAGCACCAGCAGCAGGTCGACGAGGGGGCGTTCGTGCTCGGCCTCGACGCGCTCATCGACGGGCTGTCCCGCACCTACGAACAGCACGTCGGCCCGTTGCCGCCCCTCCCGCCGGCCGCCGGGGCGTACTAGGGTCCAAACTTGCACTGCTAGTTTCGGGACCTACGTGAGGGGCGCGATGGATCTCGCACGGACCGATCTCTACCTCGACGGCCGGTGGGTCACCGCGCCGGACGGGGCGACCCTGCCGGTGGAGAATCCGACGACCGAGGAGGTCGTCGCGACCGTACCGGCCGGCACGGCGGCCGACGTCGACCGCGCCGTGGCCGCCGCCCGGGCCGCCTTCGACGGCTGGGCCGCGACCGCGCCGTCCGAGCGGGCCGCGCACCTGGACCGGCTGCACGCCGCCCTCTCCGCCCGCGCCGACGAGATCGGCCGCACCATCGCCCTGGAACTGGGCACCCCGCTGAAGCTGGCCACCCGCGTCCAGGCCGGCCTGCCGCTCACCGTGCTGCACAGCTACGTGGAGCTGGCCGCCCGCCCGCCGGCGGACGAGACGGTGGGCAACTCGACGGTGGTCCGCGAGCCGGTCGGCGTGGTCGGCGCGATCACCCCGTGGAACTATCCGCTGCACCAGGTGGTGGCGAAGCTGGCCCCCGCGCTCGCCGCCGGCTGCACCGTGGTGCTCAAGCCGAGCGAGCTGACGCCGCTGGTGTCGTACCTGCTCTTCGACGCGATCCACGAGGCCGACTTCCCGCCGGGGGTGGTCAACCTGGTCACCGGCACCGGCCCGGTGGTCGGCGAGGCCATCGCCGGCCACCCGGACGTCGACATGGTCTCCTTCACCGGCTCCACCGCGACCGGCCGGCGGATCGCCCACCTGACGGCGGAGCGGATCGCCCGGGTCGCGCTGGAACTCGGCGGCAAGTCGGCGAACGTCATCCTCGACGACGCCGACCTGGTCACCGCGGTCAAGGTCGGGGTGGGCAACGCCTTCCTCAACTCCGGGCAGACCTGCACGGCGTGGACCCGGATGCTGGTGCACCGGTCCCGCTACGACGAGGCGCTGGCGCTGGCCGCCAAGGCCACCGAGGGGTACCGGCTCGGTGACCCGTTCGACCCGGCCACCCGGTTGGGTCCGCTCGTCTCCGCCGCCCAGCGGGAGCGGGTCCAGGGCCACGTGACCCGCGGGCTGGCCGACGGGGGTCGACTGGTCGCCGGCGGCCCGGACGCCCCGGTCCCCGACCGGGGCTTCTTCGTCGCGCCCACCGTGATCGCCGACGTCGACCCGGGAAGCGCGCTGGCCCAGGAGGAGGTCTTCGGCCCGGTGCTGGCGGTGATCCCCGTCGACGACGACGAACACGCCGTCGCGGTCGCCAACAACTCGCGGTACGGGCTGGCCGGCGCGGTCTGGTCCGGCGACGAGGAACGCGCGGTGCGGGTGGCCCGGCGGATGCGTACCGGGGCGGTGGACATCAATGGCGCGCCGTTCAACCCGTTCGCCCCGTTCGGCGGCTACAAGCAGTCCGGCATCGGTCGGGAGCTGGGCCGGCACGGGCTGGACGAGTTCCTCCAGACCAAGGCCATCCAGCGATGAGGGCGCTGGTCGTCCGCGAGGTCGGGGCGCCGCTGCGGGTGGAGGAGATCGAGCTGCCCGCGCCCGGGCCGGGTGAGGTGCGGGTCGGCATCCGGGCCGCCGGGGTCTGCCACTCCGATCTGTCCATGGTGAACGGCACGCTCGCGCCGTCGTATCCGCTGGCGCTCGGCCACGAGGCGGCCGGCGTGGTCACCGAGGTCGGCGCGGGCGTCTCCCGGGTGACGCCCGGCGCGCACGTGGTACTGAACTGGGCGCCCCCCTGCCGGAACTGCTGGTACTGCGGGCACGGCGAGCCGTGGCTCTGCGCGGGCCTCGGGTCGCCCTCCACGCCCCGCGGCCGGACGGAGGCCGGCGAGCCGCTGCACGTCACGCTCGGCCTCGGCGCCCTCGCCGAGGAGGTGGTGGTACCCGAGAACGCGGTGATCCCGGTCCCCGCCGCGCTGCCGTTCGAGGCGGCGGCGCTGCTCGGCTGCGCCGTGCTCACCGGGGTCGGCGCGGTCCGCCGCACCGCGACGGTGGCGCCCGGCGAGTCGGTCGCCGTGATCGGGCTCGGCGGGGTGGGGCTGTCGGTGGTCGGTGCCGCCCGGGCGGCCGGCGCGGACCCGGTGCTGGCCGTCGACGTCTCGCCGGCCAAGGCCGGCCTGGCGATCGCGGCCGGCGCCACCCACTTCCTGCTCGCCGACGACAAGCTCAGCCGCTCGGTTCGAGAGCGGACCGACGGCCGGGGCGTGGACCACGCGTTCGAGTGCGTGGGGCGGGGCAGCACGATCCGCACCGCCTGGCGGTCCGCCCGGCGCGGTGGGCAGGTGACCGTGGTGGGCATGGGAGCCAAGGACGACCTCGTCCCGCTCAGCGCGCTGGAGATCTTCCACTCGGCCCGGACGCTGCGTTCCTCCGTCTACGGCTCGTCCGACCCGGATCGCGACCTGCCCGAGCTGGCTCGGGCGGTGCTCGACGGCACCCTCGACCTCGCCCCGCTGATCACCGACCGCACCACCCTGGACGGCGCCGCCGAGGCGTTCGACCGGATGGCCCGGGGCGAAGGCGCGCGTACCCTCGTCCTGCCTGGGCCCCAGTCTTAGCTCGGCCTCCTCTCCTGTCAGCATGGCCGGTCAGTAGGAACCGCACCACATCGAGTCGGTCCGACGCATGTCCGGATGGGGCTGCTGTCCTGCTGCCCCATCCGGCACCGCGTCTGAATCCGATCTACCAGGCGCTTCCGATCGCCCTGATCACCCACGAAGTAACGGCATGGAGGACTCCGCTGGCCATGCCGCGGGCGGTGGCAGCAGCCAGGGTGAGCGTCTCCGCACGGGTCAGGCTGGTGCGATGTCGAATTACATCGGGCTCAGGAGAAGCAGGAATCTGCTGCGTTGTGGACCGGTCATGACGCTGATCAACCACGGAGTGGGTTCCCTTCACGGCGCGCCGGGAGGGAGCTCCCCGGCGGACTCCATGGTCGTTTCAAGGTATTCGCAGGTCAACGCCCATCGCCTAGAGGTTGCAGCGGAGCTACAACGAACTCGCAGCGGAACTACACCCGCCCCTTCTGCAGGATAACGTCGAGCCTGCTACCTTCGCACCTAGGGCTTACGGCGGAAAGCTAATAGGAAGGACGTCGTGAACCCCCCTTACCCCCTTACCCCCGTACCCCTGGTTTCCCCGCTGCTAAGGTAGGCGCGTTGTCCAGTCCGTCGGCTACGCCGCCCGTCCCGGAGGCTCTGGCCCGACTCCGCCGTCTCGTCGACAAGTCCAAAAGGGTGTCCGGTATCCAGATCCCGCCGGACTTCGTTCGCGACGATCGGGACGGCGACCCACCGCTAGCGAAGATGATGCGCGGGGGTCGTGGTGGAGGAGTGCGACTAAAGCTCTATTTGACGCTTACCCTCCTTGCCGCGCGCCGCCCCTTCGACATCAGGTCGAAGCCCGGCCGCGCGTGGGCGGAGCTGTTGGGTCTCCCCGATCCTGACATCAACGGTGCTCGCCGCATCGCTGACGCTCTCAGTTGGCTCGGCAGGGCCAAACTGCTGCGGCTGGACCGGAATCCGGGCCTCCCTCCGGACGTGACGCTGCTTAGTCCTTCTGGCGACGGGCGCGGGTATGGATGGAGCACCAGCCGATACATCAGACTGCCGCTCGACTTCTGGACGCAGGGCTGGATCCTTGCACTCTCCGGCACCGCTGTCGCGGCGCTGTTGGTACTGCTGGAAATACAGGGTGGCAAGAGCCCTGACAATCCACCGTGGCTCACGGGTGAGCAGCGCAAGCGGTACGGACTGTCCGATGACACTTGGACCCGGGCGACTAAGGAGCTCAAGGGATATGGCCTGTTGAACGTCCGGCGGATCCCGCAGGGCAAGGAGTTCGACTACCGCCGCCTGCGGAATACGTACTGGGTGGACCTTCAAAGGCTCGCTTCGCCAGCACCGGAGCTTCCGACAACCGTTCGAGCGGCAGGCACTTGATCAGCCGCGCGGCAGGTCATGGGACTGTTCCTCGCGTTCTCGCCAAAGCTTCGATCTGACTCCACCTACCGCGACCGCACTTCGGCGCGCGGCCAGTCCACGCTTGTGGGCACGCCAAATAGTCAGCCGAGCGCTCGGGCGAGTTCGGTCCGGGACCGGATGCCGAGCCGGTGGAAGATGTTGCGCAGGTGGTGGTCGACCGTCCGGGTGGAGAGGAACATCCGGGCGGCGATCTCCCGGTTGGTGGCGCCCTCGGCGACCAGTTGGGCGATCCGCAGCTGCTGGCCGGTCAGCAGCCGGGCGGCGGCCGGGTCGGGGGCGCCGACGGACTCGCCGGCGGCCCGCAGCTCGGCGGTGGCCTGTTCGGCCCACGCGTCCGCGCCGAGCACGGTGAACGCGGCCCAGGCGTCGTGCAGGTGCGACCGGGCGTCGCGGGGTCGGCGGGCACGGCGCAGTTCCCGGCCGAAGAGCAGCGCGGTACGGGCCCGCTCGAAGGCGCCCGCGTCCGCCGGGTGCAGCCGCAGCGCGGTGTGGAAGTGTTCCTCGGCCTGCCCGCTGCCCTTGCGGGCCAGCAGGGCGTGACACCGGGCCGACAGCGCCCGCCGCGACGGGCTCGCCGTGCTGCTGGCCCAGCGGTCGAAGACGGCCAGCGCGGCGTTCGCCGCGGGTCGGTGCACCGGGTCGACAGCGGCGGCCTCCACCAGGTACGGGGTGGCCATCACCTGGACGAGGACCTGCCCGTGGCCGGTGCCGGGGCGGGCCAGCCCGGTCAGTCGCGCCGCGGCGGCGCCGTGCCGACCGTCAGTCAGGTCGAGTACCGCGAGCGCCCACTGCGCCAGTGCCCAGGGGCGGCTGTGCGGCGCGGGTGCCTCGCCGATCTCCCGGAGCCGGCGCAGGCACGTCTGCCGATCGGCGCGGACGGCGGCGAGCACGGCGAGCATGCCCAGGTGGACGCCGGCCGTGGCGCTCTGCCCGGTCGCGCGGGCCAGCCGCAGCCCCTCCCGGGAGGTCTCGGCCGCCGCCTCGTGGCGGCCCAGCCAGTACTCGGCGACGGCCCGCAGCTCCAGGGCCCGGGGCAGCGCGGACAGCTCACCCCGGCTGCGGGCCAGCTCGACGGCGCGGTCGGCGAGCCGGTGCGCCGGGCCGTCCACCGCCACCAGAAGCCCGGCCGCCGCGGCCCAGGTCAGCGCAGCCGGGGTGAGCGCCGGCCCGGATAGCTGGCCGCCGAGCACGACGGCCCGGCGCAGCGCGGGGCCACCGTGTTCGTGGTCGCCGCGCAGCGTCGCGCCCACCCCGTTCAGGTAGGCGCTGGTCAGCTCGGTGACCGGCGGGTCGCCGGGGCGGACCAGCGCCCGGGAGCGGCGCGCGAGATCGGCGTAGCGGTACTGCTGGCCCGAGTAGGAGGCGAGCTCGCCGGCCCGGGCCAGCGCGACGAGGGCCAGCCTCCGGTCGGTGCCGGCCAGCGCCTCCGCCGCGGCCAGCAGCGCGGGTGCCGCGGCCGGGAGCGGGCCGCACCGCAGCACCATCTCGCCGCGGAGCAACTCGGCTCGACCGGCGACGGACGGCGACAGCGGGCCGGCACTGAGGCCCGCCAGGAGCAGCCGGGCACGCTGCGGCGATCCGGCCTGCCAGGCGTAGCGGGCGGCGGCGACCCGACGCTCGGCGGCGCGGGCCGGCTCGTCGGTGAGTTCGGCGGCCCGTTCGAGGGCGCCGGACGCGTCGGCCGGGTCGCTTCCGTCGGTGAGCGCGGCGGCTTCCAGCTCGGCGGCGAGCGCCGGGTCGGGACCGCTCGCGGCGGCGGCGTGGTGCAGGGCCCGGCGCAATCGGTCCGCGGGGTCGTCCAGCACGCCGGCAAGCAGCAGGTGCGCGGCGCGTCGCTCGGCGAGCGGGGCGGTGGCCGCGACCACGGCCCGGACGACCGGCTGCGGGAAGGCGATCTGGTGCGCCTCGACCCGGACCAGGCCGGCCACCTCGGCCGGCGCGAGCGCGGCGATCGCCGCCCCGCCGGCGCGGGCCGCCCGCACCAGGGTGTCGGGGTCCGCGTCGGGGTCCAGCGCGGCGAGCAGCAGCACCCGGCGGGTGTCGCCGGACAGGTGGTCCAGCCGGGCCCGGTAGGCGCGGCCCAGCGCGCCGTCGACCGGTGGCGCGACGGGCGGCGGCGCGTCACCCCGGCACTGGTCGTGGCTGAGCGTGCCGGTGAGGTCGACCAGGGCCTGCGGGTTTCCCCCGGCCGCCGTCGCCAGCGCCGCGGCCACCGCCGGGGCGGGCGGTTCCGGCAGCCGGTCGGCGAGCAGGGCCGCGCTGTCCCGCTCGTCCAGCGGGTGCAGCCGGTGGGTGGGCAGCCCGCCGGGCGACGCGGTCGCCGCGGTGAGCAGGACGGCGACCGGCAGCCGGCGCAGCCGCCGGGCGACGAAGGCGAGCGTCTCGGCGGTCGGCGGGTCGCCCCGGTCGACGTCGTCCATCGTGCACAGCACCGGACGGTCCCGGGCGACGGTGGCGAGCAGCCGCAGCACGGCCAGGCAGAGGGCCAGCCGGCGCTCGGTCGGGCAGCCGCCGCCGGCCAGCGTCCGGCGCAACAGGCGAGCCTGCGGGCGGGGCAGCGCCCCGATCCGGTCGAGCACCGGGTCGAGGAGGCGTTGCAGCCCGGCGTACGGCACGGCCGCCTCCTCCGCGAGCCCCGCTGCGGCGAGCACGGCGCAGCCCTCGGCGTGCCGGTGGGCGTAGCCGACCAGTGCGCTCCGGCCGGAGCCCGGCTCGCCGTGGAGCACCAGGGCGCCGCCGCCGTCGGCCAGGCCGTCGAGCAGCCGGCGGATCGCCCGGCACTCCTCGTCCCGGCCCCGCAGCACGGTTATTTGCACTCTTGATGCAGTAACCATGCATTCAGTGTTACCTATAGGTAACCGGTTGGAAAGAGGCGTCCGTGGGGTCAGTCGTCGGCGGCGGCCAGCAGCGCGCCGACCGTGCGGGCCATCACCGCGCGGGCCTGGTCCACCCCCAGCCCGAGGCCGTCGCGGAGCATCGACCAGGCCGGCCACATGCTCGCCGCCACGATCGCGTCGACCAACTGCTTGCGGCCCGGCCCGGACGGCGGCAGCTCGGCTGCGAAGAGCTGCTCGACCTCGTCGCGCACCCGCCCGATGTGCTTGAGCCGGTTGCGGTGCAGCTGGTCGGAGACCGGTTCGCGCATCTGCGCGGCCCGCGCCGACGGTGCGATCAGCTGGAGCAGCCGGGCCCGCTGCCGGCAGTACGCGTCGACCCGCCTGGCCAGTGGCAGCGCCGGCGAGATCGTCCGGTGGGCGGCGTCCTGCTGGCGGAGCACCTCGGCGCCGCTGGCCTCGAAGAGCGTCTCCATGTCCTTGAAGTTCGTCCAGAGCGTGCGCAGCGAGATGCCGGCCCGCTCGGCGATCCGCTCGCCCGTCGGCCGGAGGTCCCCCTCGGAGATCAGGGCGAGGTGTGCCTCGACGATCGCCGCCCGGGTGCGTTCGGCGCGGGCGGTCCGTCCGTCGACCCGTACCGGCGCCTCGGCCCTGCCCATTCGCCTCTGCCCCCTCACCACCGCCGCGGCCCACCCGGCAGCACCGGCGAGTCTAGACGCGCGGCGATCAGCGCCACCGGGGCACCGGGCGAGGGCCTGACCCTCTGCCGGCGCGGGGTCATCCCGGCAGCCCGGCCGGTGAGCGTCGCGCCGCCGTCGCAGACGACGGTCTGCCCGGTGATCCAGGCCGCGTCGGGCGAGGCCAGGAAGGCGACCGCGGCGGCCACGTCCGGCGGCACCCCGAGGCGGCCGAGCGGGTACGCGGCCGCGACCTCCTGCTCCCGACCCTCGTAGAGGGCCGCCGCGAAGCGGGTCTTCACCACTCCGGGCGCGACCGCGTTGACCCGGACCGTCGGACCGAGTTCGACAGCCAGGCAGGCGGTGAGATGGTTGAGGGCGGCCTTGCTCACCCCGTAGAAGGCGATGCCGGTCGACGGGGCGAGGCCGGCGACCGACGAAACGTTGACCACGCAGCCGCCCCGCTCGGTCATGCCCGCGGCGCAGACCTCCTGCACCCAACCGAGCGCGCCGACCAGGTTCACGTCAAGGATCTTGCGGGCCGCGGTCAGGTCGAGCGTCGCGAGCGGCCCGTACGCCGGGTTGATGCCGGCGTTGTTGACCAGGATGTCGATCGGCCCGAACGCCTCGGCCACCCGGCGCACCGCCTCGGCCCGGTGCTCGGCGTCGTCGGCGCGGCCGGGCACGGCCACGGCGTGCGCCGGGCCACCGAGCGCGGCGACCGCCTCGGCGAGCGTCTCCGGCCGCCGGGCGGTGAGGCCGACCCGCGCGCCCTCGGCCACCAGCCGCCGGGCGATGGCGAGCCCGATGCCACGGCTCGCGCCGGTGACGAGGGCGACCCGGCCGGACAACCGAGTTGAATCTGCATTCACAGTGCAGATAGTAGGAGTCCGACCGACCGGGGTCAACGATCGACCGGCACGATCACGGACACCGCATCGCCACGCAATTCAGAAAGCAGCATCGATGATGCAGATAGCCGACCTCGCCGCCGCCGGCCCGAGGGCACGACGGCCGGCCGGGCCTGGCCGTGGCGACGGTGCCACGGCCGGACCCGGCCGGCGATCGGTGTGGATCAGGACGCGGTCGGCACCCCGTTCGCCGGCGGTTGCACCGGCGTCGCGGTGTACTCGTTCACCGGCCCGTCGGCCTCGTCGGTCTCGTAGACCGGGCCGAAGTAGCTCTGCGTTCCTCCGCTGACCCGGCTCAGCTGCTGCCCGCCGTAGCCGGAGTGGTCGGTCGCCGAGAAGCGCAACGGCGCCAGCCCGGGCCCCTGGTAGCCGCCCTTGCTCACCGCCTCAGTCACCGACTCCCGGGTGAGGTCCTTGCCGGCGGCGAGCAGCACCTGGACGAAGAGGTAGCCGACCGACATGCCGTAGACGGTGTTGCCGTCGAACGGCGCGTTCCCGTTGTGCTCCTTGTTGACCTTCGTGAAGAGCTGGATCCACGGGTTGGCGGTGTCGTTCTGCATCGGCAGGTAGTTGGTGCCGATCATGCCCTCCAGCAGCGGGGCGGCCTCACCGAGCTGCTTGGCCAGCGTGGGGTGGTCGGCGCCCACGTTGGAGACCATCCACTGCGGCTTGAAGCCGAGCCGGGCGGCGGTGCCGATGGAGAGGGCGGTGAACCCGGGGACCGTGGCGAGGATGACCACCTCGCACGCCGCCGCCTTGAACGCGCCGATCTGCGGGGCGACGTTGGTGTTGCTGGTGACGTAGGTCTGCTTGACCGCCACCGGGCCGAGCACCTTCTCCACGCCGGCGAGGCTGTCCCGGCCGAAGTCGTCGTCCTGGCCGAGGAAGCAGACCTTCTTGCCGGGCAGTGCGCTCTTCACGTGGTTGGCCAGGATCTTGCCCTCCACCGTGTAGTCCGGGTTGAAGCCGAACGTGCCGGGATACTTGTCGGGCTGGTCCCAGCTGCGGCTGCCGGAGGCGACGAAGAGGTCGGGCACCCGGTTGCTCTTGAGGAAGTCGAGCACACCGGTGTGCGTCGGCGTGCCGAGCCCGTTGAGGATCGCGAACACCTTGTCCTGCAGGACCAGCTGGCGGACCACCTGCTGGGTGTTCGCCGGGTTGTAGCCGTCGTCCATGATCTTGTAGGTGATCTTCCGACCGTGCACGCCGCCGTTGGCGTTGACGTAGTCGAAGTAGGCCTTCGTCGCCGGGGCGATCTTCGAATAGCCGGCCGAGGCCGGCCCGGTGAGCGGCATGTGGGTGCCGACCACGATCTCGGTGTCGGTGACGCCGGGCACGGACCCGCGTCCGGGGCTGGACCCGCCGTCACCGCTGCAGGCGGCGGCGCTGACGAGCAGGGCGATGGTGCTGGCGATGGCGAGACCGCCTCGTGCCGTGCGGTGCATGGGAACACCGGCCTTTCGTCATCTGGATGTGGTGGTGAGGTGGGGCGCCCGGCCGGGGCCGGACCGAAGGATCAGGACCGCCGGCCCGGCCGGCGGGCGACCAGGGCGCGACCGAGCCGGGCGAGCAGACCCTGCACGCCGCCGGGCGCCGCGATCATGACCACGATCAGGGTGACGCCGAAGATCGCCAGGGGCAGGTTTCCCTCCAGCCGCTGCGCCGCCGCGGGCGAGAGGGTGAGCAGCTCGGTCACCGAGTGACTCAGGTCGGGCAGGGCGACCAGCAGCACGGCGCCCCAGACCGCACCGGCGAGCCGCCCCAGACCGCCGATCACCACGGCCATCAGCAGGAAGAGCGACAGGGTCAGCGAGAACGCGCCGGGAGACACGCTCTGCGCCAGCACCGCGAGCAACGCGCCGCCGAGCCCGGCGGTCGCGGCGCTCACCACGAACGCGAGGACCTGGGTACGCGCGACGTGGATGCCGGCCAGACGGGCGGCCACCTCGTCGTCGCGGACCGCCCGGAACGTGCGCCCGTAGCGGCTTCGGACGAGGTTGGCCAGCAGCAGCAGGGCGAGCAGGGTGGCGCCGGCGGCGATCCAGAGCTGCCACCGCTCGTAGGGGAAGTAGGCGCCGAGCGCCAACGGTGGCGGCTCGACCGGCACCGACAACCCCTGCTCGCCGTTGAAGACGCCGTCGAAGGTGACCGTCAGGGCGGGCACCACCACCGCCACGGCCAGGGTGACCCCGGCCAGGTACGGCCCGCGCAGCCGGGCCGCGGCCACGCCGACCACGGCACCGATCGCCACCGTGGTGAGCACCGCCGCGGCCAGCGAGATCGGCAGCAGCCAGTGGCCGGTGAGCCCTCGGTCGGCGAACGCGTTCTGGCCGAAGGCGACGGTGTAGGCGCCGGTCGCCATCAACGCCCCGTGCCCGAGCGAGAGCTGACCGTTGAGCCCGGTCAGCACGGTGAGCCCGGCGGTGGCGCAGAGGTAGGCCGCCACGGTGGCGAGCTGGAAGTTGCGGAACGGCTCGACCGCGTAGCTCAACCCGAAGAGCAGCAGCCCGGCGACCGCGACGACGGCGAGGTGTCGCAGCAGGGTGCCGCCGCGACGCGGCTCGGTGGCCTGCCGAGCCTCGTCGGCGCTGTGCTGTCGGGGCGGGGTGGCCGCCCGGGTGACGCTCACACCCGCCTCGCCGCGACCGGGGCGAAGAGCCCACCGGGCCGGACCAGCAGCACCGCCAGCAGCAGGACCAGCACCGCCAACGGGGTGAGGTCGCTGCCGGCGTAGCCGCTGACGTACGACAGCAGCAGGCCGACCACCAGCCCGCCGACCACCGCCCCGGGCGGACTGTCCAACCCCCCGACGACGGCCGCGGTGAACGCCGAGACGAAGACCAGGTCCATCGCGTGCGGATGCAGGCCGAGCTCGGTCGGGATGACCAGCATCGCCGCCAGCGCGCCGACCGCCGAGGCGAGCGCCCAGCCGAGGGTGAGCATCCCGCCCACGTTCACCCCGAGCAGGCGGGACACCTCGGGGGCGAACGCCGCCGCCCGCATCCGCAGGCCGACCGCGGTCCGGGCGAAGATCCAGGCGAGCGCGCCGACCACCACCCCGACGGTGGCGAAGACGAACAGGTCGTACGGCGACAGCACGGCGAGCCCGCCCACGGTGAACGCGCCCCGCGAGAAGGGCGTCTCGGCGGGCCGGAACTCGCTGCCGTAGACCATCCCGAGGACGGCCTGGATCAGCAGCACCAGCCCGAGCGCGACGATCACCGGGTTGAGCGGCGAGGCGTGGTCGATGTGCCGCATCAACGCCCGGTCCACCACCGCGCCGAGCAGCAGACCGGCGGCGAGCGCGGCCAGGAAGCCCAGCCAGTAGGAGCCGGTCGCGGAGGCCACGCCGTACGCGACGTACGCGGCGGCGACGGCCATCGCGCCCTGGGCGAAGTTGACGACCCGCGCCGCCCGCCAGATCAGCACCAGGGCCAGCGCGAACGCGGCGTAGACCGCCCCCCGGGACAGGCCGTCCAGGGTGAGGAACACGAAGCGGTCCAACAGTTCTCCCTCCGGGGTGGTCAGAAACCGAGGTAGGCGTGGCGCAGCTCGACGTCGTCGCGCAGCCGCTCGGCGGGGGCGGTGGCGACCACCCGGCCGAGGGACATCACCACCCCCTGGTCGGCGATCGAGAGCGCGCTGCGCACGTTCTGTTCGACCAGCAGCACGGTCAGGCCGGTGGTGTCCCGCAGCTGCCGCAGCAGGGCCATCGCCCGAGCGACCACGCGCGGCGCCAGGCCGAGCGACGGCTCGTCGAGCAGGAGCAGGCGGGGCCGGCCGACCAGCGCCCGGCCGAGCGCGAGCATCTGCCGCTCGCCGCCGGAGAGCTGGTGCCCGAGGTGCCGTCGGCGCCGGGCCAACGGCTCGAAGAGCTGGTAGACCTCGTCGAGAGCCCGCCCCGCGTCGGCCCGGTCGCGCCGCCACAGCCCGCCGAGGCGCAGGTTCTCGTCCACGGTGAGCTCACCGATCACCCCGCGCCCCTCGGGCACGTGCGCCATCCCGCGGCGTACCAACTGCTCCACCGGCGTGCCGCGCAGGTCGTCGCCCTCGAGCAGGACCTGGCCGGCCGACGGGCGCAGCATGCCGGAGACGGCGCGCAGCAGGGTGGTCTTGCCGGCGCCGTTCGCGCCGACCACGGCCGCGATGGTGCCGGCCGGGACGGTGAGGTCGACGGCGTGCAGCACCGGCGCGGCACCGTAGCCCGCGACCAGCCCGCGCACCACCAGCAGGTCCCCGCCGCTCATGCCGTCGACTCCCTTCGGTCGCCGACGGCACGAGGCTCGACCGCACCGCGCCTGATGATTCGCTCGCTCCGCTCCCTCATGCCGTCGACTCCTCGACGGTGGTGCCGAGGTAGGCGTCGGTGACGGCCGGGTCGTCGCGGACCTCATCGGGGGTGCCGGCGGCGATCACCCGGCCGAAGTCCAGCACCACGAGCTCGTCGCAGACGGACATCACCAGGTCCATGTGGTGCTCGACCAGGAGCACCGCGCACGGGTCGGGGTCGCGGCGGGGCAGCTGCCGGATCAGCTCGGCCAGCTCGGCGATGTCGTCGGCGCCCAACCCGCCGGCGGGCTCGTCGAGCAGCAGCAGCCGGGGCTTGGCGGCGAGCGCGCGGGCCAGCGCCACCCGCTGGCGTACGGCGAAAGGCAGCGTGCCCGGCATCGCGCCGGCGTGCGCGGCGATGCCGAGCCCGGCCAGGACGTCGAGCGCGTGCCGACGCAGCCGCGCCTCGTCGCGATCGCTGCCGGGCAGCCCGAGCAGGGCCGGCAGGAAGCCCGCCCGCGCGGTGTGCGCGGCCCCGGCCATCACGTTCTCCAGCACCGTCAGGCCGGCGAAGAGCCCGGTGCCCTGCAGGGTCCGGGCGATGCCGAGCCGGGTGAGCTGGTGCGGTCGCGGTCGCAGGGGCCGACCGTCCAGAGTGAGCGAGCCCGCCTCCGGCCGGATGAAACCACAGATGACGTTGAACAGGGTGGTCTTGCCGGCGCCGTTGGGGCCGATCACCCCGACCACCCGGCCGGGAGGCACCCGCAACGAGACGTCGTCGAGGGCGATGAGGCCTGAGAAACGCACCCCGATGTGGTGCAGCGCGAGCCCGTCGTCCATCAGCCATCCCTCGCTCAATGGCGGGTGTTATTTACACTCGCAGTGTACATTTCTGCGTTACCGCGTCAATACCTTCGATGTTTCGATCCCGGCGCGACGGGGCGGCCGCCGCGGCGGCCGCCCCGCTGCTCACCGTCAGGCGCTCGGGCAGGTGTTGCGGTACTCCTCGATCTGCGTGCCGCTCGGCCCCGGGCAGAGGAACTGCTCGTAGCGGGTGTCGTTGTCGACGAACCGCTTGAGCCAGGCCACCATCTGCCGCGCGGTGGGCGTGTTCACCGTCTGCGGAAAGAAGTGGCTCGCCCCGTTAAGCTCCAGGTACGCCTTCTCCGCCGACGACGGGATGCTGTTGTAGAACGGCACCGAGTGCGACGAGACCGGGGCGACGCTGTCGGACTCGCCACCGATGATCAGCGTGGGCACCTGGAGCTCCGACCAGGTCTTGTCCAGGTTCCACGGCGCGAGCGGCACGGCGGCCTGCAACGACGGCCGGTCCGAGGCCGCCTCCAGACTGCCCCCGCCGCCCATCGAGTGACCGGCCACGGCCAGCCGACTGCCGTCGATCCGGGTTCGCACCGAGCTGCGCTCGACCAGGTAGTCGAGCGCGGCCAGCAGCTGCCGGCCCCGGCTGTCCGGCTGGTCGAGCCGGGAGTTCGTCTCGATGCCGATCACCACGAAGCCGTGCGAGGCGATCCGGGGCCCGAGCCAGCTGATGCTGGACCATGCGGCGGTGTAGCCGGGCGAGATGGCGATGGCGCCGAAGGTGCCCTCGCTGGTGCTGGTCGGGTAGTAGATAACCCCGCCGCCGAAGCCGGTGACGCTCAACGACGAGACGTTCTGCGAGGCGGTGGCGAACGGGCCGCGGCTGGCCTCGAGCAGCGAGGCGGTGGGTGCCGGTCCCCGCTCGTACGGGTTCTCGGCGGCCTGGGCCGCACCGGCCGGCGCGGCGAGCGCGGCACCGGCGGCCAGGGCGGCGGCCAGCGCGAGCCGGGCGACCCGGACGGCGGACGGACGGGGACGGGTGGTGGTTGGTGATGACACGTCGGGCACTCCCTAGCGGTGGGATATATCGACGTGTGCAAGTCTTCGGCGGCGCTGCCGGGCGCCGCATCGGTGAAATCACCAGTCCCCGCGGACACCGGCGGGCTGCCCGGAACGTCCTTCGCGCCCGCGCCGTCGAGCAGGATCCGCCGCAGGTCAGCGCAGGACGGCGGGCGCGCCGAAGCGCACCGGGACGCCGGGCGAGTAGAGCACGCTCACCGGCGCCGACGCCGGCGCGGGCAGCCCGGCCGCGCGGACCAGTTGGTCGTCCAGGTGCACCAACTCCGCGCGGTGCAGCGGCCAGCGCGGGTGGACGTTGGGCAGGTGCAGGGTCCGCCCGTGGGCGCGGGTGTGCAGCCCCCAACGGGCGGTGAGGAAGTGCTCCAGCGGGCTCGGCTCGGCGAGCGGGGCGCCGACCCGCACGCTCAGCTCGCTGCTCGCGCCGCGCGGCCCGGGCCAGCGCCGGCGGCAGGTGTAGGTCAGCAGGTCACCGTCGCGGCGCAGCCGCATCCGCGACCACAGGTACGGCAGCCGCAGGCTGGCCCTCGCTACCAGGACGGGCACCAGCCGGGCGGCGTCCAGGGACCGGAACACCACCGCCCGACGCCCGGCGGTGTCGACGCTGTACACCCGCACGTTGGTCTCGCAGAACGTGCCGAGGTAGGGCAGTCCCGGCCCTGAAAGCAGCCCGAGCCCCACCATCCGGAACGCGATCAGCCCGACGTACGTCTGTCCGGCCAGGACGTCCGGCCGGGTCCCCGGCGGCAGCAGCGGCGCCACCACCTCCGGGTCCACCGCCCAGTGCAGGAAGGCCAGGTCCTGCCAGCGTTGGACCAGCACCGGCCGGCGCAGGGGCCGGATCGCCTCGGCCGTGATTTCCTCGGCGTCCATCCGGGCATTGTCGCGCGGCCCGGGCCGGTCGTCCGTCCGCGCCGCTCGGCGCGGCGCGCCGTTCCGGGGCACGATCCGGAGGAGACGCGCCCGCCCCGCCGTCCGCTACGTCGGCCCGGCGCCCGGGTCCGCCGCCTCGCGGAGACGGTCCACCAGCTCGCGCACCGCCCGGGTGAACGGCTCGTCGGTCTCGCACGGCCCGTGTCCCTGGATCGGGGGTGGGACGCTGTCGCCGGGTGGGGCCACCACGTCTCGGGGGTCCCGTAGCCGGCGGTCCACCGTGGCCGCCGGGCCGCCGACGGTGTCCGGCGCGCTCGGCCGGTGGGCGGAGAAGATCCAGCCGCCGACGGGGTCGGTGTCCCGCCACAGGTTCGCCCACCGCCAGCCGATCCGGCCGCCGATCTCGTGCAGCACCGCGCTGTCGATGTAGGCGGGAAAGAGCCGGGCATAGAGCCGGCGCAGCGGTGACCCGTAGGTGAGCAGGGCGACCCGGCTGCCGACCCGTGCCGGTAACTGGAGCACCGTCGCGGCGAGCAGGACCGAACCGTGGCTGTGCCCGGTGAGCAGCACCGCGTTGCCGCTCTCGACCAGGTAGGTGATCCGTCGGGTCAGCTCCGGTACAGCCCGTTCGGCATAGCAGGGTGGCGAGAACGGATGGGCGGCCCGGGGCCAGAAGGTGCCCAGGTCCCACAGGATGCCGACGTTGCGCCGGAACTCGATGGTCCGGTAGGCGAAGATCGCGCCGATGATCAGGCCGAGGATGACCGCCGCGATCGCCCAGCTGCCGGCCGCGATACCGAAGGTGAACAGGCCCGCCGGCACCCCGGCGAACCGCTCGATGAGGTCACCCGGATACCACTGCAGCAGAGCGATGGTGGTGGTGGCCGTGCCGAGGCCGGTGAGACAGCCGTAGACCGCGGCGAGCGGGACAAGGGTCTCGGTGAACCGGGCCCGGGCGATGGCCCGGCGTACCTGCCGCAGTCGGGGTCCGGCCTCCGCCGGCGGGTCCGGGTAGTCGTGCGCGACGATCGCCGCCGCGGCGCGGTACCGTCCGCGTCGGGAGATCAGGATCACCAGGCCCACGACGATCAGGGTCAGCAGTAACGCTCGGAAGAAGCCGTAGATCGCCCAGGTGTAGGCCTGCGGCGGGCCGGTGGCGATGCCCTCTCCGGTCGGCGCGTCGCGGTCCAGGAAGTCGGCCACCCGGTAGACCAGTTCGGCTGAGAACGCCACCGCCAGGCTGATCGCCGCGGCGGCCATCACCAGCGCTCCCAGCCCTGCCAGCGGTTTGGCACCCGGCTCTCGGTCCCGCTGCCAGAGCAGCATCGCGCCCAGGGCGGCGAGCAGCGCCGTCTGGGTGGCGAACAGCCAGACGAGGATCGACTCGTAGCCGGGCAGGTTCGCCGCCTCGCGCCACGGCGCCGGGCTGGTCAGCACGTGGGCCACGACCACGCCGGTCAGGACGATGGCGATCGTCCGCAGCGTGCGGGTGATCCGGTCGAGTCGCCGGTCGGCGGCGGCCCGGTCGATCAGCGGAGGCGTACAGAGCAGGATCACGCAGGCGGCCAGGACCGCCCCGGTGAGCACCGCCAGCGCGACCGTGGCGGCCGTGGCGCCGGCTGCGGCCCGGGCGGCGAGCAGGGTGACGCTCAGGGTCGCGAACGCCGCCGCGACGTGGATGGAGCGCAGCCGGCCCACCAGCGGCTCGGCGTCCCACCGGCCGACCGCGCCGAGCCGATGCCCGGAGACGTCCTCCTCAGGGGCGCGGAACGCCTCGAACGCTCTTCCCGGGCGGGTGCTGAGCCACCAGATCAGACCGATGGCGGCGACCGGGACCAGCGTGAGCTCCGCCAGCCGCGGTCCGGCCGGCTGCCCGCCCAACCAGGACAGCCAGCTGCGCCCGGCCAGACACTGTGGCGTGGACAGGCACTTCCACGCCAGCAGGTCCAGGGCGACGCCGGCGATGGCGAGCGTGTACAGCGCGGTGAGCGTGAGGGCCAGCAGCCGGCACAGGGACCTGACGACCGCCTCCGAGCCGGGGCTCGCCGGACGCATCCAGATCGCCACGTTGACCAGCATGAAGGGCAGCAGGAACACCAGCGCCAGGGTGCGCAGCACGGTCCCGGACGGCAGATCCCCCCAGCGGTACGCCTCCCGCGTCACCTCACCCGCGCCCCGGGCGCCCGGGCTCCGGGGCCGGTAGAAGCCGCCGATCCGGTCGCCCGCGACCTGCTCCGTCGGTGGCAGGTCCAACGCCCGCTCGGCGCTCGCGCCGGTGATCCCGTGCACCCGCAGCTCCACCACACCGGCGGGCCCTCCTGGCCCGCTCAACCGCGCTGGTCCATCCGACATCGCCCCCCGAGGCGTCCCGGTAGCCCCCGCCCCGCGATCCGGCCGGGAGCGGCCCGCCACCCGCGTGGCCGACCCGGATCTACCCGGCCAGATCTGGCCTAACCGTGGGAAAACGGAGCCGATGCCCTCGGGTGCGCGGCTGACGTGCCGCCCGTTCCGGGGACGACCCGCCGGTTCCGGCTCGACCGGCCGAGCCGCTCGCTAGCGTGGCAGGTGGCCCGAGACCGGTCGCGGCTTCTCCGGCGCACCGCCAGAGGAGGCAGCCGCGGTGACGTCCAGTCCACTCCCCCGCATCCTGCGCCGGCGCGGCGAGCCGGAGTATCCGACCTTCCTGGAACTCTTCTTCGACCTGGTCTACATCTTCATGCTCTCCCGGCTCGCCGCCGGCTTCGCCCAGGATCTCAGCCTCCGGGGCGCGGCGCAGACCGCCGTCCTGCTGATGGCGGCCTGGTGGGTCTGGGTCCTGACCGCGTGGCTCACCGACCTGTTCAATCCGCGGCTGCCGATCATCCAGGCCACCGTCCTGGCGGTCATGCTCGGCACGCTCCTCATGGCGATCGCGGTGCCGGAGGCCTTCGGCCGCTACGGGTGGCTCTTCGTCGCGGCGTACTTCGGCATCCACCTGGTGCGCGACGCCGTGCTCATCCCCGGCACCCGGGTGAACCCGCCGATCCAGGCCAGGAGCATCCGGGTCTTCTTCTGGTTCGGCGTCACCGCCACGCCGTGGGTGGCCGGGGTGTTCGTGGAGGGCACCACCCGGCTGCTCCTCTGGGCGCTCGCGGTGGCTATCGACCTCGGCTCGGCCCGGCTCGGCTGGCCGACGCCGAGGATGGGACGTACCGAGTTGGCCAGCCAGATCTTCACCGGGACGCACCTCTCCGAGCGGCACCGGGCGATCTTCATCATCGCGCTGGGCGAGCTGGTCCTGACCACCGGCCGAGGGCTGTCCCTCAGCGAGTTCCAGGCCGGCCAGACGATGGCGAGCGCTCTCGGGTTCGGCAGCGCGGTACTGCTGTTCCTGCTCTACTTCCACCGCGTACGGCAGCTTCTCGCACCGCCGAACGTCACGGTGGTCGAGCGGGTGCGCCCCGGCACCTCCACCTCGTACAGCCACCTGGTCATGGTGGCCGGGGTGCTGGTGGTGTCGACCAGCATCTCGCTGGTCACCGAGCGGCCGTTCGGGCCGACGCCGGCCAGCTGGGCGGCGGTCATCCTCGGCGGGCCGGCGCTGTTCCTGCTCGGCAGCGCACTGTTCGACGCGGTCGTCACCGGCCGGCTCCTCTGGTCCCGGGCGCTCGGCGTGGTGGTGCTGGGTGGGCTGGCGCCCGCGGGGGCGCAGCTTCCGCCGTTGGCCGCGCAGGTCGTCGCGAACCTGGTCCTGCTTCTCATCCTGGTCGGGGAGACCTGGGCTCCCCGGCTGCGGCTGTTCGGCGCGACCGCGCCGGCGCGCTGAGCGTCGGCAGCCCGGCGCGGGACAATGGCGGCGCGAGCGGCCGCGCCGGCGTGGTCAGCGTCAGCCGTGCGCGGGTGGCCTGGGCGAGCGCGCGTGACGGCGGGTGCTCACCAGGTTCGCGGCGGCGATGAGCAGCAGGACGGCCACCGCGAGCAGGGCGACCCCGACCGGCGGCAGCCGGGTCGCGACCGACGCGACGGCACCCAGCAGCGCCAGCCCGACGAGCCGGGACCGGGAGATGCGGGCGAACACGGTGTAGTCGAGCACGCCCCTGCCGATCAGGAAGAGCGCCGGTCCGCCGAGGATGACCGTCGCCCAGCTGGCCGGCGTCGCCCCGAAGGGGCGGACGACGACCAGATGCGCGGTGACCGCCATGCCGGCGATGCCGGCCACCATGATCAGATGGGTGACCGCGGCGCTCTGGGTGAGCAGCGACGGGTTCGTCGACCGGGCGATCGCCTCGGTCAGCAACTCCCCGGCCCGGTAGATGTAGATCCGCCACATCAGCACCACGCCCGTGAACATCACCACCAGGGCCATGGCACGGCCCGCCGTGTGGTCGTGCATGCTGTACATCGTCCCGGTGACGAAGAGGGCCGCGCCGAGCGCGATGATGACGAACTGCCGGTACCGCTCGGCGACCCGCTCGCCGATCAGCCGCCACTCCTGCGGCTGGGATCGGCCGAACCGGGGCACCGGCCAGCCGAGTGAGGCGGCGGTGTACTCCACCGTCACGGCCGCCACCCAGAGCGCCAGCCGGGTGGGGCCGTCGGCCAGTCCACCGCTGACCCAGCCGACGGCGGCGATCGCGTACCAGAAGACGATCCTTCCGCTGCGCCGTGGTTCGGGCGCTTTCCGGTCGAACAGCAGGTAGTAGCCGGACGAGCCGAGGTGGATGGTCAGGTAGGTGAGCGCGAAGAGCAGCCCCCGCCCGTCGTACGCCTCCGGCGCGGCGGCCGCCAGCAGCAGGCTGGCCGCCGCCACCGCGATGAGCTGCACCTGGACCAGCGGCCGGGAGAGGTCGAGGCTGTCCGCGGCCCACGTGGTGATCGCCCAGACCAGGGTGAAGGCGAGCAGCAGCACCAGAACCTCGGCGAAACCGGTCCACGTCAGGTTCTCGGCCAGCGTCTTCACGAGGGAGATGAGCGCGAAGACGTAGACCAGGTCGAAGAAGAGTTCGAGGAAGGCCGGACGGCCCCGTGAGGTGGTGGTAGCCGCCGGCTCGGCGCCACCGTCCGCTGTCATCGCCATCGCGCCCCACCCGGCCCGGCCTCACCGTCCCTGCCGACGTTACGGGGAGGCAAGCCTCATCGCCCGTACCATCCATTTCTTACAGCCTTGTAGCCGTCATCTTTCATGGAGCAGTCGGAGTATTGCGGTCCTGTGTCGACGGCTGGCATGATGACCGTCAATTCCCTCCTACCCCCGAAGGAGCGGTTGCCATGGCGCTCACCCGCCGCACACTGATCGGGTCCGTGGCGGCGGGGTCCGCGCTCGCCACCTTTCCCAACCTGGTCCCAGCTCTCACCCCCGCCGCCGCCGCGGCCAGCCCGCCCGGCGACGTGGTCGGAAAGATCACCGTCGGCTATCAGGGGTGGTTCAGCTGCCCAGGCGACGGCGCGCCGATCGGCGGCTGGTGGCACTGGAGCCGGGACCGGTTCCAGCCACCCTCACCGAGCAACACCACGATCATCTCCTGGCCGGACATGCGGGAGTACGACCACGGCTACACCACCGCGTACCCCAACCTCGGCAACGGCCAGCCGGCCCGGCTCTTCTCCTCCTACGACCAGCAGACCGTCGACACCCACTTCCGCTGGATGCAGGAGCACGGCTGCGACACCGCGGCGTTGCAGCGGTTCAACCCGTTCGGCGACGAGGGCCCCACCCGCGACGCGATGGCGACCAAGGTGCGCAGCGCCGCGGAGCGGTTCGGCCGCAAGTTCTACATCATGTACGACGTCACCGACTGGACGTCCATGCAGTCGCAGATCAAACAGGACTGGACGACCAAGATGTCGGCGCACACCGCGTCGGCCGCGTACGCCCGGCAGAACGGCAAGCCGGTGGTCTGCATCTGGGGATTCGGCTTCAACGACCCCGGCCGCCCGTTCACCCCGGCCCCCTGCCTCGACGTGGTCAACTGGTTCAAGGCGCAGGGCTGCTACGTGATCGGCGGCGTGCCGACGCACTGGCGACGCGGCGTCGAGGACTCCCGGCCCGGCTTCTCCGAGGTCTACCACGCCTTCCACATGATCTCGCCGTGGATGATCTACCGGGCCACCACCCTCCAGGGCCTGGACGACTACTACACCAACGTCAACACTCCCGACCTGGCCGACTGCGCGGCGCACGGGATCGACTACCAGCCCTGCGTCATGCCGGGCGACCTGTCGGCCGGGCACCGCCGGCACGGCGACTTCTACTGGCGGCACCTCTACAACATGATCCGCCTCGGCTCGCAGGGCCTCTACGTCTCGATGTTCGACGAGTACAACGAGGGCAACCAGATCGCCAAGACCAGCGAGACGCAGGCGACCACGCCGGCCGGCGCGGGCATCCGGGCGCTCGACGAGGACGGCACCCCCTGCTCCGCCGACTACTACCTGCGGATCACCGCCGACGGCGGCCGGATGCTCAAGGGCCAGCTCGCGCTCACGCCGGTGCGGCCGACGCCGCCGGTGCTCGGCGGCGGACCGCCGCCGAGCGGCAACCTGGCCGCCGGCCGGCCCACCAGCGCCAGCAGCCAGAACGGATCGTTCACCGCCGGCAACGCCGTCGACGGCGACCGGGGCAGCTACTGGGAGGGCAGCAACAACGCCTTCCCGCAGTGGTGGCAGGTGGACCTGGGCGCTGGCCACCCGGTCAACCGGTTGGTCCTCGCCGTACCGCCCGGTTGGGAGGCCCGCACCCAGACCCTCTCGGTGCAGAGCAGCACCGACGGCAGCACCTTCACCACCATCGCCCCGGCGGCCGGGATCCGGTTCGACCCCGCCTCCGGCAACACGGCCACCGTCACCGTGCCGACCACCACGGCCCGCCACGTCCGGGTGACCATCACCGGCAACACCGCCTGGCCCGCGGCACAGCTCGGCCAGGTCGAGGTGTACGCGGGCACGGCCACCCCCACCCCGCCGACCGCACCGGGCAGCCTCTCGGTCACCGCGCAGAGCGCCACCAGCGTCTCGTTGGCCTGGACCGCCGCCACCGACGCGGACGGGATCGCCGGCTACCAGGTCCGCCGAGGTGGCCAGACGGTCGCCTCGGTCACCGGCACCTCGGCCACCGTGGGCGGGCTGAGCCCGGCCAGCGCGTACACCTTCACCGTGGTCGCGCTGGACACCACCGGCGCGCAGTCGCAGCCGTCGAACGCGGTCACCGTGACCACCGACCCGGCGCCCCAGGGCGACCTCGCCCGGGGCCGGCCGACCGCGGAGAGCGGCCACACCCAGAGCTACGGCAGCGGCAACGTGGTCGACGGCAATCCCGACACCTACTGGGAGAGCGCCAACAACGCCTTCCCGCAGTGGGTGCAGGTCGACCTCGGCTCGGCCGCCACGATCGGGCGCGTCGTGCTCCGGCTGCCGCCGTCACCGGCCTGGCAGACCCGGACCCAGACGCTCTCGGTGCAGGGCAGCACGGACGGCGCCACCTGGAGCACCCTGGTCGCCTCGGCGGGGCGGGTCTTCGACCCGTCCACCGGCAACCAGGTCACGCTGACCTTCGGCGCCGTCGCCACCCGGCACGTACGGGTCCGGATCACCGCCAACACCGGCTGGCCCGCCGGCCAGCTCTCCCAGCTCGAGGTCCATTCCGCCTGAACCGCGTCCGCTCCCAACGAATGTCGGGGGCGGCCGCCGCACCACCTCACACCGAACAGAGATGAGTCCTTGATGACCCGGAGCATCCGCGCGGCGCTGCCGCGCACCCGACGCCGGCCCACCGCGGCGGTCGCCGCCGCCACGGCGCTGGCCACCGCGATCGGCATCCTGGCCGGCGTGCCGGCCGGTGCCGCCACGGGCAAGCAGCCCGGCAACGCCGGCGCCGCACCGGTGGTGACCCGCGCCGCCCTCGACCCGAAGCTGGTCGCCGGCCGCGGCGCCCAGGTCGCCTTCCTCGAACAGGAGGCGGAGAACGCGGCGACCAACGGCGAGGTCATCGGCCCGGACCGGAGCGCCTACACGCTGCCGTCGGAGGCCTCCGGCCGGCGGGCGGTCAAGCTGGTCCCCGGCCGGTACGTCGAGTTCACGCTGCCGGCGGCGGCCAACGCGATCACGGTGCGCTACAGCATCCCGGACGCGCCCTCGGGCGGCGGCATCACCGCTCCGCTCGACGTCGCGGTCAACGGCAAGCGGACCCGGACGATGACCCTGACCTCGCAGTACGCGTGGCTCTACAACCAGTACCCGTTCAGCAACGACCCGAACGCCGGGCTGCTGCACCCGGACTGGTGGATCACCGAGTGCTCCTGCGTGCCCGCCGCCACCACCCCGTACCCGAGCATCCCCACGCCGTTCCGGCCCAGCCACTTCTACGACGAGCAGCGACTGCTGCTCGACCGCACCTACCGTGCGGGCGACCGGATCCGGCTCACCGCGCCGGCGGGCAGCAACGCCGCGTGGACGGTGATCGACCTGCTCGACTCCGAACTGGTCGCCCCGCCGCGCGTCCGGTTGCTCGCCGCGAACGTGCTGGCCTTCGGCGCCGACCCCACCGGACGCCGGGACTCGGCCCCGGCGATCGAACGGGCCATCGCCTTCGCCAAGCGCACCGGGTTGAGCGTCTACCTGCCGCCCGGCACCTTCCAGGTCAACCGGCACATCATCGTCGACGACGTACGGATCGAGGGCGCCGGCAACTGGTACACCGTCATCAAGGGCCGTGAGGTGACGCTGCCCGCCCCGGCGCCGGACGGCTCGGTGCACACCGGCGTCGGCTTCTACGGCAAGGACGCCGCTGACGGCGGCAGCCGCAACGTGCACCTCTCCGGCTTCGCCATCGAGGGCGACGTCCGGGAGCGGATCGACACCGACCAGGTCAACGGCGTCGGCGGCGCGATGAGCGACTCCACCATCGACGGGCTGCACATCCGGCACACCAAGGTCGGGATCTGGTTCGACGGCCCGATGCGCAACGTGCGCGTCACCAACAACATCATCGTCGACCAGATCGCGGACGCGTTGAACTTCCACACCGGCGTCACCGACTCGCGGGTGGCACAGAACTTCGTCCGCAACACCGGCGACGACGGGCTGGCCATGTGGTCGGAGGCGACGGCGAACGCGCGCAACACCTTCGACCGCAACACCGTGCAGTCGCCGGTGCTGGCCAACGGCATCGCGATCTACGGCGGCACGGACAACACCGTCTCGAACAACCTGATCGCCGACCCGGTCCGCGAGGGCAGCGCCATCCAGGTCGGCTCCCGGTTCGGGGCGGAGCCGTTCACCGGGCATCTGTGGATCACCGGCAACACCACGGCCCGCGCCGGCACGTACGAGCTGAACTGGAACATCGGCCTCGGCGCCATCTGGCTCTACGCGCTCGACCGCAGCATCGACGCGCGGATCGAGGTGGTCGGCGACACCTACCTGGACAGCACCTACAACGCGATCATGCTGGTCAGCGAGTGGTCGGTGAAGGACCTCTACTCGATCAGCAACGTGCACTTCCGCGACATCCGGGTCGACGGCACCGGCACGTCGGTGGTGAGCGCCCGCTCGGCCGGCTCGGCGTCCTTCGAGAACGTGGACGCCCGGCACGTGGGCGCGGTCGGGGTCAACAACTGCGGGTCGTTCCACTTCACCCCGGCCGGCTCGGAGTTCAGCCTGAACGACCTCGGCGGTAACGACGGGGGTTGGCTCGCCGACTGGCAGCTGCCGAACACCATCACCTGCGACGACCGCCCCCCGGTCATCCCCCCACCCCCACCAACCACCTGGTAAACCAGACCCCAACCCCGGTCGATCATGCAGTTGTGGTGCCCGGTACGCAGTGGTTCACACCTGCGTCCCCCACCACAACTGCATGATCGCCGCCGCGCATGACGGCGCCCGCGCACTAGTCCGGCGCCTCCGGGCCCAGCAGCCGGATCTCCTCGATGTCCAGGACCGCCTGCAGATCGCGCAGCACCACGTCGTCGATCTCGTTCGCGTCGCGCATCCGGGTGATCTCGCGACGTTTGCGTTCGAGCAGACCGAGCCGCAGCTGCCGCTCCACCTCGCGGGCCCGCGGCGCCCCCTCCTCCTGCTCCGCGGCGCGGATGTCGTCGAGCAGCGCCTCGTAGTCGGTCCGTACCCGGCTGACCACGTCCTCCCCGGCGCCGATCTCGTTGGCCACCTCCGGCAGCGCCGCGAGGCTCACCTTGCCCGCCCTTATCCGGGCCAGTCGCACCTCGTCGACGCGCTGCTGGTCGCCGGTCAGGCCGGCCCAGCGAACCAGCAGCGGCAGGGTGGTGCCCTGGACCAGCATGATCGACAGGATCGCCACCGCGGTGCAGAAGATGATCAGGTCTCGCTCCTCGACGGGTCGGCCGTTCGTCATGGCCAGCGGCACCGCCAGCGCTGCGGCGAGGGAGACCGCGCCGCGGAAGCCGGACCAGCCGGCCACGGTCCGCACCCGCCAGGACAGCCGGTTCTCGCGCTGCGACTCACCGCGGTAGAAGAGCCGGAACAGGTACGGGGTGAACCACACCCAGGCCAGCCGGGTCGCCACCACCACGAGCGTGACCACCAGCGCGATGACCAGCGCGCGTTGGGTCGAGACGCTGGTGACGCTGCGGACCGCGCGGGGGATCTGCATTCCGAGCAGCACGAACAGCCCACCGTTGATCATGAACGTGGAGAGGTCCCAGAACCCGAGGGCCAGCACCCGGGACCGGGCCCGGATCACCCGCGGGCCCGCGTACGCGAGCACCAGACCGGCCACCACCACAGCCAGCACCCCGCTGGCGTGGGCGGCCTCGGCGAGCAGGAAGGCGGCGAACGGCGTGAGGACGCTCAGCGCGCCCTCCCGCAGCGGGTCGTCGATGTGCCGGCGCACCAGCACCACGATGAGGCTGACCGCCAGCCCGGCGGCGATGCCACCGACGAAGGAGAGGCTGATCTCTCCAAGGAGGTCGAGCGGCCCCGGCACGGCGCCGCCGGCGAGCAGGCCGACCGTGACGGCGAAGAGCACCAGCGCCGTGCCGTCGTTGATGAGGCTCTCCGCGTGCAGGGTGGTCAGCAGCCGGCGGGGCATCCGCTTCGCGAGACCGGAGACCGCGGCGGCGTCGGTCGGCGCCAGCACCGCACCGAGCACCCAGGCCGCCGCGGGATTGACGCCGAGCGCCTGGGCGGCCAGCGACACGGTGAACATCGTGAGCCCCACCAGCACCACGGCGAGCAGCGCGATGACCACGAGGTTGTTGCGGATCTCCCGCAGGCTGGTGGTCAGGGCCTCCCGGTAGAGGATCGCCGGCAGGAAGAGCACCAGCACGACCTCGGGGCTGAGCACCACGTGTGACAGCGGTGGGATGAGGGCCAGCAGCGCCCCCATGCCGATGAGCAGGACCGGTGGCGCGACGCGGTAACGCCCCCCGATGGTGGTGCCGACGAGCACGGTGGCGCCCAGCACCACGAGCAGCACGAGCGCTGCCACGTCCCCTCTCACGTCGCACCCCCCGCCGTCGCCCTGGCGGCCTGCCCGCAGCCAACTCCACTGTCGCGGCTGTCGGCGGGTCGCGGAGGCGGAACGGGCTCAGCCGCGCGGCGGGGGCGGGATCGATGGCGGGGCCGGGACGGGCCCGGCGCGGCGCGCGGGGGACGGCGCCCTCAGCAGAACCAGCCGTCCTGGACCCAGCCGCGGCGGTTGATGTGTCCGTAGGCGAAGCCGTACACGTAGCCGCCGCTGCGCGGGCCCTCGACGAGGAAGGTCTGGCCGCGGTACAGCGTGCCCATCCAGGCGCCGTTCGGCTCGGTGCGGACGAACAGGTCAGCCGCGCAGACGGTCTCCCGCTCGCCGATCGTGCCGTTGGCCGCCTGTGCCGGTCCGGTCGGAGCGGCGGCGGTCGCGAGCACCGCGGCGGCGCAGACGGCGCCGGCGCGCCGGAGCAGTCTCACCACGAGTCGTACCCTCCGATGCACTCGATGCGCAGGTAGCCCCAGTCGTTGGGGCCGAAGTCGAAGGCTGCCGCCCAGCCGTTGTAGACGGGGTGGGCGCCGGGAGTGTGGCCGATCTTGTTGCCGTACTCCAGCACCCGCTTCAGCCCGTGCGGGCCGCCGGCCGAGTCGTAGTTGGCATAGAAGCTCGCGCTCTGGCAGACGACCACGGCGTGCCGGGGCACCACCGGGTCGGCGTGCGCGACGCCGGCGGAGAGCGGGGCCGCCAGAGCGGCGACCGCGAGAACGGCGACGGACGAGGCTTTCCGACGGTGCATTTGACCTCCCCGAGTCGGTACCCGCCGACGGTACCAAAGTAATCGACCTTGATCTATGGCTGATCCCGGCGCCGATCCCACCCATGTTGGTCGATGCCACCACGGCGTCCGGCCCGCGCCACATAGGCTGATCGACGGTGACGGCATGTCCGGTTCGTCGGCTGGAGGTGTACGTGACGGCTACGGAACGACGACGCACCCCGGCTCAGCCGTGGCCGGAGGAGGACGGCGAGCTGCTGACCCACAGCGGTGTCTGCCGGGACCTGCCGCCGGAGCTGGGGCCGAACACCGTCGGCGTGCTCGAGGGCCGGACCTTCATGTTCTCCAACGCCCGGGGCGACGTGCCGAAGGGTTCGATCGGCGGGCTGCTGCACGACGACACCCGCTTCCTCGACCGGTGGGAACTCAGCATCAACGACGCGCCGCTGCTCGTGCTCGGGTCCGGAACGGTCGACCCGTTCTCGGCCGCCTTCTTCCTCGCCAACTCCGAGCGGCTCGGCCTGCCGGCGAACCGGGTGGGAATCCGTCGGCAACGCTTCGTCGGCGACGGCATGTACGAGCGGATCGAGCTGCGCTACTTCGGCGCCGACCCGGTCGAACTCCGGCTGCGCCTCGACGTCGGCACCGACTTCGCCGACCTGTTCGAGATCAAGGAGTCCGGGCGGGACCGGACCCCGGAGATCACCCGGAACCACGAGGCGGACGGGTCGACGCTCCGCTTCGCCTACCGCAACGGCGACTACGCCGCCGCGGTACGGGTGGCGGCCGACCCGGCCGCGGACGAGGTCGACGGCGACGCGCTCATCTGGCACCTGCGGCTCTCCCGCGGCCAGGCCTGGCGTTGCGAACTGCGGGTGCCCCTGCGCTGCGGAGACGAGGACTTCGAGCCGGTGCCGCGCAGCTTCGGCGACGTCTTCGAGCGGGACGCCGCGGACCCGTCCAGCCGCTGGCTGGCGACGGTGCCGATGCTGGAGAGCGCGTCCGACCGGCTGGTCGCGGCTTACCAGAAGTCCGCCGCCGACCTGGTGTCGATGCGGATCGAGAAGCGGATCCACGGCGAGCCGGTGGTCCTGCTGGCGGCGGGGCTGCCCTGGTTCATGACCGTCTTCGGCCGGGACACCCTGATCACCTCGTACCAGACCGTGGCGTTCGGCCCGCAGGTCGCGCGGGGCGCGTTGGTGGTGCTCGCCGCGCACCAGGCCCGTGAGACCCACGACTTCACCGACCGGGAACCGGGAAAGATCTTCCACGAGTACCGCACCGGGGAGCTGACCCAACTCGGCATGAAGCCCTACCAGCCCTACTACGGCGGCGCCGACACCACCGGGCTCTGGCTGGTGCTGCTCTCCGAGTACTGGCGCTGGACCCGCGACGACGAGCTGATCTGCAAGCTGCGACCGAACGCCGAGGCGGCACTGCGCTGGATCGACGAGTTCGGCGACCTGCACGGCAACGGTTACGTCGGCTATGCGACCCGCTCCTCGCAGGGGTTGGGCAACCAGTGCTGGCGGGACTCGCGCGACGGCGTACAGTTCGCCGACGGCACCATCCCGGCGCTGCCCATCGCGACCTGCGAGACGCAGGGCTACACCTACGACGCCAAGCTGCGGATGGCGGAGCTCGCCGACGGCCCCTGGCAGGACCCGGCGATGGCCGCGCGGCTCCGGACGGAGGCGGCGGCGCTGCGGGAGCGGTTCAACCGGGACTTCTGGATTCCGGAGCGGGGCGGCTACTACGCGATCGGCCTGGACGGCGACGGACGCCCGATCGACTCGATGACCTCGAACATGGGACACCTGCTGTGGAGCGGCATCGTCCCGCAGGAGCGGGCCGACGTGCTGGCCGCCCAGCTGATGTCCGATGAGATGTTCTCCGGATGGGGGGTGCGCACCCTCTCCACCAGCGACCACGGCTACAACCCGATCGGATACCACCTCGGCACGGTCTGGCCGCACGACAACTCCCTCATCGCCGCCGGCCTCGCCCGCTACGGCCACCGCGACGACGCGGTCCGGATCGTCACCGCGATGTTGGAGGCGTCCGCCTACTCCGAGCACCGGTTGCCCGAGGCCCTCTCCGGCTACGACCGGGCGTTCGGCCGGCAACCGGTCCCCTACCCCACCGCCTGCAACCCGCAGGCCTGGGCGAGTGGGGCGCCGCTGCTCTTCCTGCGTACGTTGCTCGGGCTCGACGCCGTCGACGGCCAGCTGGTCCTCGACCCGCACATACCGGAATCGCTCGGCTGGATCCGGTTGGCCGGAAGCCCGGCCTTCGGCCGCCGTTGGGACCTGGACGCCGACGGCACCCGATCCTCCGTCCGGGAGGCCGGCTGAGCGCCGCCCGCGTCAGCCGGCCGGCGGGATCTTCCAGAGCTCGTTGAAGGCCAGGCTGTCGAAGAAGGCCGTCGCGTCGACCACCTTGCCGTCGCGGAAGGTCAGGAACCAGGCGTAGGTGTTCTCGTACGTCGAGCCGGTGACGGTGACGCCCGCGCCGTCGAACACCGCGATGACGGTGTTCGCGTCGGCGTCCTCGTAGATCGCCCGGAGGGCCACCGGCCGGTACGGGGCGTTCGCGTCGAACCGCGCGTTGAACGGCCGCATCGCCTGGGTGAGGAACTCGTCGGCGCTCTGGTAGGTGCCCGCCACCACCGAGTGGCCGACCACTTCCCACCGCATGTCAGGGGCGAAGATGTCGCTGATCTCGCCGGTGCCGGCGGACCAGTCCGCGAAGGCTCGGGTGACGATGTCCCGGCTCGACGTCATGGCGCCCACCTCTCCGCGGGTTGCGACCATGGCGATCGCACCGCCCCGCCCCGTGCCGTCCGGTGCCTCACCGCCACTTTATCGGCGGCGCCGGCCGGCCGAGGCCGGGTCAGCGCAGCGCGGTGTACCGCCCGGCCAGGACCGGCGGTCCCGCCCGGGGTCAGCGTCGTCGCCGGGCCCGTGCGGTCGCGCGCGCGTTCGCCTTCTCGATCGCCTGTACCAGGTCGCCCTTCGCCAACTCCTCCGGTCGCGCGACACCGACCCGCCGCGCCACCTCGTCGAGGTGCTCCTTGCTCGCGTTGGCGTCCACCCCCTGCGCCGTCTCCCGGGGGCGGGACCGGGAGGCGGGGCCGCCCAACGCGGCCTGCGGATCGGACGGCCCGGGACGCTCCTTCGGCTCCCAGTGGTCGCCGACCTTCTCGTGGGTGTGCTTCAGCGAGGCGTACGCGGTCCGGTGGGCCCGCTCGCCGTCGCCGTAGGTCTCCTCGGCCGACTCGAGCGTCTTCTTGTAGGTCCGTACCGCCTTGTCGTCGGAGCGGGCGACGGTCGACGGCACGTCGTCACGCATCTCTTCGGCCTGCTCGTGCTTGTCCGGCACGGCGTACCTCCTCGGGCGGCGTCGTCCCGGGACGGGTACCCCGCCACCGTCGGGGTACGCCAGCGGATGCCGTCGGGCCGCCCGCTCCGCGCCTGTCCGCCGCCGGAGTCAGGAGGCCCGGGGGCGGCCGGTCCGCTCGTCCCGACCGCCGAGTTCGTGGCCGCCGAGTTCGTGGCCGTCGGGTCCTGAGCGGGGCGGGTCCGCCCGCGGTGCGCCGGCGGGCGGCGCGCCGGCGCTGCGGGGCGGCGGGATCGTGCCGGGCGGCCGCGGGTTCCGAGGCGGGTGCGGACCGGTTTCCGCCGCCGGCTCCCGGGGCCGGTCCTGCCCGGGGGCGGGCGGCGCGGGGGCGGGCGGCGCGGGGGCGGGCGGCGCGGGGGCCCGCGTCCGGCCGCTCGGGTCAGCGGGCCGGTTCGCCGGCGTCGGGTGGGGCGGGATGCGGTCCGCCGGGGCCGGCGTCCGGCCGCTCGGGTTGGCGGGCCGGTCCTCGGATTCCGGTTGCGCCGGAGTGCTGGCCGGAGCGGGATCGGCTGCGCCGGTGTCCTGGCCGGTCGACGTGGGCGGCTGAGGGACGGACGATGCGGGCACGTCGGTCACGGCCCGCGGACCGGGCTGCGTCGGATCGGCCGGCACCACGGGCGGCAGGTGACGCCGCAGGTCGTCGAGTTCACTTCGCAGCCGGGCCGCGGCGTCGCCGTCGCCGATCGTGCCCAGCAGCGCCGCGGCCCGTTCCAGGTGTTCGCGGGCCTCGGCATGCCGGCCGTCGGTGAGGTCCCGCCGCGCCTGCTCGATCGCCCGGCCGATCTCCCGCTCGGTGGCCAGGGACTCGGCACGGTCGGCGTAGACCAGCCTGGTGACCGGCCAGAGCAGCCCGCCGGGCTCGGCGCGGACAGCACCGAGCCACAGCCCGCCGGCGACGCCGACCAGGGCCAGGGCCACGCCGGCCGCCGTGACGCGCCGCCGTCGACCGGGCGCGCCGACGGGCCGGGCGGCAGGGGGCCGACCCGCCCGACCCGGCCGGGTGGGCACCGGCCGGCGGGCACCGGCGCCTTCCGCCGGCACCTGGGCAGGCGGTGGCCCGGCAGTCGGCGCCGGGCCGGGGACCCGGTCCCCGACCGCGTCGAGTTGCCGCGCCTGGGCCTCCACCTCGGAGTGCCAGCGGTGCAGTAACGCGGCGATCGGGTCGTCGACCGGATGCTCGGACGGGACCGGCTCGCCACGGCTGATCGCATCGAGAAGCTGGTCGTCGCGCAGCACCGGGTCCTGCGGCTGGGGCGGTGGCAGCTCGGTCGTCACAGGATCACCCGGGCGAAAGTGTCGCCGGCGAGGGCGCGCAGTCGAGTGAGGGCGCGGTGCTGGGCGAGCCGGACGGCACCTCCGGTCATGCCCAGCACCGTACCGACTTCGTCCGCCGTCATGCCGACCGCGAGGCGCAGGACCAGGATCTCCCGGTGGGTCGCCGGAAGCTGGGCCAGCAGCCCGGCCAGCCAGCCGCCGAGGTCGGCGGTGAGCGCCCGGTGCTCCGGGCCGGGAGTGGGGTCGGGCGCGTCCGGCACCTCGGCGACGGTCTCCGCGCGATCCCGGCTCGCCGCGCGCAGAACGTCGGCGACCTTGCGGGCGGCGATGCCGTAGACGAACGCGAGGAACGGCCTGCCCTGGTCCTGGAAACGGGGCAACGCGCGCAGCACGGCGAGACAGACCTCCTGCGCGACGTCCTCGGCGGTGGCCCCGCCGGCGCCGACCTGCCCGAGCCGGGCCAGGCTGTAGCGGACCACGATCGGCCTGATGAGCGCGAGCACCCGGGCGACGGCGTCGGGATCACCGGCCGCGGCGCGCCGGACGACGTCGCGATCCGGTGTCTCCATACGCTCGCGGACCTCTCTCGCTGTGGCTGGCTCGACGGTAACCAACCCCGGGTGCGCCACCAAGCGGCCGGCGATGAAACGCCATCGCCCCGATCGCCGATAACCGGGCAGGAGTTCCACGCCCGCCGTCCGCGACGTCGGGTCCGCCGTTGTGCGGCTTTTCCATCCTATTGATGTATTTATCATAACGGATGGCTGTTGCATCTGGTCCGAGCCCGCTCCCATCGGCCAACCTCGCCCTGGGCCAACCGCCCACCTACCGCTGTGGAGAGGAACCCCATGCGCAGATCCCTGGGCGTCGCGATGCTCACCGGCATCGTCGTCGCCGCCGCTGCGGCGAGCGGCGCCACCGCCGCCCCCGCCGAGGCGGCCAGCGACTACATCGTCGTCCTCCGCGCCGGCGCCGACTCGCCGTCGGTCGCCGCCGAGCACGCGCGGGCCCGCGGCGCGAGCGTCGGGTACGTCTACGAGCACGCCCTGCGTGGCTACTCGGCCCGGATGAGCCCCACCGCCGCGGCCCGGATCGCCCGCGACTCCCGGGTGCTCTTCGTCCAGCCCGACGGGGTGGTCAGCACTGACGCCCAGACCACGCCCACCGGCATCAACCGGGCCGACGCCGAGCTCAGCCCCACCGCGAAGATCAATGGCGTGGACGAGCGGGTCAACGTGGACGTCGCCGTCATCGACAGTGGCGTGGACCTGGACCACCCGGACCTGAACGTCTACACGACCGGCGCCAAGAACTGCTCCACCGGCAACAGCGCCGACGACGGCAACGGCCACGGCACGCACGTCGCCGGCACGATCGGCGCGCTCGACAACAGCGCCGGTGTGGTCGGCGTGGCCCCGGGCGCGAGGATCTGGCCGGTCCGGGTACTGAACAACGCGGGTAGCGGGTCGTTCTCCGCGATCATCTGCGGCATCGACTACGTGACCGCGCATGCCAGCGAGATCGAGGTCGCCAACATGAGCCTCGGCGGCTCGGGCACGGACAGCGCCTGCGGCACCAACCGGGACGCGATGCACGAGGCGATCTGCCGCTCCGTTGCGGCCGGTGTGACCTACGTGGTGGCGGCCGGCAACGAGACCGACAACGCGGCCAACCACGTGCCCGCGGCGTACGACGAGGTGATCACGGTCAGCGCCCTGGCCGACTTCAACGGCGTGCCCGGCGGCGGCGCGGCGGCCACTTGCCGCAGCGACATGGACGACACCATCGCCGACTTCTCCAACTTCGGCGCGGACGTCGACCTGATGGCGCCCGGTGTCTGCATCTACTCCACCTGGAAGGGCGCCGGCTACAACACCATCTCCGGTACCTCGATGGCCAGCCCGCACGTCGCCGGTGGCGCGGCCCTCTACAAGGCCACCCACCCCAGCGCCTCGCCGGGCGCGGTGAAGTCGGCGTTGCAGGGGGCCGGCACCACCGCGTACAACTGGCCGGCCGGCGACCCGGACGGCGTCCAGGAGAAGCTGCTCAACGTCTCCACGTTCTGACCGATGACCCGTCCCGGCTCCCGCACCCGGGGGGCCGGGACGGACCCCCGGCGGCCGATGCGCCGGCGCCGACCGGCGCCGGCGCTTCCGCGTGCCCCTCGCGCTGACGGTCAGCGGGCCTGCGCACCAGGTACGGCGGCCGACTTCGGCTCACCGCTCGGCGGTCCCGCTCAGCACCCGACCTCTGCCTCCGCGCCGCCGCAGGCTCGGCGGTGCGTCCACCATCCGGTGATGGTGTCACCGCCGCCCACGCCCGGTGGGCGATTCGCCCGGCTTCGGGCGCGTGACCCGCTCCGGCGCGGCCGGCCCGGGTGAGCGTGGTCATAACGGGTGGACGATGCCCCGTACCGCCCTGCTAGCCTCGGCGCAGGTCATGAGCGCCAGCGTCAAGCCCCGGCTCGCTGGCCGGCAACCCTCCTCCGCGGTGGGGTGCCCCGGGTGAAGACCAGGCATCGGAGCAACCTCCGGTGCAAGCGTGGCCTGGTTCCCAGGTCAACCCGACCCAGGAGAACCATGATGATCCGCACCAGCACTCCTCCGGTCGCCGCGTCGGTCCCGTCGCCCGCGCCGGTGGCCCTGACCCGGCGCCGCCACGTCGACATGATGTGGGTCTGCAGCGCCGCGTGTCGCCCCTCGCGCTGAGGCGCCCGCCCCCGCTCCCCTGATCGATCCCGCGGTACGCCCATCGGGCGCACCGTCGGCGGCGCACGCCCGTGCCCCGCCGCTGACACCATTCGGAGACACCTGTGCGATCTCTTCCTGCCCTGACCCGGGTGGCCGCCCTCGGCGTGGCCGCACTCCTCGGCGCCGCCGCCCTCACCGCCTGCGGCGACGACGCCTCGTCCAGCGCGGCGGACAACCCGTACGAGCTGCTCCAGCCCGGCGTGTTGCGGGCCGGCACGCTCACCGACGCGCCGCCGAACGTGTACCTGAAGGACGGCAAGTTCACCGGTTTCGACAACGACCTGCTCAGCGCGGTCGCCGCGAAGATCAACCTGAAGGTGGAGTTCGTCGGTACCGACTTCTCCGCGCTGCTCGCCCAGGTCAACAACCACAAGTTCGACGTCGGCAGCTCCTCGATCACGATCACCGAGGCGCGCAAGAAGACCGTCGACTTCGGTAACGGCTACGACTTCGGCTACTTCGGACTCGACGTTCCGGCCGGTTCCCCGATCACCAGCTTCGACCAGCTCAGCGGCAAGCGGGTCGTGGTGGTACAGGGCACCGTGCAGGACGACTACGCCACCGGCAAGCAGCTCAACCCGGTGCGGGTGCCGGACTACAACGGCGCGATCAACCAGCTCAAGGCCGGCACCGCCGACGCCTGGATCGCCCCGGCCGAGATCGGTGAGAAGTCCGCCGCGGACAGCGGGGGCAAGATCTCCGTGGCCGCGAAGCAGCTCAGCCCGGCGCCGACCGCGTACGCCGTGGCGAAGGGGAACGACAAGCTGCGCGAGGCGCTGAACAAGGCCCTCGACGAGGTGATCGCCGACGGCACCTGGAGCCGGCTGCAGGCCCAGTACTACCCGGGCCGCCCGGTGCCGGCGGACTTCAAGCCGGGCAGCGGCACGGTGGCGGTTCCGGCGGCGCCGTCGGCGTCGGCCGCGTCCTGACGGTACGAGACGACGAGCGGGGCGGTAGGAGAGGCGACTATGGATCCGTTGCGCACCCTGTGGGAGACCTTCTTCGACTGGGAATCGATGCGCGAGGCGCTGCCCGAGATGCTGACCGTCGGGTTGCCCAACACGCTGATCCTGGCGGTCTCCGCCGCCCTGCTCGGCTCGGTGCTGGGCATGCTGCTGGCCATCGCCGGCATCTCCCGCACCCGCTGGCTGCGCTGGCCGGCGCGGGTCTACACCGACGTGTTCCGGGGCCTGCCGGCCGCCGCGACGATCCTGCTGATCGGCGTCGGGCTGGCGCCGCTCGGCATGCAGGTCTGGGGCCCGAACCCCTACCCGCTGGGCATCCTGGCGCTCTCCCTGATCGCGGCCGCCTACATCGGTGAGATCTTCCGATCGGGCATCCAGTCGGTGGAGGCGGCCCAGTTGGAGGGCGCGCGGGCGCTCGGCTTCTCCTGGGGCGAGTCGATGCGGATGGTGATCATCCCCCAGGGCGTACGACGGGTCCTGCCGGCCTGGGTCAACCAGCTCATCGCGTTGATCAAGGACTCCAGCCTGGTGTACTTCCTCGGCCTGGTGGCCAGCGAGCGGGAGCTGTTCCGGATCGGCCAGGACTACGCCGCCACCACCGGCAACGAGTCCGCGCTGCTGCTGGCGGGGCTCTTCTACCTGGCGTTGACCGTGCCGCTGACGCACGTGGTCAACGCGATCGACCGGCGGCTGCGACACGGCCGCCCGGGCGCCCCGCCGACCGACGACGCCTCCGACATGGACCTGACGCTGCCCGGCGCGGCGGGAGGGAGTCAGCGATGAGCACCGACACCACGAGCACCAGCACCTCGGTCAGCCTGGGTGTCCGCGACGGGCACCTCGCCTTCGGGGCGAACCAGGTGCTCCGCGGCGTCGACCTGGACGTGCCGCGCGGCACGACCGCCTGCGTGATCGGCCCGTCCGGGTCGGGCAAGTCCACCCTGCTGCGGACCATCAACCGGCTGATCGAGCCGGACCGCGGCGACGTGCTGCTGGACGGACGCAGTGTTCTGGCCGACGACCCGGACGCGCTGCGGCAGCGGATCGGCATGGTCTTCCAGCAGTTCAACCTCTTCCCGCACATGAGCGTGCTGCGCAACGTCACCCTGGCGCTGCGGCGGATCAAGCGGCTGAGCGAGGAGGAGGCGGTGGCGGTGGCCCGGGCCCAGCTGGACCTCGTCGGGCTGGCCGGCAAGGCCGACGCCCGACCGGCGCACCTCTCCGGCGGCCAGCAGCAGCGGGTGGCGATCGCCCGAGCGCTGGCGTTGCAGCCGCAGGTGATGCTCTTCGACGAGGCGACCAGCGCGCTCGACCCGGAGCTGGTGAAGGGGGTGCTCGGGGTGATGGCGGACCTCGCCACCGGCGGCATGACCATGGTGGTGGTCACCCACGAGATGGGCTTCGCCCGCGAGGTCGCCGACACGGTGGCCTTCATGGACCGTGGGGTGGTGCTGGAGGCCGGGCCGCCGGCCGCGATCTTCGAGGCGGCCGAGCACCCGCGGCTGCGCCGCTTCCTCGACCAGGTGCTCTGAACCCCGGGCCGGTCAGTCCGCCAACACGTGCCCGACGTAGCGGCGGGCCATGGTGGCGACGACGGCCTCGGGGTCGGCCGCCCACACCTCGGCGTTGAAGATCTCCACCTCGACGTCCCCCTGGTAGCCGGCCTGCTCGACGGCCCGGCGCAGCAGCGGGAAGTCGATGTGCCCGTCGCCCATCATGCCCCGGGAGAGCAGGGCGTCCGGCGGCAGCGGGGTGATCCAGTCGCAGACCTGGAAGCTGACGATCCGGGCCCGGGCCCGCCGGATCTGGCCCAGCACGTCCGGGTCCCACCAGACGTGGAAGGTGTCGACCACGACGCCGACCTGATCGGCGGGGAACCGCTCGGCGAGGTCGAGCGCCTGGCCGAGGGTGGAGAGCACCCCGCGGTCGGCGCAGAAGATCGGATGCATGGGCTCCAGCCCGAGCCGCACCCCGTGCCGCGCCGCGTACGGGGCCAGCTCGGCGATCCCGTCGGCGGCCCGCTCCCGGGCGCCGGCCAGGTCGCGGGACGAGTCGGGCAGGCCACCGACCACCATGACCAGGCACTCCGCGCCCAGCCCGGCGGCCTCGTCGATGGCGCGCCGGTTGTCGTCGAGCGCGCGGCGTCGGGCCGCCGGATCAGCGGCGGTGAGGAACCCGCCCCGGCACAGCGAGGAGACCCGCAGGCCGGCGTCGGCGACCAGCCGGGCCGCGGCGGGTACGCCGATCGCCTGGACGGGTTCGCGCCACAACCCGATCGCGGGCAGGCCGGCCCGTACGCAGCCGGCGACCGCCTCGGCGACCGACCACCGGTCGGTGGTCTTCTGGTTGAGCGAGAGCCGGGCCAGCCGCGGGTCGCCCGGCACCGGGGTCGGCTCGACGGCCGCCCGACCGGAGGGCACGTCGACGGTGGTGTCCGGAGATGCCGGCGCGGGGCCGTCGACGGTGGTGTCCGCGGTGGATGGTGCCGGACCACCCGTGGCGGTCATCGCGGCACCCCTGCGACGTCGAGGAAGGCCCGCAGCCGGGCGGCGGCCAGGTCGGGGTCGGGCAGCAGCCGGGCGTCGTCGGCGAGCCGGGCCAGCTCGGCCAGGTGGACGACGCCCCGGGCGCTCTGCAGGCCGCCGACCATGGTGAAGCCGGGCTGGTGGCCGCAGAGCCAGGCCAGGAAGGCGACGCCGGTCTTGTAGTACCAGGTCGGGGCGGCGAACATGTGCCGGGCCAGCGGCAGCGTCGGTGCGAAGGCCGCGTCGTAGCTCGCCAGGTCGCCCCGGCCGAGGGCCTGCAGGGCCGCCGACGCGGCTGGCGCGATCGCGGCGAAGACGCCGAGCAGGGCGTCGCTGTGGTGCGTGCCGTCGCCCCGGATCAGCTCCGGGTAGTTGAAGTCGTCGCCGGTGTAGAGGCGCACCCCGGCCGGCAGGGCGGACCGCAGCGTCCGCTCGTGCTCCGCGTCGAGCAGCGACACCTTCACCCCGTCGACCTTGCCCGCGTGCCGCCCGATCACGTCGAGGAACGCGGCGGTGGCCGCCGGGACCTCCGCCGAGCCCCAGTAGCCGTGCAGCGCCGGGTCGAACATCGGCCCCAGCCAGTGCAGGATCACCGGGCGGGAGACCTGACCGAGGAGTCGCTCGTACACCTTGGCGTAGTCCTCCGGGCCACGGGCCAGCCGGGCCAGTTGCCGACTGGCCATCAGGATGACCTGCGCGCCACTGGCCTCGACGATCTCGATCTGCTCCTCGTAGGCGGCGGTGACGTCGTCCAGGGAGGTGAGGTCCGCCGGCGCGTGGTCGGTGCCGGCGCCGGCGGCGATCCGGCCGCCCACCTCGCGGGCGGCGGCGGCGCTGCGGTCGATGAGCTGGCGGGTGGCCGCCCAGTCCAACCCCATGCCGCGCTGGGCGGTGTCCATCGCCTCCGCCACCCCGAGCCCGTAGGACCAGAGGTGCCGGCGGAACGCCAGAGTGGACTCCCAGTCCACCACCGCCGGCGCGCCGGGCACGTTGTCGCCCAGCGGGTCAGCCACCACGTGCGCGGCGGCGAACGCGATCCGGGCGGTGAGCGGCTCGGCCGGCCGCTGCCAGCGGGCCGGATCGGCGAGGCGGCGCTGCTCCCACGACCCGTCGGCGCGCGGCAGCCGCACGGTCGCGCTCACGCCGGCACCCTGCGTCGGTCGGTGCCGGCGTGCGGCCCGGGCGCACGGTGCCCGGGGACTGGTCCGCTGCGCTCGCTCATGCGGTCAGCTCCGGCAGCTCGATGCGGCGGCCCTCCCGGGAGGAGCGCAGCCCGGCGTCGGCGAGCTGCACTCCGCGGGCGCCGGAGAGCAGGTCGTAGGGGTTCGGCGCGTCCTCGACCACGTGCCGGACGAACTGCTCCCACTGGGCCTTGAAGCCGTTGTCGAGCACGGCGTTGTCCGGCACCTCCTGCCACTGGTCGCGGAACACCTGGGTCTCCACCAGGTCCGGGTTCCACACCGGCTTCGGGGTCACCGCCCGTGGCTGGACCCGGCAGCGGTGCAGCCCGGCGACCGCGCTGCCGTCGGTGCCGTCGACCTGGAACTCCACCAGCTCGTCCCGGTTGACCCGGACCGCCCAGGACGAGTTGACCTGGGCGACGACGCCGCCGTCGAGCTCGAAGATGGCGTACGCGGCGTCGTCGGCGGTCGCGTCGTAGCGCTGGCCCTGCTCGTCCCAGCGCTCAGGGATGTGCGTCACGACCCGGGCGGTGACCGCCCGTACTGCGCCGAACAGGTTTTCCAGCACGTAGCTCCAGTGCGGGAACATGTCCAGCGCGATGCCGCCGCCGTCCTGCGCCCGGTAGTTCCAGCTGGGCCGCTGCGCCGGCTGCCAGTCGCCCTCGAAGACCCAGTAGCCGAACTCGCCGCGCACCGACAGGATCCGGCCGAAGAAGCCGCCGTCGACGAGCCGCTTGAGCTTCATCAGCCCGGGCAGGTAGAGCTTGTCGTGCACCACGCCGTTCTTCACCCCGGCCCGCCGGGCGTGCCGGGCCAGCTCGAGCGCCCCGGTGAGCGACTCGGCGGTGGGCTTCTCGGTGTAGACGTGCCGGCCGGCGTCCATCGCCTTGATCAGCGACTTCTCCCGGACCTGGGTCAGCTGGGAGTCGAAGTAGACCGGGTAGTCGGCGTCGGCCAGCGCGGAGTCCAGGTCGGTCGTCCAGCGGGGCAGCGCGTGCCGCTCGGCGATCTCGCGCAGCTTGGTCTCGTTGCGGCCGACCAGCAGCGGTTCGAGTTGCACCCGGGTGCCGTCGGAGAGCGGCACGCCGCCCTGCTCCCGGATGGCGAGGACGGACCGCAGCAGGTGCTGCCGGTAGCCCATCCGGCCGGTCACCCCGTTCATCACCACTCCGAGTTTGCGACCGGCCATCGACGAACCTCCTTGGAAAGCGCTTACCGAGACGGTATGGCAGAGCCCGGCACCCGTGCAAGCCCCCGCCGCACCGGTGGGTCGACGGCGGGAACGGGCGCTCGGCCACGCGGATCCGGGCCACCGGCCGGACGACGGGTTTGACGAGGTGATCGACCGCTTCCTACGCTGGCGGTAAGCGATTTCCGCCCGCGGTCGAGTTCGGGAAGGAACGGTTTCGTGACCGGTTCCGTCACGCTGCACGACGTGGCGCGCCGCGCCGGCGTGTCGCTGGCCACCGCCTCCCGCGCCCTCAACGGCAGCGCGAACCGGGTGGTCGGCGAGAAGCTGCGCGAGCGGGTGCTGCAGGCCGCGGCCGAGCTGCGCTACTCCCCCAACGCCCACGCCCAGGCGATGGCCCGCGGCCGGACCAACATCGTCGGCCTGTCGCTGCACGACATCGCCGACCCCTACTTCTCCGCGGTGGCCGCGGGGGTGATGCGGGAGGCCGAGGCGCACGGGCTGCTGGTCACCATGGCCAGCACCGAGCGCCGGCCCCGGGCGGAGTCCGACTACGTGGGCGCGTTCCGCCGGCACTGGGCCAGCGTCGTCATCGTGGTGGGCAGTCGCACCGACGACCGGGCCGCCACCGATCGGCTCGCCGACGAGCTCGCCGCGTTCGAGGCCGAAGGGGGGCGGGCGGTGGCGGTCAGCCAGCCGCGCCTCCCGGTGGACACCATCTCGATCGACAACCACGCCGGCGCGCGCGACCTCGGGCAGGCGCTGCACGATCTCGGGCACCGCCGGTTCGCGGTGCTCTCCGGTCCGGGCGACCTGGTCACCGCCACCGAGCGGGTGACCGGTTTCCGGGAGGCGCTGGCCCGCCGGGGCGCCCGGCTCGCCCCGGAGCACGTGGTGCCCGGGCCGTTCACCCGGGACGGCGGCTACCAGGCCATGCAGCAACTGCTCGACCTCTCGCCCGACGTCAGCTGCGTGTTCGCCGTCAACGACGTGATGGCGGTGGGCGCGATGGCCGCGCTGCGTGATCGGGGGCTCGATCTTCCCGCCGCGATGGCGATCGCCGGTTTCGACGACATCGCCACCCTGCGCGACGTCAATCCGGGGCTGACCACCGTGCGGATCCCGCTGGAGGAGATCGGGGCGTTGGCCGTCCGGCTGGCGCTGGAGGACGACGTCGAGTGGCCCCGGCTGCGCCGGATCGGCGGCGAGGTGGTGCTGCGGGCCAGCACTCCCCGGATACCGGCCTGACCCGGCGGCGCCGACCCGCGAGCCGAGCGAGCGGGGAGCGGCGGCCACGTTGCCGCCGCTCCCCTGCCCGTCCGGCCGGACCGGCGGCCGGTCAGGCCGCCGGGGTGCCGCGTACGGTGAGGTCACGCATCCGCCCGATGTTGTCGAACGAGCCGAAGCCCACCCGACCCGAGCCGAACGTGGTGTCCTTCGCGGTCATCAGTGGGTCCTTCGCCCCGTCGATGTAGACAGCGATCTCTCCCGTCGCCGGCAGGTGCTTGACCCGCACGGTGTGCCAGTCCGCGTCCACGATGGCCGGCGCGGCGCCGCGGGAGCGACCGTTCCACTGGTAGTCGATCCGCTCCCGGTCGGCGTTGTTGACCTTGAAGATGCCGTTGTGCGGCAGGATCGTGTTGTCCGTCGAGACGTGCGCGTAGTAGAACTCCGTGTCGGACTTGTAGCCGAACACGATGATCACGTCTCGGTTCGTCACCTCGACCGGGGTGTCCAGGCGCACCTCGGCGGTGACGTCCACCGCGGCGAACTCCGGGCCGGCGGTGAGTACCGCGTACTCGAACGGGCGACGCGGACCGGGCCGGGCCACGCCGGCCTCGGCCAGGATCACCTGCTTGCCGGTGAACTGCCACTTCGACGGGGTCACCGGCGCCCAGTTGCTGGGGCGCATGGTGTCCCGAACCTTGGTGTTGCCCACCTGGCCGCTCGCGAACTCCCGGGTACCGGTCACCTTCCAGATCTTTCCGTTCGCCTTGGCCAGCAGGTAGAGCTCGCCCTGCGCGTCGGTGCCGAACCGCAGGTCGACCCGGTTGGGGTCACTGGGCGCGGGCGCGCCAGGGCCGGAGAGGTCCTGCATCCGCACCGAATTGCCGGCGGCGTCGAAGAGAGCCAGCCGGTGGATCGGCGCCAGCCCCTCCCCGCGGCGCATCTGCTTGGCCTCGGTGTAGAGCACCCGGCCGTCGACCAGGTCACCGAAGACGTACTTGCCGCGCAGCGCCGGCACGTCCCGGCCGCGGTAGACGAACCCGCCGGCCACCGCGACCCCGACGTCCGAGGTGCAGTTCCAGCCCGGGGCCGGATCGTGGTCGTACGCCGCCACCGGGTAGGTGTAGCCGTACTGCTCGTCGTCCTCGGGCAGCGGGAAGAGCTTGTCGCACGGACGCGTCGAGGTCTTGTCGAAGACGAAGGCGCCCTCGCGCTCGCTCCAGCCGAAGTTGTCGCCCGCCCGCACCTCGTAGATCGCCTCGATGGCGTGCTCGCCGATGTGGCCGAGGTAGAGCGCGCCGGTCTGCCGGTCCCAGCTGAACCGGTGCGGATCCCGGAAGCCGAAGGCGTAGATCTCGCCGAGCGCGCCGGGCCGGCCGACGAACGGGTTCGACGGTGGGACGCCGTAGCGGCCGCTCGCGGCGTTGGTGCCGAGCGGGTCGATCCGCAGCAGCTTGCCGTGCGGCAGGGCGAGGTTCTGCGGGTCGGTGTTGCGTACGCCGAGCCCGCCGTCGCCGGCGGCGATGTAGAGCATCCCGTAGTCGAGGTCGCGCTTCTTGGCCGTCGGGTTGAAGTTGATCTCCTGGATGCCGTGCACCTGGCCGCCGAAGCCGATGCGCAGCACCTCCCGCCGGGTGCCGGCGAAGGTGTCGGCCGCGGGGTCGCTCGCCGTCCACTCGGTGATGATGCCGTGGAAGATGGTGCCGCTCTGCGACCAGTCCGGCACCTCGGTCGCCAGCGCCGCCTGCTCGGTGTGCACGGTGTAGAACTTGCCGCTGCGCTTGAAGTCCGGGTGGAAGGCCACGTAGCCGAAGCCCTGGCCGAGCCCGCGACCGGAGAAGAACTTCGGCGCGAAGGTCGCCGCCACGTCGAGGTAGACGTGCGGCACCCCGTTCTTCACGACGTAGAGCTGGCCGTTCAGATCGGGCACGGCCCGGCGGCCGGAGCCGTCGGGGATCTCCATGATGGTGTTGATCCGGGCCTGCCGCATCAGCCGCGGGTCGGTCGGCGCGGGCGTCGGCTCGGACTTCGGGAAGGAGGTGTACTCCTCGAGGACGAGCCCGAGGCGGCTCTGGATCTGCGCCTCGGGGATCGGATCGTAGATCGGGTCGGCCGCCTGGGCGGGCGTCGCGGCCAGCAGCGACAGGGTGAGCGCGGCGGCCGCGAGCACGGCGGTGGTCACCGGTCTGCGCGCGCGACGAGTGGAGATGCGCAAGGGTCACTCCATTCTCGGGACGGGGATGGCGGGACGGGCGGCGGGGCGGTCAGTGCCCCCGGGTCATGTGCCGGTACTGCTTCTCGACGTCACGCGCCGAGACCACCTGGTCGAGGAACATCAGCGAGTCCATCCGGCAGTCGCACGGGTTCTGCTCGCGGGTGTCCTGCGGATAGCTGCCGCCGATCTTGATGCCACGCGGATCGGAGGCGGTGGTGACGTGCGGGCCCGGGCCGCTCACCAGCCACGGGTCGTCGGTACGGGTGTAGAAGCCGGCGAGCGGCCGGCCGTTGCGGTAGAGCGCCATCGAGCCGGTGGCGAAGTCGAAGGTGGCGGCGAGGTGCACCCACTCGCCCGCCGGCAGCAGGGTACGCCAGTCCCCGTCCGCCGCGAACGTCTGCGAGTTGCCGCCGTCGAGACGCCGGCCGAGCGCGACGAGCCGGAGCTCACCGTTGACGTCGATGAGTTCGAGCAGCGCCCGGACGCCGTGCCCGTCGGAGTCGCCGGTCAGCACGCCGGCGAGCCCGATCGCGTTGAACAGGTCGTCGGGGTCGGCGGTGTTGGAGTTGGGGCGCGGGCTGGTCATCTCCACCTTGAACCAGCCCATCACGGTGGTGCCGGCGACGGCGTTGAACGGACGCATGGTCCGCACGCCGCCGGCGGAGTAGATGCCGGCCTTCCAGTCGTCGTTGCCGGCGACGCTCGGCTCGACCTGCCGGGTCTGCAGCGCCCGGCCGGCGCCCCGGTAGGCGCGGTCCGCGACCCGCATCTGCGCGCCGCCGTTGACCAGTTCGATCTCGGTGCCGGACCGGCCCTGGTCGCGCTCGAGCGCCGGGTCGCCGGGGACCGGGTGGTCGAAGTCGTAGAAGGCGACCAGGTTCTCTCGTAGGGACGGGTGGACGTCGCGCGGGCCGGGGGCGCCGGCCAGCGCGGGTGGCGCCGCGGCTCCCGCCAGCACACCGGCCGCCACGAGTGCGGCGGTGGCGGCGACCGCGCGTCCTGCTCTCGACATCGCGTACACCTCTCTGTGCCACGAACTTCGTCGGTCCACCGCCCGGGCAAGCGTCTTCCGGAGCGGCCGGACCTCCCTATGTCGGTGCTGCGGTGGTGCCGTTTCGGGTTCAGCGCTTGGGCGCGACCGGTGGCTCGGCGGGTCGTCCGCCGAGATAGAGCTCGCCGAGCTGCGGGTCGGCCAACAGCTCGGACGCCGGGCCGGAGATGTGCACCCGGCCGAGATCGAGCACGCAGCCGAGGTCGGCGGTCTCCAGCGCCCGCCGCGCGTTCTGCTCGACGAGCAGCACGGCGGTGCCGGCGTCGCGCATCCGGACCACCTGCTCGAAGACCGTGGCGGTCGCCTTGGGGTCGAGGCCCATGGACGGCTCGTCCAGCAGGACCACCTTGGGATCCACCATCAGCGAGCGGGCGAACTCCACCTGCTTCTGCTGCCCGCCGGAGAGCAGCCCGGCGAGGCTGCCCCAGCGCTCGGCCACCACCGGGAAGAGTTCCTTGACGAACTCGACGCGCTCGGCGATGAACGCCTTGTCCTTGAGCGTGTAGCCGCCGAGAAGCACGTTCTCGGCCACCGTCATCTCGCGGAACACGCTGTGCCCCTGCAGGACGTGGGCGACCCCGGCGGCGAGCATCCGCTGCGGGCCCTGGCCGGTCACCTCCCGGCCGCCGACCAGGATCCGCCCCTCGCGCGGCGGAAGCAGCCCGCTGGCGACCTTGAGCACGGTGGACTTGCCGGCGCCGTTCGGGCCGACCAGACAGACGATGGTGCCGGCCGGCACCGCGACGGAGAGACCGCGCAGCACCGGCGCGGCGCGCCCGTAGCCGGCCTGGATGTCGATGAGTTCGATCTCAGACGCCAAGGTAGGCCCCCAGCACGCGTTCGTCGGAGCGGATGACTGACGGTGGCCCCTCGGCTATCGGCCGTCCCCGGTCGAAGACCACGATGTGGTCGCTGATGCTCATCACCAGGTCCATGTTGTGCTCGACGATCACGAAGGTCCGGCCCTCGGCGTTGAGTTCGCGCACCAGGCCACCGATCCGGTCGAGCAACGCCGGGTTGACCCCGCCGGCCGGCTCGTCCAACAACACCGTCTCCGGATCGCTCATCAGCACACCGGCCAGCTCCAGCAGCTTCTGCTGCCCCCAGGACATGTTCCGCGCCTCGACGTCGGCGAGGTGCTCGATGCCCAGCCGGGTCAGCCAGCCGCGGGCCCGGTCGACCTCGGCCCGACCGTGCGCGCCACGCAACTGACCGAGCAGGCCCGCCGGGCGCACCGCGGCGAGCACGTTGTCCAGCGCGGACATCCGCGGAAAGACCCGACAGAGCTGGAAGGTACGACCGACGCCGGCGTGCGCGATGGCGTGCGGCGACGCGCGGGTGATGTCGCGCCCCCGGTAGGTCGTCCGGCCGCCGTCCGGCCGGATCATGCCGGTGACGCAGTTGAAGAACGTGGTCTTGCCCGAGCCGTTGGGCCCGATGAGCGCGTTCACCTTGCCCGAGTGGAAGGCCACGCTGGCGCCGTCGAGCGCGACCACGCCCCCGAACGCCTTGGTCAGGCCCTCCGTGCGCAGTGTCTGCCCGTCACTCATGACCGCTCCTTCGCCGACCGGGTGCCCGAGCCGCCGTTGCCCGCCCCGGCCAGCTCGGGTGACCCGGCCTCGGGATCGGCGCGCTCCCGCTGCTCGCGCAGCTCGGCGGCGGTCACCTCGCGGATCGAGTGCTGGGCCGGGCGGAACCGGTCCCGCAGGGCCGCGACCGCGGGCAGCACGCCGTCTGGCATGAAGAGCACCACCAGGGCGAGCAGCAGGCCGGTCGCCACCAGGTGCAGCGGGGTGTTGCCGTACTCGACCTTGAAGTACTCCAGCGCGACGCCGACGACCAGGGCGCCGAGCAGCGGCCCGAAGAGGTTGCGCACCCCGCCGAGCAGCGCCATGAGCACCATGTAGGAGCCGGTCAGGATGGAGAACTGGAAGACCGGGTCGAGGTCGCCGAACCAGAGCGCGTAGAGGCCGCCGGCGCAGCCGGTGAACCCGGCGGACACCACGAAGACCACCAGCTTGTAGGTGAAGGTCGGGGTTCCCAGCGCCTCAGCCTTGTCCTCGTCCTCCCGGATCGCCTTCAGCCCGAGGCCGAAGCGCGAGCGGTCGATCAGCCACCACGCCAGCAGCGCGAGCGCCAGCAGCCCGACGAAGAGGAAGTAGAAGACCCGGTGGTGCTCGGGGCGCAGCAGATCCGGGAACGGCCGCGGCACGACCAGCCCGCGGGATCCGCCGGTGAACGACGCCCAGCTCTGGAAGATCAGTAGCAGGACCAGCACCAGGGCGATGGAGACGATCACGAAGGAGGCGCCGCGGACCCGCAGCGCCGCGTACCCGATCGGCACGGCCAACGCCGCGACCGCGAGGGCCGCGAGCGCGAGGGCCAGGAAGCTCGGCAGGCCGGCCTTCGTGACGAGCAACCCGGTGCCGTACGCGCCGAGCCCGGCCAGCGCGCCGTGCCCGAGCGAGATGTAACCGGTGAACCCGCCGACGAAGTTCCACGAGGTCGACAGGACCGCGTAGTTCACCACGACGATGCCCGCCGAGAGGATGTAGGGGTTCGGGGCGAGCGACGGGAAGGAGAGGGCCACCGCGACGAGCGCCACGAGCAGGACGCCGCGGACGACCCGACCGGTGGTGAGCACCGACCGGCGTACGCCGAGCGGTCCACCGGCCGGCGACGCCGGCGGCGATCCGGCCGGTGGCGGTACGGCGGCCGGTGGCGGTGTCGCCGTGCTGGGGTCAGAAGCGCTGGGCAAGCCGACCTCCGAAGAATCCCTGCGGGCGGAACGCCAGCGTGGCGAAGAGCGCGAGATAGAAGATGGTCTGCGCCCAGGTGGTGTTCAGCGGGATCTGCAACAGGCTCTGCATCAACCCGAGCACCATGGCGGCGGCGGCCGCGCCCGGCACGCTGCCCAACCCACCGACGACGATGATCGCCATCAGCGGCCCGATCCAGTGCCAGTGCAGCGAGGGGTAGATGGTGGTGTCCAGCGCCAGCGCGGTGCCGCCGACGGCCGCGCTGGCCAGGCCGATGCCGAAACCGAAGCCGGCGACCCGGTCGGTGTCGATGCCGACCAGCCGGGCCGCGTCGCGGTGCTGGATGGTCGCCCGCAGGGCCCAGCCGAAGGTGGTCCGCTTCAGCAGCAGGTAGAGCGTCAGCAGCGCGACGGCGGCGAGGCCGAACGCGATCAGCTTGACCACCGCGATCCGCGCGCCGAACAGCTCGATGTTCGCCGAGCCGTAGCCGAGCTGGATGCGCCGCTGGGTGCCGGTGAAGGCGTAGCCGAGCAGGCCCTCGATCGTCACCGCGATGGCGAAGGTGAGCAGCACCGACATCATGGTCAGCGTCGCCGGGCGCAGCCGGGACAGCAGCAGCCGTTGCAGCAGCACCCCGAAGCCGAAGAAGAGCGGAACGGTGACGACCAGCGACAGCAGCGGGTCGACGCCGAGCCGGGTGTGCGACCACCAGGCGAGGTACGCGGCAAGGATGAGGAACGCCGAGTGGGCGATCATCACCACCCGCATGATGCCGAAGTAGAGCGTCAGACCCGAGGCCAGCAGGGCGTAGAGCCCGCCCAGGAGCACGCCCAGGACGACGCTCTGGAAGATCAGCGCGCCAGAGGACATCGGTGCCTACCAGGCCGGCTTGGGGTAGACGATGTCCGCCTCCTTGGCGTCGGCGGGGAGCACGATCTGGATCTCCCCCTTGACCCACTGCTGGATCATGTGCGCGCCCTGCGGCTTGCCGGTGGCGTCCCAGGTGAGCGGGCCGACCACGGTCTCCACCTTGTTGCCCCGGACCCAGTCGATCAGCTTCTGCTGGCACTCGCCCTGCTCCGCGCAGCCCACCGCGGTGATCGCCGCCGCGACGACCTGGCCGGTGGTGTAGGCGTTCGCCTCGTCCTCCTCCGGCGGGGAGCCGAACTGGGCGGTGTACTTCTGCACGAACTCGACGTTGCTCGGGTAGGGCGCCTTCTGGGTGTAGCCGGTGGGCGAGAGGATGCCCTCGGTCTTGTTGCCGATGGCGGCGGCGAACTCGGGGCTGGTCGGCGCCGTGGAGAAGGCGGCCAGCTTCGGCTGGTAGGCCAGCTGTTGGAGGGCGACGATCAGGTTGACGCCGTCCTGGTACTGGGAGCCGCCGACCACGATGTCCGCCCGGGACGAGGCGATCTTCGCGGCGATACCGCTGAAGTCGGTGGTGTTCGGCGGGTAGACCTCGTTGACCACGGTGCGCACGCCGGCCTGCTCCAGCTTCTCCTTCAGGCCGTACGCGGTGCCCTGGGCGAACGGGTCGTCCATCGCGGCGTAGGCGGCCGTGGTGGGCCGCTGGCCGGCCGGCAGCGCCAGGATGTACTCCGCGAGGTGGTTGTAGTGGTCGTTCGCCACCGCGGGGGCGGCGTAGAACAGGTTCTTGAAGCCCTGCTCGAAGACCTCCTTCGCCGCGCCCGCCGGCTCGACGAACAACATGCCGTACTCCTCGGCGACCCGGGCGGCCGGCACGACGAGGCGGGTCGAGAAGGGACCGACGACGACGTCGACCTGGTCCTGGCCGATCAGCTGCTCGTAGTCGGAGACGACGCGATCGGCGTTGGACTGGTCATCGAGGATCTTCAGCTGGACCTTGCGGCCCAACAGGCCGCCGTTGTCGTTGACGATCTTCTCCCAGGCCTGGTAGCCGCGCTGCACACCCTTACCGGGCTCGGAGAAGTCGCCGGTCAACGGCAGCGAGATGCCGACCACGATCGGGTCGTCGCCGGAGGACGAGCCCCCGTCGTCTCCCCCACTGCAACCGGAGAGCGCGAGGGCCATCGTCGCGCCGAATGCCGTTGCCCATCTCATCTTTGTCAACCGGGTGGACATCCTCGGACGCTCCTTTGCACCGGGCTGGAAGCGCTTACGAAAGCGCTTTCGTACTCTAGGCTGTGTGCTACGTCACTGGCAATACTCGCCAGCATCCATGTTTCAGGAGAGTTACCGATGCCCAAGCCTGGCTCGAGGTTGCGCCTCGTCGACGTCGCCGAACGGGCCGGAGTGTCGCTGGCGACCGCCTCGCGCGCCCTGGCCGGCCGCGACGGCGTCAGCGAGGAGGTGGCCGACCGGGTCCGCCGGGTCTCCCAGGAGCTGGGCTACGTGGCCAACCCCTACGCCCGCACCCTGGCCGGCGGGGCGAGCTCCACAGTGGGGCTGGTGGTGCACCAGGTGGACGACCCCTACTTCTCCGAGATCGCCGGCGGGGTCATCCAGGTCGCCGCCGACCAGGGGCTGCTCGTGCAGATCTGCCACTCCGGGCGTGACCCCGGCTTCGAGCTGCGCCAGATCCGGCACCTCATCGCGCAGCGGGTCGGCATCATCCTCGTCGCCGGCTCCGGCTACACCGATCCCCGGGTCGAGGCCGAGACCAAGGCGGAGCTGTCGGCCTACCAGAACCTCGGCGGGCGGGTCGCCGTCATCGGGCGGCACTCCCTCGGCGCCGACGCCGTGCTGCCCGAGAACGAGGCCGGTGGGCGGGCGCTCGGGGAGCACCTGCTCGCGCTGGGGCACCGCCGGATCGCCGTCGCGGCCGGCACGGCCGGGCTCACCACGGTCACCGACCGCCTGGCCGGGGTCGCGTCGGCGTTGCAGTGCCACGGTCTGGACCTCGCCGACCTCCCGGTCGTGCACACCGACTTCACTCGCGAGGGGGGCCGGGTCGCCGCCGAGCAGATCCTCTGCGACCACCCGGAGACGACCGCCATCATCGCCCTCAACGACGCGATGGCGATGGGTGTGCTGGCGGTCCTGCGCGCGCACCGCATCTCCGTGCCGGAGCGGATGTCGGTGGTCGGCTTCGACGACGTGTCGGTCGCCGCCGACCTGGCGCCCAGCCTCACCACCATCCGGCTGCCGATGACCGACATGGGGCGGATGGCGCTCGCGCTCGCGCTGAAGCCCCGGTCCACCCGGCCGCGCCGCCGCTCCACCGGCCACACCCTCGTGGTGCGCGACTCCACCGGCCCCGCGCCCGCCTGAACGCGCGCGGGGCCGACCACGTGGCTCAGAAGCCGGGGAAGACCCCGCGCAGCTCGTCCAGGCTGACCGCGCCGGTCACCCGCACACTGTCCGGCGTGTACTGCGGCCCGAGCCGCCCGACCGTGAGGCGCAACCACGCCTCGGCCGGCGCCGTCAGCTCGCCGTCCGGCTGCTGCGGCACCTCGGTCAGCTCCAGTCGCTCGCCCAGCCGCAGACCGTACGACCGCTCCGGGTCCTGCAGTCGCACCGCCAGCACGGCCTGCCGGCCGGCGAGCACGTCCGGCCGGCCGGTCCAGGCGAGCATCGCGCCCACCTGCTCGAGCAGCAACGGCACGGCGTCGGCCGCGACCGTGGCAGCCGGGTCGAAGCCGACCTCCACGTCCCAGCGGTGCAGGGCGAACTCGCTGAGCCGCATCCGGCCCGCGGTGGCGACGTCCACCGGCTCGGGCAGGAAGCCGAGGTCGATGCGCAGGTCGGCCCGGGCGCTCTGGTCCAGCGCCTCGTACGCCGCGACAAGCCGCTCGTTGGCCTCGAGGAAACCGGCGGCGTGCTCCTCGGGCGGCATCGCGTCCCACCGCGCCCACACGCCGGGGTTGAAGTCACCCCCCGGCGCCGGGTCACCGGCCTGCGCGGCCCGTAGCGCCGCCAGGTTGATCTCCGCTCCGCTGCCGAGGTGGCTGAGCACCTGCGACACCTGCCAATCGCTGGCGCCGGAGGGCCGGAGCAGGTCGTCCGGGCCGAGCTTCCGGACGAGGGCGGCGAGCGCCTCGTGCCCGGATCGCAGGGCGGCTATCGTCTGGTCCGCGATCGAGGACATGATTCTCCTGTCGGCCGGTCGGCGCCGGCACGCTCCCCATGCGAGAGCCGACTGGTGAACGGCGCCGGCACCCATCATGCCCCCACCGGGGCGGTCGGCACGCCGACTCCGGGCACGGCGTGGCGGGCCGGCACCGGGCCGGGACGACGGGCTCGATCGGGGCGGCGGTAGCGTTGCGCGACACCACGGCCCGCGGGGGGCAGGGCGCTCGGGATCGTACGGAGGATGGCGCATGTCCAACGGCGAAGAGCCGTTCACGGTACGCGAGGACGGCAGCTCGCGACCCAGCTTCGAACTGACCCTGCGGGGCTACGACAAACGGCAGGTCGACCGGTACATCGAGCAGCTCGGCGGCCAGCTCACGGCGTTGACCACCGAGCGGGACCGGATGACCGGCCACGCCCGGGAACTGACCGGGCAGCTCCAGCAGCTGCACGGCGAGCTGACCGAGCTGCGTCAGCGCCCCAGCCGGCCGGACCGGGCGACGTTCCGCGATCTCGGCCCGATGGTCGACGAGATCCTCGCGTTGGCCGAGAAGCAGGCGGCGGTGATCACCGAGACCGCCGCGCAGCTCGCCGGCGATCTGCACGCGGAGGCGGAGCAGACGGTGCTCGAAACCCGGGAGCGGACCGCCCGGGCGCTGCGCGATCTGGAGGACGAGCTGTCCTCGCGGCGCGCCGAGCAGCAGCAGGAGCAGGAGGAGCGCCGCGCCGCGGCCGAGGCCGAACTCGCCGAGATCCGCGAGGCGGCGGAGAAGCTGCGGGCTGACGGCGAGGCCGCCCACGACCGCGCCCGCCAGGAGGCGAAGCGGATCAGCGAACAGAGCGCCCAGCAGATCGAGCAGGCGCGGGCGGCCTCCGAGGCGCTGACCCGGGCCGCGCGCACCCAGATCCAGCAGGAGCTGCAGGCGGCCCGGAGCAAGAGCCAGCAGGAGCTGGCCCAGTGGCAGGCCAACATCGAGCGGGACATCACCGAACGGCGGACCGCCGCCGAGCAGGACCTTGCCGAGCAGCGGGCGGCCGCCGAACGGGAGATCGCCGGCCAGCGCAACGCGGCGGAGCAGACGATCGGCTCGCTCATCGCCGAGGCGCAGCAGTACGCCACCGAGGTGCGCCAGCGCGCGGACGAGCAGAACACGGCCCAACAGGAACAGCTCACCGTCCTGCAGCAGGAGATCGCGGCCCGGCAGCAGGCGGTGACCCAGCTGCAGGCCGAGCTGGCGACCGCCCGGCAGCAGCTCGCCGAGTCGCGTCACGAGCAGGGCGAGGCGGATCGCGAGCTGGACCAGGTGCAGCAGCGCCTCGACGAGGTCCGCCGGGAACTCGGCGCCGAGGTCGAGCGCCTCAACGCGGCGCGTCGGGCGGGCGACTCGGCCGAGCGGCACGCCAAGGACGTCCGCGCCCGGGTCCAGCGGGAGGCCAAGCGGGTCGCCGACCTCGCGGCGGCCGCGGTGATGGCCGCCGCCGCAGGCGGCGGGGCAACCGCCGAGTACCCGATGGTGGCCGCCCGACCGGCTGCGGAGCGACCGACCGGCGACGCGGAGGCCGGCGAGTCGCGGGCCGATGCCGTGGCGACCGACGAACGGTCGCTCGACGTCGCGGAAGGCGGCGAGGCGCAGGCGGACGTCGCGGCGGCCGACGAACGGCCGGCCGACGTCACGGAGGTCGGCGAGCGGCGGGCCGACGACGCGCGGGCCGAGGCGCGGCACGCCGACGACGCAAGGGCCGAGGAGCGGCACGCCGACGCGACGGCCGAGGCGCGGCGAGCGGACAGCGGCGAGCCGTGGCCCGACGAGGCGGACGCCAGCGGTCAGTCGGCGGCCGAGGCGGAGACCGGCGCCCGACGCGGCGAGGAGATCGGCACCGCTGAGCGGCGGGTCGACATGTTCGGGTCGGGCGGCCGGCACAGCGACGAGGGCGGAACCGCCGGACGGCAGGTCGACATGTTCGGCAACGGCGGACGACGGACCGATCCGGTGGCCGCCGAGCAGATCTAGCCGGTGCGCCCGCGTCGCCGGCCGGAGTCGGCGGCGCGGCGCGCACCGCGCGAGTCAGCTCAGGACCTGGTGCCGAAGAGCGAGGCGTAGCCGGACGGCAGCTGGGTGATCACGTCGTTGAGCTCGCCGTAGGTGATCGCGTCCGCCACCGTGGAGAGCACCGCGCCGGCGTCCCACTCCGCCGTGCGGGTGGTCGCTCCGACACCTGCGGCGATGCGCTGGAGGAACTCCTGCACCGTCAGTCGCAGGGTCGGCTGACTCTGGTCCTCGAGGATCTCGGCCACGCCCTGCGGCAGCTGCGAGGCGAGGTCGTGCGCCTCGTCGGGGGTCAGCCGCGCGGCGAGCACCCCGAGCACGGTACGGATGACCTGCTCGGCCTCGGCCGCGCTGCCGTACTCACCGCGCTGTCGTACCGCAGCGACGAACTCCTGGTACTGCACGCTGGTGTCCCTTCCGCAGACCCGTCACCACCTGCGAGTCTGGCACGTCGGGGCCGGCCGGAACGCGGTAATCGCCGCCCCGGCCGGCCCGGACACCCGGGCGGCGCGGCTAGCCGGGCAGGTGCTGGCCACGGGTCGAGACGAACTGGTAGGACATCACCGCGAACGCCGGATCCCGCAGCAACTTGCGGAACGCGTCCAGCTGGCCCGCGGAGAACCCCGCGGCCAGCAGCTCCGACTCCAGTTGCCGCGAGTTCGTCTCGTACAGCGACGCCCCGCTCGATCCGCCGGCCCAGCTCTCCGCGTGGGTGACGGTGTCGACGTCGGTCAGCCCGGCCAGGGTCATCTCGGCGTGCACGTCCTGGGCCCAGGCCAGGTCGGCGCCGTGTCCCTGCAGGATGCCCAGCATCGCGTCGGTGACCTGGCCGAAGAGCTTCGCCGCGTCGTCGTTCGGGGCGGTCAGCACCCGCAGCGGCGCCGTGCAGTCGAACTCCTCGACCACCAGCCATCCACAGGGCGCCAGCGCGCCGGCCAGCGCCCGCAGGATGTGCCGACGTTCGGGCAGGTGCAGCAGCACCAGCCGGGCGTGGATCAGATCGAAGCCGTCCCCCGGCGGCGGTTCGGTGCGCACGTCGTGCCGACGGACGTCGAGGTTGGCCGAGGCGAACAAGCGCGAGGTGTCGATGTCGGTGGCCAGCACCCGGCCGTCGGCGCCGACCGCCCAGGACATGCCGCGGGCCACCGAACCTCCGCCGGCGCCGACCTCCCAGCAGCGGGCGGACGGGGTGAGCACCGGCGGCGCGAGCCGGCGCATGGTGATCGGATCCAGGAACGCCTCCAGCGCGCGCAACTGGGGCACCGCCTCCGCGGCGGCGTTGTCGAATGCGTAGTCGCTGTCGATGGTCTCGGTCGGCATCGTGTTCACCCTTCCGAACGTGGTCGTGGGTCCTGCGGGGTGTTGGCCCAGAGCCCGGGCACCGGTCGGGGCTCCGGGGGCGTGGCGACGGCGGCGATGCTGAGCATCGCCGCCAGGGTGCCCGGGTCGGCGCGCGCCTCGGCGGCCGGGCGGTCGTAGACGAGCCGGCCGTACTCCAGCACCGCGACCCGGTCGGCGACCTCGATGGCGTGCTGGAGCTGCTGCTCGACCAGAAGCACGGTCAGCCCGGTGCCGGCCAGGCCGCCGACGAGTTCCCGGACCCGGGCGGCGAGATCCGGCGCCAGCCCCTCGCACGGCTCGTCGAGCAGCAGCACCCGCGGTTGGCCGAGCAGCGCCCGGGCGATCGCCAGCATCTGCTGCTCACCGCCGGAGAGCTGGTCGCCGCGGTGGCGCAGCCGCACCGCCAGCCGGGGCAGCAGCTCCAGGATCCGGGCCACCGTCCAGCCCTCGCCGCCCGGGGTCGCGGCCCGCCACGGCGCGGCGGCCAGGACGAGGTGTTCGGCGACGGTCAGCCGGGAGAACACCCGCCGGCCCTGCGGGACCAGCCCGACGCCGGAGCGGGCGATCCGGTGCGGCTGGCGGCCGGCCACCTGCACGCCGCCGATCTCGATGAGACCCCGGGACGGGCGGACCAGCCCGGCGATCGTGTGCACCAGGGTGCTCTTACCCGCTCCGTTGCGGCCGACCACCGCCAGGATGCTGCCGGGCGCCACCCGCAGGCTCACCTCGTGCAGCACGGTCCCACCGTGGTAGCCGGCGCAGAGCCCGTCCACCCGCAGCATCAGGCCACCCCCTCGGCGTAGGCCCGCCGCACCAGCTCCGAGCCGCGGATCTCGTCCGGCGAACCGGCGGCGAGGGTGCGACCGTCGCGCAGCACGGTGACCGTGTCGCAGAGCGCGTAGACCAGATCGAGCCGGTGCTCGACCAGCAGGACGGCGACCGCGCGGGGCAGCTCACGGAGGAAGTCGACCAGCCGGCCGACCTCGGTGGCGGAGAGCCCGGCGGCCGGCTCGTCGAGCAGCAGCAGGCGGGGCCGGCCGGCCAGCGCCATGGCGATCTCCAGCTGCCGCCGCTGGCCGTGCGCGAGCTCGCCGGCGGGCCGCCCGGCCAGGTCGGTCAGGCCCACCCGGTCGAGCAGCGTTTCCGCGGTACGGCGGGCGGCACGCCGGGCCGCGCCGGGCCGCCACCGACCGGGGCGCAGTGCCTGCGGCAGCGCGGCGACCTGCACGTTCTCGGTCACACTCAGCGTCGACCAGACGGCGGGGCGCTGGTGGATCCGGCCGATGCCGCGGCGTGCCCGCACGGCCGGTCCGCGCCGGGTGACCTCCCGGCCGGCGAGCCAGACCTGACCGCCGCCCGGCCGGGTCGCTCCGGCGATCACGTTGAGCAGGGTCGTCTTGCCGGCGCCGTTGGGGCCGATCAGCGCGTGCCGCTGGCCGTGGTCGATCCGCAGGTCGACGCCGTCGAGCGCGGCCAGCGAGCCGTACCGCACGGTGATCGCCCGGGCGGCGAGCAGCGGCGTCATGTCCGCACCTCCGTCCGTGCGGCGGGATCGGGGCCCGTCCGCAGCGCCGGGTCGGGCCCGGGGCGACCGGGTTGCGGGCGGCCGCGCAGCCGTGGCCGTCGCCGCCCGTCGCCGGGCAGCAGGTAGACGGTGGCGACGAAGAGCGCGCCCAGCACCAGGGGCGCCTGGCCCGGAAGGATGCCGAACAGCCAGTCCCGCGACGCGATGACGAGCGTCGCGCCGACGAGCGCGCCGCCGACCGAGGCGGTGCCGCCGATCACCACCCCGAGCAGCAGCAGGGCGGAGGTGTCGAAGCTGAAGTCGGCCGGCGAGATGTACTGCTGGGCGACCACGAGCAGCGAGCCGGCGGCACCGGCGATCGCGCCGGCGGCGATGTGCACACCGGCGACCTGCCCGGCGACCCGGTGGCCGCTGGCCCGCAGCCGGGCCTCGTCGTCGCGGCCGGCCCGCAGCACCAGGCCGACCCGGGTGCGCAGCACCAGCAGCACAGCGCCGACCACGACCGCGACGACGACCAGGGTGTACACGTAGCGGGCCCGGTCGCCGGCGAGGACCGGCAGCCCCCAGAACGGACGGACCGGCGCGATGCCGGCGAGCCCGTCCGTGCCCCCGGTGACCGACCGCCACCGGCCGAGCACGGTGACGACGAGTTCGCCGATCGCCAGAGTGATCATCAGGACGACCACGCCGCGCGCCGACACCACGAGCGGAACGGTCAGCGCGGCCAGTGCCGCGCCGGCCGCCGCGGCGACGGCGAGCTGCACGACCCCGACGTCGGAGACGCTCCCGCCGACCACCGCGCAGGCGTACGCGCCGGCCGCGTACGGTGCGGTCTGCCCCAGGGTGGGCATGCCGGCGACCCCGGTGAGCAGGGCCACGCTCACCCCGACCAGGCCGAGCGCCAGCGTGCGGGCGAGGATCGCCGCGGTGTAGTCGTCCACCGTCCACGGCGCCACGACGAGCCCGGCCAGCACGACGGCCGCGACGACGCCGCGCAGCGGACGGATCAGCTCGTCCCTCACGTCGACCTCCGTGCGGCGGCCAGGCCGCGCGCGCGTACCGCGAGCACCGCGGCCATGGCGGCGAAGAGCAGGAAGGGCGCGGCCGACGGGGCGAGCGCGACCCCCAGGGTCTGGATCTCCCCGACCACGAGCGCGGCGAGCAGGGTGCCGGTCAGCGACCCGAGCCCGCCGAGCACCACGACCACGAGGGAGAGCAGCAGCACCGTGTCGGCGGTGTCCGGCCCGGGGCCGATGATCGGCGCGCCGAGCACCCCGGCGGCGCCGGCCAGCGCCCCGGCCGCGGCGAGCACGCCGATCCGGATCCGGGTCGGGCTCACCCCGAGACACGCCACCATCTCCGGGTCGTCGACGGCGGCGCGGACCAGCATGCCGGCCCGGGTGCGGCGCACGGTCAGGTAGAGCAGGCCGGCGAGCAGCCCGGCGACGACGATGAACACCAGCCGGTACGCCGCGTAGCGGTGGCCCGCGACCGCCACCGACCCGTCGAGCGCGGCGGGGACGTTGACCGGTCGGTCGTCCGGCCCGAACGCCGAGACGAGCAGGCTGCCGCCGGCCAGCGCCACCCCGAAGGTGAGCAACGCCTGGGTCAGGTGGTTGCCCGCGGCGGCCCGGGTGAGCAACCCGGCGAGCGCCACCCCGGCGGCGCTGGCGGCGGCCACCCCGACACCCAACGCCAGCGCCAGGCTCGGCCAGCCGCCGTCCAGCACGGCCGCGGCCGTGTAACCGCCGATCGCGTAGAGCGTGCCGTGCGCGAGGTTGAGGATGCCGGCGACGCCGAAGCAGAAGACCAGCCCGGACGCGGCGACGAAGACCAGCAGGCCGTAGGCGACCCCGTCCAGCGCCGGGATGAGGTACGGGTCGATCCGGTACGCGCCGGCCGCGACCGCGCTCATTGGCCGACGGTCGCGAGATCACCGACGACGGTGTTGGAGAGCGCCCGGCCGTCCTGGCGTACCTGGCGCAGGTACCACTTCTGCACCGGGGAGTGCGTGCTGGTGGAGAACTGCCAGGTGCCGCGCGGACTCGAGATCTGGCCGAGCTGGCCGATGGCCTGGTTGATGCTCTCCGGGGTGGGGTTGTCCCCGGCGGCGCCAATCGCCCGGTCGAGCACCGCCGCGGCGTCGTACGAGGCCATGGCGTAGGTCGTCGGCGAGCCGTCGTGCTTGGCCTTCCAGGCGGCGACGAAGGCCCGGTTCTCGGCGTTGTCGAGGTCGGGCGAGTAGTTGAGCACCGAGTAGATGTCCCGGGCGGCCTCGCCCTGCGCGTCGAGCACCCCGCCCTCGGTCAGGAAGCCGGCCGCGTAGAGCGGGAGGTCCTTGATCTCCGACTGGGCGTACTGCTTGACGAAGTCGACCGCCGCGCTGCCGGCGTAGAAGGTGAAGACGGCCTTCGCGCCGGAGGCCTTGATCCGGGCGAAGTACGGGGTGAAGTTGGTGGTCGCCGGGAACGGGGTGAAGGTGGTCTTGCCGTCCGGGTTGGCCAGCGTGCCGCCGGCCTTGGCGAAGGCCTCGGTGAAGCCGCGCAGCTCGTCCCAGCCGCCCTGGTAGTCCGGGCCGATCGCGTACACCGAGCCCTTCACGTTGTCCCGTACGTGCTGGGCGATGGCCGCGCCCGGCTCGTCGGAGAGGTAGGAGGTGTGCCAGATCCGGGAGACCTCCTTGAGCTCCGGGCGACCGTTCGACCCGACGAGCGGCACCTTGGTCTCGTTGAGCAGCGGGTAGACCGCGGCGACCGAGCCGCCACCGACGATGCCGGTGAGCGCGACCACCCGGTCCTGTTTGAGCAGCTTGGTCGCGGCGGGCACCGCGGTCGGCGCGCCGTTGCCCTCGTCGGCGACGACGAGGTCGACCGTGCGCCCGCCGAGCTTGCCGTCGTGGGTGGACAGGTAGAGCTCGAAGCCGTCCCGGATCTCGGTGCCGACCGCCTGGTAGGTGCCGGAGAGCGACGCGAGCAGGCCGATCTTGATCGACCCGGTTTCGCTCGCGCCCGACCCGTCCTGGTTGCAGGCGGTCGCGGCGAACAGGACGAGGGCGAGCAGCCCGGCGGTGCGGGCGCGGCTGCGCCGAGGGGTGGTCACAGACATGTCTTCTCTCTCCAGAGGGGATGGCAGACCGGCGTCGAGGGGTGTCGCCGGGGTGTCAGCGGCTGCGGGCGAGGGCGGCCCTTGCGGCCGGGGTCAGCGCGTCGCCGATGCGGTTCGCCAGCTCGGTCATCTCGTAGGAGACCTGACCGACGTCGCACTGCGGCGAGGCGAGCACGAGCAGGGAGGCGCCGTCGTTGAAGGCCATCGAGAACATGAACCCGCCCTCGAGCTGGGTGACGTTGGAGATCACCGTGCCGGCGTCGAAGAACGCGGCGGCGCCGCGGAGCAGGCTCACCAGGCCGCTGCCGGTCGCCGCGAGCTGGTCGGCGCGGTCGGCCGGCAGATCGCGGGTGGCGGCCACCATGAGGCCGTCGCTGGAGATGGCGATCGCATGGCTGACCTCGCTCGCGCGTTCCGCGAAGCTGTCCAGCAGCCAACCGAGGTCCTGGTGGTCGGTCACGTGCACTCCCTGTGGCGTCATTGGTTGCCGAGGTTGGTCAGCGTGGGGCGGCGGGCGGCCACGCCGCGGGCGTACGCGGCCATCGCGCTGGCCACCTGGGCCGGGTCGCGGTACTCGGGGCGCGGCGGCGGGGCCGGCACGGTGACCGCGCCGGGAACGAGGTGCCGCTGCGGCTGCCGCTTGGGCAGCCCGGTGGTGGTGGTGGCGACGACCTCCGGCGCGGCGACCTGCGCGGCGGCACGCCACGCGTCGTCGGCCGGGCTGGCCCACCCGTTGGCCGGCTGGGCGTCCGGCTGCTCGGTGCCGAACCAGTGGTTGACCTGCTGGAAGATGAGCAGTTCCTCGGTCGGCGCGTCGCCCCGCCCGGGCGGCGCGGCGGCCGGGCGGAACACCGGGGCCCCGGGCAACGCCCGGTCGGACGCCGGCCGCCCGGCCCGCGGCTGCGGCACGGTTGGCGGCGCGTACGGCGGTGGCGGGGCGGCGGCCCGCGCCGCCCGCCGGGAGGGCCGCGCCGCGCTGAGCACGTACTCCTCCGGAGGCAGCGGCCGGATCATCGCCGCCGGCAGCGCCGCTTCGGCGATCGTGCCGAGCCGGGGACCGGGGCGCAGCTGGACGTTCACCCCCAGCCGGACCGCGAGCTGGCCCACCACCACCAAGCCCATCGCCCGCACGGCTGCCACGTCGATGGCGGGAGGGCGGGAGAGCAGCTCGTTGAGCTGATGCAGCCGTTGCGGAGAGAGCCCCACGCCCTCGTCGCTGATCTGGATGATCACCCGGTCACCGAGGCTGCGGCCGGTCACCCAGGCCTCGCTGCCGGGCGGCGAGTAGACGGTGGCGTTGTCCATCAGCTCGGCGAGCAGGTGCACCACCTCGTCGACCGCTTCGGCGGCGACGGCCACGTCACCGTCGACCATGCCGAGCCGGATCCGCGCGTAGTGCTCGATCTGCGACTGCGCCGCCTGGAGCGCCTTCTGCAGCGGGACGTCCTCCTGGCGTACCCGGCCGACGCCGACCCCGCCGAGCACCAGCAGGCTGGCGTTGATCCGGCCCATCCGGGTGGCCAGGTTGTCGAGGGTGTAGAGCTGATCCAGCCGCTCGGGGTCGGTCTCGTCCCGCTCGACCCGGTCGACCTGGGCCAGCACCGCGTCGACCAGCCGCTGTTCGCGTCGGCTGAGGTGGATGAAGATGTCCGCGGTGTTGGCCCGCATGACCGCCTGTTCGGCCGCGGTGCGCACGGCCGCCCGGTGTACGGCGCTGAACGCCTGACCGAGCTCGCCGATCTCGTCGTCGCTGGAGGGCTCCAGCTCCTCGGTGGACTGCCGCCGGGCCAGCTCGTCCGGGTCCACGGCGCTGCTGCCCGGCTGTTGCAGCCGGGCCACCACCTCCGGCAGCCGCTGGAAGGCGACCGCGTTCGCGGCGTCGCGCAGTCGACGCAGCCGGCGGGTGATCTGACGGGCCACCGCCCAGGTCACCACGGCGGTCAGCAGCAGGGCCACCACCACGGCGGCGGCCTCCGCCGCCGCCCGGCGCCGCTGGTCGGCGTGCGCGGACCGGACGTCGTCGAGCACCGCCGCGTCGACCCGCTGACGCAGGTCGGAGAGGCGCCCGGACCACTGCTGGGTGGCGGTGATCCAGGCGTCGACGTTGAGGCTGAGTCGGCTGCCCGCCCGGGTGCGGGAGACCTCGTCCTGCATCCGCTGCAGCAGCAGCGCCGCCTCCCCGCTGCCGGCCTGCTCCCACCAGACGCCCCAGTCGGGGCGGGCGAGCGCGAGGAACGACAGGCTGGACTCGGTGAAGCTGGTGCGGGCGGCGGTGATGTCCTGCTGGAGGGCGGGCGTCAGCTCGCCGGCGGCGACCGCCCGCAGCACGGCCACCTGCTGCTGGCCCACCGCCTCGGCGGTCTTCGACAGCGCGGCCGAGGCGCGGATGCCGTCGGCGATGCGGGCGTTGACCACGCCGAGGGTGACGCTCTCCCGGAGGTTGAGCAGGTCGGCGATGGCGATCCGGTAGCTGAAGGTCATCGCCGAGACCGAGGCGTGTGCCGCCGTGCGGACCTGGGCGCGCAGCGGCGGGAGCGAGTCCAGCGTCGCGTCGATCCGGGTCAGGATCGCCCGGCTCGCGGCGGGACCGGCCGGCACCCGGGCGCGCTGGGCGCGGTAGCCGGCGGTCACCGCGTCGGTGGCCGCGGTGGCGTCGGCGAAGGCGTCCTGCTGCGGCGGTCCGCCGCGGCTGAGCAGGTCGGCGGCGGCGCTGCGTTCCCGCTGCAACCGGTGGGCCAGGTCGCCGGCCTCGGCGCCGAGGCGGGCCAGCTCGCCGAGGTCACTGGCGCGGGTGGTCTGGCGGGCGCTCTCGGTGAGGGCGAGGCCGGCGAACCCGATCACGGCGACCAGCGGCGCGGCGACGATGAGCCGCATCCGGGCCGCGATCTTCCACCCGCGTCGTCGGCTCGGGTAGGGTCGGGCCGCGTGGGACCTTGTGCTCGTCGCCAAGACTGACTCCCACGGGCTAATCGACGATCGCCTATGTGCACGTTGCTTTATGCACGTCTCATTGCGCCGGAACCCGTGCCGTCAGACCAGACCCACCGCTGGTACAAACAGCCCGTACCAGCATCTGTACCCAGAGTCAGCATCGCCGGCGGGCCGCGCCCCGGGTCGACGCCGGCGACGGTTACGACCGGTCGGCGCCGCGCCCGGCCGGGCGCTCGCCCGACTCCGGCGGCGCGCTGAGCACCTGGCCGATCAACTCGCGCAACTCGTCGATCGCCGCCACGACCGCGCCCGGGTCGCGAGCGTCCCGTCGGGCCGGCGGCACCGGCGGATCCGACGGCGCTCCCAGGAACCGGGGACCCCGGCGACCGTCCGCCGCCAACTGCTCGGCCGCCACCTGGGGCCACAGCCCCGCCAGGCACCCACCGGTCTCCAGCACCTCGTCGCACCGTACGGCGAACTCGTGACTGCCGAAGCGGCGACCGGACTCGACGGCGGCGACCGTCTCGCGGCTGAACCGCACCCGCTCCGCCAGCGCCCGCTGGGTCAGCCCCTGCCGGGTGCGCCAGGCTCGCAACTCGACCCGAAACCGGTGGCTGGCACCGGAATGGGCGGCGTTCGACGGGGACGTGCGATCCATGTGCTCACCTTCGCGACACCGCCGGGCAGGCGCGGCGTCAGATCGAGGTCGGGCAATGATTATGCATTCGCAGGTGACAATTCTTAACCCATGGACGGACGGGTGTGAAGACGTGACTCAGATGCGGGACTTTGCCGCGGACGGATTCCCGCGGCCGAGGAACGGCCAGTCCGGTGGCGGTCGACACGCGCCGGCCGCCGCCGGCGCCGCCGACCGGCCGTCGCCCCGATCGAGGAATGAGCAGGCCAACGCGGCCGAGCGAGGCGCTCCTCAGGCGGCGGGCACCTCGGCGCCGGTCGAGTCCGGAGCCGCCGCGCGGCCGGCCGGTGGCTCGACATCGATGACCGCCGGCAGGGCACGGTGGGCGCGAAATGCAACATTCGGCTTGTATGAACGGCGGTGGTCGGGTGTTAACCGCAGCCCCGGAATGGCTGCGGTCAGCCGCGCCAGGGCGATCCCCGCCTCCAGTCGCGCCAATGCCGCGCCAATGCAGAAATGCGGCCCGTGCCCGAAGGACAGGTGATCCGCCGCGTCCGGCCGGCCCGGGTCGAACCGGTCGGGGTGGGCGAAGACCGCCGGATCCCGGTTGGCGGCACCGATCAGCAGCAGACAGCGCGCGCCGGCCGGGATGGTGACCTCGCCGAGCGTCACGGGCCGGCGGGTGACCCGCAGCCAGCCGTCGATGGCCGGCGCGAAGCGCAGCGTCTCGCTCAGGAAGGCCGGGATCCGGGCCGGCTCCTCGACCATCGCCCGCCACCGGTCCGGCTCCGAGAGCGCCTGGTCCAACGCGTGGGCCAACAGCCCGGCGGTCGTCTCGTGCCCGGCGACCAGCAGGTTGAAGACGATGCTCGCCACCTCGGTCACGGTCAGCCGCTCGTCGTCGCCGTCGCGGTACTCCAGCGCGAGACTGACGTAGTCGTCGCCGTACCGGCCGTCGTCCAGGCGAGCCTGGACGAGCCGCTGGCAGTAGCGCCAGAACTCCAGCAGGCTCGCCGCGAGGCGCACCTGCTCGGCCGGTTCCGGGCGCCCCCAGATCAGCGCGATCTGCCCGTCGGCCCAGTCCCGCACCCGCCCGATGTCCTGCTCCGGCACCCCGAGCAGGTCCAGCAGGACGAGCAGCGGGAGCTCGGTGCTGAATTCCCGGACGAGGTCGACCTGCTCGCCCTGACGGGCGACCAGCCGGGCGACCAGTTCGTCGACCCGGCGGCGGACGATCGGGCCGTAGCGCTGCTCGACCCGGTCCGGGGTGTTCGCGAAGGTCACCCGCAGGGCCCGACGGGTCCGCGGGTGCACCGGCGGGTCGGCGGCGGCGGTCGTCGGCGGAGCGTCGATCTGCATGATCAGCTGCAACGCCTCCGGACAGACGTCGTAGATGGGCGCGAGGGTGAGGGCGTTGCCGAAGGTCGCCGGGTCGGCCAGGGCCCGCCGGACGTGGGCGTGGCTGCTGATCAGCCACAGCCCCAGATCGGGGTCGTGATGAACTCCGCCGGGTTCGTCGAGAATGCGTCGCCAGACGCCGGCCGGGTCGGTGAGATAGGGCTCGTCGCATGGGTTCAACCGCATGACCGCCTCCTGGTACGTTACGCCGACGGACCGGGCTCGCCAGTCCGGCCACCGGGCCGGTAATGGCGCCCTAATGGCTGCGGCGACTTCACGGTGCGCCAAATTCACACGCAAGTCAAGATTTGCCGACGTCAATGGAAATTGAGTCGGGAATTGCGTGGGGCGCAGATCGCATCGACACCGGGGAATGCAAGTTGCGAGCCGGCGCTTGCCCCGCGCATCCCGTCATGAGCAGTTCAGACGGGCTGCTCCTGGGTCCTCGTCGACCCACCTGAGCCAACCCGGACCGCCGGCCCATAACGACGGCGGGACGGCCGCCGAACCAGACGGCAGCGGCCACGACGGGCCGCCGGAATGACATCCGGGCGCACATTTTCCACGACCCGGAAAACGACGCCCGTCGGCACGGGTGACGGCACCGCGGCAATGAGCTGACCCACGATTGCCCGGGCCCGGTCGACCGGGCGGATCAGCCGGACCGGTCGAGCCAGCGCGGCAACGGCAGCGTGCGCCACGGCACCCGGAGCAGCAACCGGATGATCAGCAGGCCGAGCAGGTATCCGGCGATGCTGTCGGTCAGCCAGTGCCAGCCGAGGTAGGTCGTGCCGATGAAGACCAGCACGCCGGGCAACCACTGCACCACCCGGCGCACGGCCGCGCCCAGATAGGGCGCGAGCAGCGCCACCAACACCCCGTAGTAGACGATGCCGTTGCTCACGTGGCCGGAGGGGTAGTACTCCTCCCAACCGTCGCTGAACATCTCCACCGAGCCGTGGTGCGGAGCGCCCCGTGACGTCCACGCCTTCAACCCGACGATCAACAGGGTGCTGATGATCGGCGCCAACCCGGCCAGGATGATCGGGCGCACCGTCCGGTGTCGCCAGGCCAGCCAGAACGACACCCCGACGGTCACCGTGGTGAGCAGGCCGCCCTGACCGACGTGGTCGAAGACCCACATCAGCCACCACACCGGACGGGGCCGGTGCTGGTCACACCAGTCGCGGACGATGATGTCGAGCCGCAGCAACGGCGGCCACCAGACGAGCGCCGCGGTCAGCGCGGCCAGCGCGGCGAGCAGCAGCCCGTCGAACCACCAGCCGGCCGGCACCGGCCGCAGGGCGGGCACGCCCAGCGGTCGAGGCGGCCGATCCCGCGCGTGTCGTGGCGACGCTCTCCCCGCTGGCATGGCCCCTCCGCTCTGTCGCCCGCCGACGTCCGGCGCCTACAGCAACGACGGCGGGGGGCCGCGGGTGACCGTCCAGCGGCTATTCGGGTACCGCCGGACCAGGGGCTGGGCGATCTCCCGACCAGCACGGCAACGCCGGACGGGCCGGGCGACAGCACATCGCCCGGCCCGTCCAGCCTCGTCCGGCCACCGTGCCGGTACCGGCCCGGCGGCACGCCGTCACCGGGCGGTCAGCGCCCCTGGCCGGGCACGGCGGCACTCGGCTCGCCGCTGCCCGATGCCGCCAACTCGGCCCGGCTCGGCGGGTCCGCGCCGCGGCGGGCACAGGTACGGGCGGCGACCGTGGCGGCGTGGTCGAGCACGGCGGCGAGGGTGGCCCGGTCGGCGGCGGCGAGCGCCGACCGACGCTCGGCGCCGAGCAGGTCCGCCCCGGCGAGCGCGGAGAGCATCCCGGCCGTGAAGGCGTCGCCGGCGCCGATGGTGTCGACCACCGTCACCGGGTGGGCGGGCACACTCGTCTCGTACCGCCCGGTGCACGCCCAGGCCCCCCGCTCCCCCAGCGTCACCACCACCAGGCTGGCCCCCCGGGCCAGCCAACCGCGGGCCGCCTGCTCGTGCGCCAGCCCCGGATGGAGCCAGGCGAGGTCCTCGACGCTGACCTTGACCACGTCGCTCAGGCCGACCAGCGTCTCGATCCGCCGCCGCGCCTGCGCGCGGTCACCCATCAGCGAGGGCCGGCAGTTCGGGTCGAAGCTGATCGTCGCCGACCCGCGCGCCTGCCGCAGCAACGCCGAAACGTCGTCCGCGCCGGGCGCCAGGACCGCGGCGAGCGAGCCGGTGTGCAGGCAGGAGCCAACGGGTGCGGTGTCGTCGTCCGACGCCGCGAAGGACCGCCACTCGACGCTGAAGTCGTAGCTGGCCTGCCCCGCCGGGTCCAGCATCGTGCGCGCCACGCTGGTCCGCGGCAGGTCCCGCACCGAGCGCGGGTCCAGGCGTACGTCGTTGGCGCGCAGGTGCGCGAGCAGCATCCGCCCGTGCTCGTCGGCACCCAGCTGGGTCAGCAGGGTGGTGGGATGGCCGAGCCGGGCCAACGCCACCGCGACGTTGGCCGGGCTCCCACCCGGTCGGGCGGTGACCGGCGCCGGAGCGACGCCGATCAGGTCCACGAGGGCCTCACCGACGACCGTGATCACGTCTGCTCGTCCGCCTCGGTCGTCGGCGTCGCGCCCGCGGCGCCTCCGGGCCGGGCATCCGCCGGCGCTTCGTCGAGCGTCGCCGCGCCGGTCATGATGGCCACCGCCTCCGGCATGGTGTGCGAGGCCGGTGTCACCACACCGGCGCAGCGGCCCAGCCGTTGGATGTGGATGCGGTCGGCGACCTCGAACACGTGCGGCATGTTGTGGCTGATCAGGATGACCGGCAACCCGCGGGACCGGACCTCCTCGATCATCCTGAGCACCTGGTTGGACTCCTTGACGCCGAGCGCCGCGGTCGGCTCGTCGAGGACGATCACCTTGCTGCCGAACGCGGCGGCACGCGCCACCGCGACCGCCTGGCGCTGACCGCCGGAGAGGGTCTCCACCGCCTGGGTGACGTTCTGCAGGGTGCCGATGCCGAGTTCGGCGAGCGCCTCGGTGGCCTGGCGCCGCATGCCCTTCTGGTCGAGCATCCGGAACACCGAGCCGAGCAGCCCGGGCCGGCGCCGCTCCCGGCCGAGGAAGAGGTTGCTCGCGACGTCCAGCGCCGGCGCGACGGCCAGGGTCTGGTAGACCGTCTCGATGCCGGCCTCGCGGGCGTCCTGCGGCCGCTTGAACACCGTCGGCCGGCCCTCGACGAAGATCTCGCCGGCGTCCGGGGTGAGCGCGCCGGTCAGGCACTTGATCAACGTCGACTTGCCGGCGCCGTTGTCACCGATCACGGCGAGCACCTCGCCGGGGTAGAGGTCGAGGTCCACCCCGTCCAGCCCGACGACCCGCCCGAACGTCTTGACCAGGCCGCGGGCGGAGAGCACCGGCGTGCGCTCCGCGCTCTCGGCCGCCTCGCGGTGGCCGGCCGACGGAGAAATGGTCGCGGTCATGCCCTCACCTTCCTGATCCACTGGTCCACGGCGACGGCCAGGATCACCAGGAGACCGACGGCGAGCACGCGGTACTGGTCGTCGACGCCGGCGAGCGACAGTCCGCTGCGGAAGAAGCCGACGATCAGCGCGCCGAGCAGCGTGCCGAGCAACGCGCCGCGCCCGCCGAAGAGGCTGGTTCCGCCGATCACCACCGCGGTGATGCTCTCGAGGTTGGCGTCGGTGATGGCGTTGGGGCTGGCCGCGCCGGCGCGTCCGATCAGGATCCAGGCGGTGATGCCGTAGATCGCTCCGGCGACGAGGTAGACGCTGAGCAGCACCCGGTCGACCCGGATGCCGGCGAGCCGGGCGGCCTCCTTGTCGTCGCCCACCGCGTAGACGTGCCGGCCCCAGGCCGTGCGGGACAGCGCGAAGCCGACCACGAGGTAGAGCAGGACGACCGCGACGACGCCGGTGGTGATCCGGAACGGCCCTACCGGGATCGACTCTCCGGTCCAGCTGAGCACCGGGGGCAGATCGGTGGCCTGCACGCTCTGGCCGCCGGAGTAGAGCAGGCCGATGGCGGTGAAGACGCTGAGCGCGCCGAGCGTGACGATGAACGGCGGCAGCTTCAGCCGAGTCACCAGCGCGCCGTTGATCGCGCCGGCCGCGGCGCCGACCGCGATGGCGAGCACGATCGCGACAGCGCCCGGGATGCCCTCCCCCTCGGCCAGCTTGGCCGAGAGCATCATGGCCAGGATGACGATCGCGCCGACCGACAGGTCGATCCCGGCGGTGAGGATGATCAGCGTCTGGCCGACCGCGAGCGCACCGATGACGGCGACCTGCTGGAGCACGAGACTGAGCGAGTTGGGTGACGCGAACCGCGGGTTGAGCGTGGAGAAGACGACGAACGCGATGACCAGCACCAGGAAGGGGCTGATCGCCGGGTGCGCGTGCAGCAGGTGCTGTACGCGTTGCAGTGGCGAGTGCCGGCGCAGCGCGAACTGCTGCGCGGCGGTGGTCGGTGGTGTCGTGGTGGTCACGGCGGCTCCCTGCCGTTGTCGACGGAGATGGACGAACTGCCGGGGCGAGGCACCCGGGGTGGCGCGTCCCGGGTGCCTCGTCGGCGGCTGACTCAGCCCCAGCAGCGCTGGGCGCCGTCGGCGCTGGTGATGCTCTCGACGCCGGTGCTCGCCTTGTCGGTGACCAGGGCGACGCCGGTGTCGAAGAAGTCCAGCCCCGCCGAGACCTCGGGCTTCTGCCCGTCGTTCGCGATCTTCTTGATCGCCTGGACGCCCAGCTCGGCCATCTTCACCGGGTACTGCTGGGAGGTCGCGCCGATGACCCCGCCGGCGACCTGGCGTACGCCGTCACAGCCGCCGTCGACCGAGACGATCAGGACGCCCTGCGCCTTCGCCGCGGCCTGCAGGGCCTTGTGCGCGCCGACGGCGGCCGGCTCGTTGATGGTGTAGACGACGTTGATGTCGGGGTTGCGGCTCAGGCAGTTCTCCATCGCCGTCCGGCCGCCGTCCTCGGCGCCGTTGGTGGGCTCGTTGCAGGCGATGGTGTAGCTGCCGCCCGAGTAGCTGCCGGTCTTCGCCTCGTCGCCGTTCTTCTTCTTGTCACCGGTGGCGATGCCCATGCCGGTGAGGAAGCCCTGGTCACGGTTGTAGTCGACGGAGACGACCTTGTCGTTGAACAGGTCCAGCAGGGCGATGGTCGCCGGCTTGCCGGCGAGCTGGCCGGCCGTCCACTTGCCGATCAGTTCGCCGGCCTTGAAGTTGTCCGTGGCGAAGGTGATGTCCACGGTGTCGGCGGGGTCGGGTGGGGTGTCCAGCGCGATCACGTAGAGCCCGGCGTCGCGGGCCTTCTTGATGGCGGGGTTCACGCCGGGGCCGTTCGGGGTGATCAGGATGCCCTCGTCGCCGCGGGCGATGGCGTCCTCGATGGCCTGGACCTGGCCGGCCTCGTCGCCGTCCTCCTTGCCGGCCGCGACGGTGAGCTTCACACCCTCGGCGGTGGCGGCCTTCTTCGCACCCTCCTGCATGGTCACGAAGAACGGGTTGGTGGAGTTCTTGGTGATCAGCGATACCGCGACGCCGCCGTCGGCGGAGCCGCCGTCCGAACCGCTACCGCATGCGCTGAGGGCCATGCCGCCCGCGAGCGCGGCGGCGAGCAGGACGCCCGACCGTCCCATGCGTCGAATCATGTTCTCTCCCAAGGAAAAGTCCCGGACCGGCTCGCCGGGCAAGCACGACAACGATGTCACGGCAGTTTCCAGATGGTTGCCGCCGATGTCAATGCCTGCTCGACAGCTCTTGCGAAACACGCACGTAACCATGTGGACGCTCTTGACATCGATGTCAGAGCCGGGCCACCATGCCCGGACGGCCATGGCGTCGCAGCACGACGCGGCATCGACGTCCCTGATGGAGGGAGGGCACATGAACCCTGCGGTGCCCACCCCGATGGTCCCGCGGGCCCGACCCACCCTCCGCGACGTCGCGCTGCTCGCCAAGGTCAGCCCCAAGACCGTCTCCCGGGTGGTGAACGGCGAGCCGGGGGTCTCCCCGCAGAAGCTGGCCGCCGTGCGGCGGGCGATCGCCCAACTGGACTACCGGCCGAACTTCACCGCGAGCAGCCTCCGCCGGTCCAGCGGCCGGACGGCGGCGATCGCCGCGGTGCTGGAGGATCTCGCCAACCCGTTCTCCGCCGCCCTGCACCGGGCCCTCGAGGACGCCGCACGGGACCGGGAGGTCCTCATCTTCGCCGGCAGCGTCGACGAGAACCCGCAGCGGGAGCGCGAACTGATCCGCGCCTTCACCATGCGGCAGGCCGATGCGCTGGTCGTCGTACCGGCGAGCGACAACCAGAGCTACCTGATGAGCGAGGTCAGCGCCGGCACACCGGTGGTGTTCGTGGACCGGCCACCGATCGGCCTGCCCGTCGACGCGGTGCTCGCCGACGGCCACGACGGTGCCGCGGCGGCCGTGCACCACCTGGTGCGCCACGGGCACCGTGACATCGCCTACCTCGGCGACCTGCAGAGCATCCAGACCGCACGGCAACGGTTCCAGGGTTTCAAGGAGGCGCTCAGCGACCACGGCATCCGGCCGGCTCACATCGTGCACGACCTGCACACCGAGCGGGAGTCCGCGGCGGCGGTACGCCGGTTGCTCGCCGCCGCCGTCCCCCCGACCGCGTTCTTCACCTCGCAGAACCTGGTCACCATCGGCGCCATCCGCGCGTTGCAGCAGCTCGGCCGGCACCGGGACGTCGCACTGGTCGGCTTCGACGACTTTCCCCTCGCCGACCTGCTGCACCCGGCCGTCACCGTCATCGCCCAGAGCCCGTCCGAGATGGGGCGGGTCGCCGCGGCGCTGATCTTCCGGCGGCTCGACGGCGAGCAGTGGCGCCCGACCACCCACCTGGTGCCGACCCGGCTCATCCCCCGCGGGTCCGGGGAGATCGCCGGACCGCATCGCGCCTGAGCTGGCGGGTCGTCGCAGGTGCCGACCGGTACGAGCGCGCGCTCAGTCGCCGGCGGTCCCGCCCGGGTCGGCCAGGATCCCGGTGCCCTGGCCGAGTTCGATCAGATAACCGTCCGGGTCCCGCAGGTAGCACCGGATCTCCACACCGTGGTCCTTCGGCTCGGTGAGGAACTCCCCGCCCCGGGAGCGCCACTGCTCGTAGACCGCGTGCACGTCGGTGACCCGGATGTTCATCGCGCCGCTGAGCGTGTCCGGGTCGGCCGGGGCCTGCGCCCGCACGGTGGGCTTGTCGTCGGTCGGACCGCCCTCGTCGTTGATCACGATGTAGCTGTTGTGGAACCGCAGGATCGCCGGTTGCCGTTCGCGCACCACCGTCGCGCCCAGCACCCGCCGGTAGAACTCCCGCGAACGGTCCACGTCGCGCACGATCAGCAGGTGGGTGAGGACCATCCCGCTCTCCGGCCGGAAGTAGTCCGGCGCCTCGATCGCCATCCGCGCCTCCCGGAGGATCTCGTCCGGCGGCGCGTACCCGTTCGGGGCGCCGGCACACCTCACGGTTTCCGGGCGAGGCCGGCCCAGTAGTAGGCCGCGTGCGGGTCCGCCGGTGTGCCGTCCTCCGGCTGCCAGGCCATCACCGGCACGATGCCCGGCTCGACCAGGTCCCAGCCGTCGAAGAACCGCTCCACCTCGGCCCGGGTCCGCGGCACCAACGTCATGTGCCCCTGCGTGGCCGCGGCGACCGCGGCGGCCATCTCGGTCGGGTTGAAGTCCTGGGTCGGGTGGGTGATCGCCAGGTAGCTGCCCGACGGCAGCGCCTGCATCAGGGTACGCAGCAGGCCAACCGGGTCGTCGCTGTCCCGCAGCAGCATCAGCACCGCGATCAGGGTGAGCGCCACCGGCTGGTCCAGGTCGAGCGTCTCGGTGAGCCGGGCGTCGGCCAGGATCTTCTCCGGCTGGCGCAGGTCGGCGTGGATGTACTCGCTGCGCCCCTGCTCGGTGCTGATCATCAACGCCCGGGCGTGCGCCAGCACGATCGGGTCGTTGTCGACGTAGACCACCCGGGTCTCCGGCGCGACCGCCTGGGCGACCTCGTGCAGGTTGGGCCGGGTGGGGATGCCGGTGCCGATGTCGATGAACTGGCGGATGCCCGCCTCACGGACCAGGTAGCGGGCGACCCGGTGGACGAACCCCCGGTTCTCCTTCGCCATGGTGCGCAGCGTGGGGATCGCCTCGATGAGCGCGGCTCCCATCGCCCGGTCGACGGCGAAGTTGTCCTTGCCGCCGAGCCACCAGTCGTAGACCCGCGCCGAGTGCGGCACGGTGCTGTCCACTCCGGACGGCGGAATGTCCGCGTCGGCGGTGTCGGTTCCATGGTGCGACACGATCGTCTCCGTTACCTTCAAAGCGCTCTGACGAGCGTCGGGTAGGTAGTCCCGCCTTGCGGTGGGACGGTCCCGGTCCAAGCCGCCTGGGCGGTGCCGGGTTGACGCTTCACAGCCACCGGCCCGCTACTGCGGGTCTTAAGGTCGGCTCCACGTCCTGCCACCGGGCCACTCCGGGCGGTGTCGATTCTGGCCGCCAACGCGGCCAGGTTGTGCGCGGCGTTGAGGTCACGGTCCAGGACCAGGCCGCACGCCTCGCACGCGTACTCGCGCTCGGAAAGGGCCAGCTTGGCTTTCACCGCACCGCAGCCCGAGCAGGTCTTCGAGGATGGATGCCAGCGGTCGGCCACCACAAGCCGCCCACCATTCCACCCTGTCTTGTACGTCAACTGCCGGCGCAGTTCGGCGAACCCGGCGTCGACGATGGAGCGGGCCAGCCGCCGGTTCGCGAGCATCCCGGTAACGTTGAGGTCTTCCACCACCACTGTGCCGAACTCGCGGGCGAGATGGGTGGTGAGCTTGTGAAGCCCGTCGCGGCGAAGGTGAGCAACCCGGGCATGCGCGCGACCTAGCCGGGCCTGGGCGCGGTTCCAGCGGTTCGACGGCCGTTGACCGGTCCGGCGGTCCGGGCCGATCCGTCGGGACACACGCCGAGCCAGCATGCGCAGATGCCTCGATGCGGCGCCCAGGTAGCGCGGGTTGGGCACGAGCTCGCCGGTGGACAACACCGCGAGGTGCTTGATCCCGACGTCGACACCAACGGTCGCCGCTGGCCGGGCCGGTACCCGTTCAGCGCGCTCTACCTCCACGCAGAACGCCACAAACCAGCGCCCGCCGTCGCGACGAACGGTCGCGGACATGATCCGTGCGGTGCCGGCTTCCAGACGGCGGGCCAGTTTTCGGGCGGACTCGTGCAACTTCAGGCGGCCCAGTCGTGGCAACACGACATGCTTGCGGTCCTGCTCAACTCGGATGGCTCCGGTGGTGAAGCGCACGCTCGGCGTCGTCCGACGCCGCGACTTGAACCTCGGAAAGCCGACTCGCCGCCCGGCTCGCGTACCCGACCGGGAGTCGGCCCAGCTCTTCAAGCCGCGGGCGAGGGCGTCCAGTCCGGTGTTGAACGCCTCCTTCGAACACTCGGCCCACCACGGCGCGACCTCACCCTTCGCGACGTTCCACGCCTTACGCAAGGAGGGCAGCGACCACGACACCCACGGCGTCAGCTGATCGTCTGCGACACCGTAGGTACGCTCAGCGGCTCGCTGATCCATGACCGCTCGCACGCGGCCCAAGGACCAGTTATACGCCAAGCGCGCCGCGCCGGCATGTGCGAGAACCGCCCGCTCCTTGGCGGGGGTCAAATCAAGCGCGAACCGGTACGCCTGAATGTTCTTCACGCCAGGCCGTTCTCGATGACGGCTTCCACGGCTTGTCGGGCCCGGTCAGCGACCCCAGGGCGGCCGCATAGGCGCACGCACCGTAGAGCCAACCGACACGCCATCAACGAGTCACCCCTCGATCGGCTGGTATCGACCAACGCAGCCTAGAGGATTTGGCGCCCGGCGGCCGCCCGAGGGCGGGCGCGGGAAGGGTCAATCGCCGCGCTCCGCCCACGCCCGCCCAGACACAGGCGGATCAGGCGCGACCGACCTGCGCCGTAAACGGCGCGCGCGCCGGTTCGGCGGCACCGACGATCGCGATCTTCCGGCCGACGCCGGCCCGGAACTGGGCGATCGCCTCGGCGTAGCTCTCCAGCGGGAACCGGTGGCTGATGAACACCTCGGGGTCGAGCAGCCCGCCGGCGAAGAGTTCGCCGGCCCGCTCGAAGCTGTGCAGCACCGCCATCGAGCCGGTCACGGTGATCTCCTGGTTGTAGACCCGGTACGGCTCGATGGTCGCCCGCGTCCGGTACTCGGAGACCCCGAACTGGAGGAAGGTCCCGGCAGGAGCCACCCGGCGCAGCCCGTCGTCGATCGCGGCCTGCACGCCGGTGCAGTCGATGACCACGTCCCAGCCGCGCGGCCGGGTCAGTTCCTCCGCACTGGCGGCGGACGCCGAGCAGCCCAGGCGGACGGCGGTGGCGAGCCGGGTCGGGTTCGGGTCCAGCACGCTCACGCTGGCGGCTCCGCAGCGCTTGGCGAGCTCCAGCATCATCAGCCCCATCGTGCCGGCGCCGTAGATCAGGTAGTGGTCGCCGAGCCGCCGGGGCAGCACGTCGAAGCCGCGTACCGCGCAGGAGAGCGGCTCGATCAGTGCCGCGTCGGCCGGCCGCACCCCGTCGGGCAACGGGAAGCAGTTCTTCACCGGGGCCACCGCGAACTCGGCGGCGCCGCCCGGCTCGGTGACGCCGATGGCCGCCCACCGCTCGCAGAGGTTGCCCCGGCCGCGGCGGCACTGGTAGCACTCCCCGCAGTGCAGCGACGGGTCGACCGCGACGGCGTCGCCGACCCGCACCTCGGTGACGTCCCGGCCGGTCGCTACCACTGTGCCGGCGAACTCGTGGCCGGGCACGATCGGGTACGCCGGGGCGAACTCGCCGTCCAGGATGTGCAGGTCGGTGCCGCAGATGCCGCAGCCGGCGACCTGCACCACGACGTCGCGGGGGCCGGGCGCCGGGTCCGGCACCGATTCGATCGCGATCTGACCCGGCGTGACGATGACCGCTGCTTTCACTTGACCGCCCCCATTGAGAGTCCTCGGACGAGTTGTTTCTGGGCGATCCACCCGGCGAGCACGACCGGCAGCGACACCAGCGTCGCCGCCGCGCAGAGCCGGGCCAGGAACAGCCCTTCGGAGGTGATGAAACCGACCAGGAAGATCGGTGAGGTGCCGGCCCGGGTCGCGGTCAGGTTCACCGCGAGGAAGAACTCGTTCCAGCTGAAGATGAAGCAGATCAGCGCGGTGGCGGCGAGCCCCGGCGCCACGATCGGCAGCAGGATCCGGCGGATGGTGACGAGCAGGCTCGCCCCGTCCACGGCGGCCGCCTCGATCAACGCCGGTGGGACCTCCAGCAGGAACGAGCGCATCATCCAGACCGCGAGCGGCAGGTTCATCGCGGTGTACAGGACGATCATCGTCCAGACGTTGTCGAGCATGCCGAGTTCCTTGACCAGCAGGTAGACCGGCAGGAGCGCGGCCACCGCCGGCAGCATCTTGGTGCTGATGAAGAAGAACAGCACGTCGCGCCACTTCGCCACCGGTCGGATCGACAGCGCGTACGCCGCCGGGGTGGCCAGCAGCAGCACGAGCAGGGTCGAGAGCAGGCTGGCCATCAGCGAGTTGAGCAGGAACGGTGTGAGGTCGCGGTCGAAGACCTGCCGGTAGCCGTCGAGCACCGGGGTGAAGAACCAGGACGGCGGGTTGCTCGCCGCGTCCACCTCCCGCTTGAAGCCGGTCAGCACCATCCAGAGCACCGGCAGGAAGAAGAGCAGCCCGGCCAGCCAGGCGACGGCGGTCCAGGCCACGCCGGCCGGAGCGACCCGCCGGTTGCGACGGCCGGGCGGGCGAGCGGGCGTCGCGGCGAGCCGCTCGGGGTTCTGGCGTACGGCGGTCATCGCGTGTCCTCCATCCGGAACAGGCTGGAGATCACCCGCAGCGCGAAGGTCGCGACGACGATCGTGCCGATCACCACCACCACACCGGCGGCTGCCGCCTCGCCGTACTCGAACTTGCGGAAGGTGGTCAGGTAGATCTCGTACGGCAGGTTGGTGGTGGCGGTGCCCGGGCCGCCCTGGGTGATGGTGAAGACCGCGTCGAAGGTCTGCACCAGGTAGATCGACCCGAGCAGGGCGCCGAGTTCCAGGTACGGGCGCAGGTAGGGCAGCGTGATCCGGACGAAGATCTGCCACGGGCCGGCGCCGTCGACCCGGGCCGCCTCCAGGGTCTCCGTCGACTGGCCCTGCAGGCCGGCCAGGATGATCAGCATCATGAACGGCGTCCACTGCCAGACCAGGGTGGCGACGACGGAGAGCATCGGATACTGCGAGACCCAGTCGGTGCTGCCACCGACGATGCCGTTGATCAAACCGTACGCCGGGTTGTAGATGGCGTGCTTCCACAGCAGCGCCGCCGCCATCGGCATCACCAGGAAGGGGGTGATGAGCAGGGTCCGCACGATCCCCCGACCGGGGAACCTCCGGTCCAGCAGGATCGCGAGGCCGAGCCCGAGCAGCACCGAGGCGAGCACCGAGCCGGCGGTGAGCACCACCGTGTTGAGCAGGGCCGCGCGCAGTCGGGCGTCGGTGAGCACCTCGCCGTAGTTGGCCAGGCCGACGAAGCCGCGCTCGCCGGGGCGCAGCGCGTTCCAGTCGAGGGTGGACAGATAGAGGGTGACCAGGAACGGGACCTGGGTCACGATGATCGCGAAGATCAGGGCGGGCAGCAGCGGCGCGCGCCGGCTCCAGCGCTCGGCGGGTCGAGCACGCGCCGGCGCCGCCGCCCGGGCCCGGCGGGTCGGGCCGGCGCCGGTGCTGAGGGTCTGGGTCATCGGTTCACCTCGTTGCTCGGCCGGGGGCGGCGGCGTACGGGCCCACCGCCCCCGGTGGTGGCTACCGGTACTCCTTGGCGACTTCCTCGGCCAACCGCTGGCCGTCGGTGAGCGCCTTCTCCACGGTGGTGCTGCCGGCGATCGCCGCCGAGACCTCCTGCGACACCTTGGTGCCGAGGTCGGCGAACTCCGGTATGCCGACGAACTGCACCCCCAGTGCCGGACGGGGCTGCACGCCGGGGTTCTTCGGGTCGGCCTCCTGGATCGACTTCAGCGTCAGGTCCGCGAACGCCGATGCGGACTGCCGGTACTCGGGGATCGCGTAGGTCGACTGCCGTTTCCCCGCCGGCACCCGGGACCAGCCGAGCGAGGAGCCGACGAGTCGCTCGTACTCCTTGCCGGTGGCCCAGGAGATGAACCGCCAGGCGGCGTCGGCGTTCTTGGTGGTTTTCGGCATCGCCAGCGCCCAGGCCCAGAGCCAGCCGGACGAGGAGGTCTTGTTGACCGGCGCGTACACGTAGCCGACCTTGCCGGCCACGGTGCTGGCCGACGCGTCCTCCAGCGTGCCGGCGGCCGAGGTGGCGTCGTACCACATCGCGGCCTTGCCCTGCCCGAAGGTGTTCAGGCACTCGGTGAAGCCGGCCTGCGGCGCTCCCGGCGCGCCGTGCGCGCGGACCAGGTCCACGTAGAAGCGGGTGGCCTCGACGAACTCCGGCGCGTCGACCCGCGGGTTCCAGCCCTGGTCGAACCAGGTGCCGCCGAAGGTGTTGACGACCGTGGTGAGCGGGGCGAACAGCTCCCCCCAGCCGGGCAGCCCCCGCAGGCAGATGCCGGCGACGCCGGCCTTGTCGTCGTCGAGCCGCGCCGCGAACTGCGCGACCTGCTGCCAGGTCGGCCGCTCCGGCATGGTCAGGCCCTTGGCGGCGAAGAGCTCCTTGTTGTACATGAGGAACGACGACTCGCCGTAGAACGGGGCCGCGTAGAGCTTGCCGTCCTCACCGGAGAGCGAGGTGACCATCGGCGGAAGCAGGTCGGCCTTGTCGTAGCCGGCGTCCGCGTCGGCGTACGAGCTGAGTTCGTGCAGCCAGCCGTTCTTCGACCAGATCGGCGCCTCGTACGCGCCGATCGTCGCCACGTCGTACTGGCCGCCCTGGGTGGCGACGTCCTGGGTGACCTTGTCGCGCAGTTCGTTCTCCGGCAGGATCGTGAACCGCACCGTGATGCCGGTCTGCTTGGTGAAGTTGTCGGCGGTGACCTTGGCGAGGTCCTCCATCTGCGGGTTGCCGACCATCAGGACGGTGATGGTCTTGGCGTCGTCGCCGCCGGAGGAGCCACCGCCGGCTCCGGAGCAGGCGGTCGAGGCGAGCAGGGCCGCGACGGCGAGGGCCAGTGGGGGTCGCCAGCGGTGCGCAGTCCGTGTTCCGGGCACAGCAAACCTCCAGGATCGGGTCGGTGGGGACGGTGTGGGTGCGGTCGGTCGGGGGTCAGACGCGTTGGACCACGGGACCGAGCAGTGAGTAGCGGTGCGCCTCGGACGCCGGCAGCGCGGCGTCGGTGACGATCGTGTCGACGTCGGTGACGTCGGCGAAGCGGCAGAAGCTGCTGGCGCCGAACTTGGTGTGCACGCCCGCGAAGACCACCCGCCGGGACACCGCCACCACCTGCGCCTTGACGGCGGCGACGGCGGGATCCGGCGTGGTCAGGCCGTGTTCGCGGGAGATGCCGTTGGCGCCGACGAACGCCAGGTCGAGCACGAAGCCGGCGAGCATCTCGATCGCCCAGTGGTCGACCGTGGCCCGGGTCCGGCCCCGGACCCGGCCACCCAGCAGCAGGACGGTGGTCGTCGGCGACGCGGCGAGCATCGCCGCGGTGTCCAGCGACGCGGTGACGACGGTCAGCGCCCGCTCGGCCGGCAGCGCCTCCGCGATCAACTGCGGGGTGTAACCCTCGTCGATGAAGATCGACTCGGCGTCACCGAGGAGTTGCGCCGCGGCCGCGGCGATCCGGCGCTTCTCCGTCACCAGCCGGGTGGTCCGCGTGTCGAGGGTCGTCTCGAACCGCGCGGTCTCCACCGGATAGGCGCCGCCGTGGGTACGCCGCACCAGGCCCTGCTGTTCGAGCCGGTGCAGGTCGCGTCGCACGGTCTCGGCCGCGACGACCAGTTCGGCGGCGAGTTTGCGTACGTCGACGACGCCCTGGTCACGGGCGAGGGCGAGGATGCGTTGCCGGCGCTCCGAGGCGTTCATCGCTCACCTCCCGCTCATCGGTGTCTATTGTTTTAACACCGTTACGGGGGTGTGATGACCAGCACATCGCATCGATCCCGGAGGGTTACTGCCCGCTTCGCGCAACGGGCCAACGGCAGGGAACGCGCCAGATCCGGTGATAGCCGGTAAATGTCCTGCCCGTTTGGGCGACCGTGTTGCCCGGCTCGTGCCCGTCCTCCCTCCGCGGCGCAGCACGGGCACCGCCTATGACGGGCACCGCACCGGGGGCGGCAGGCACTACCCGGCGGCGAGAATCGCCTGCGCGGTCGCGGCGGGCGCGTCGATCTGCACGTAGTGGCGGGCGCCCGGGATCAGTTGAAGGTCGGCGCGGGGGAACAGCCGCGCCAGCGCCCGGGCTACGCGGGGGTTGAGGTAGGGGTCCTCGGCGCCGAAGACCACCCGTACGGGCCGGTCGAACCGGCGCACGTCCGCGAGCCGGCGACGTCGCGCCCAGATCGTGCCGAGCAGGTCGTCGTTCAGCCGCCAGAAGGCCGGTTCGGCGGGGACGAACTGCTGGTACAGGGCGGGCGCCACGGCCCTGCGCCGACCCGGGTCCGCCATGAACCGGCCCACCTGCCAGGTGTAGAGACGTCGGTCGAGGCTGCGCCACCGGCGCACGGCCCGACGCGTCACACGGCGCAGCAGCGGCGTGGAGAACAACGCGATCGCCGGCGGTCGCCGCAGGCCGACCACGGGATGGTAGTAGGTGTTGAGCAGCACCAACGCGGCCACCCGATGCGGGTGCATGAGCGCCCAGTCGATCGCGGGAGGGCCGGACGCGTCGTGCGCGACCAGGACCACCGACCGCAGATCCAGCTGATCGATCACGGCGGCGATGTCGCCGGTCTGGTTCTCCGCGGTGTACGGATAGCCGCGCGGCTTGTCGGAGCGTCCCCAGCCGAGGAAGTCGAACCGCACCACGGGGCGACCCCGCAGGTGGGGCAGGAGGTCGTCGTAGAGGTGCAGGTTGTCGGGGAAGCCGTGCAGGAGAACGATCGGCGTGCCGGAGCCCGACGTGACCTCGGCATGGATGCGCTGCCCGGCACGGGGGACCCATCTCGTCGCGGCCCCGTCAGGTTGGGTGATCGCCATCGTCTCTCCCGGGCGGCTACCGTCCGTCGAGTCCGAGTCTCCTCGGTCGCCGCTCCGTAGGTGGATGATTGCCCGTCCCCGCCGCCACCAGCGACGAACCCGCCGAAACCGTCACGCCGCGCGACGCCGGATTCGCAGCGGTGTCGCACGCTGGCAGGATGGGCGGGTGGACCTCGAATCCGGTGCCGGGCTGCTGCACCGTCTGACGTCGTACCTGCCGGACCGCGAGTGGGACGTGCCCGTCGACGACCCACGGGTGCGCCACGACCTCGTCCCGAACGATCCCGGGACGCTGCCGCCGCCGATGAAGGGCTATCCGGCCGGGCCGCCCGTCCTTGAGCTGCCGCGCGAGCTGCCCGACCCGGGCGTGCCCGCCACCGCCGTGCTCGCCGGCGCCGCGTCCCCCGCCCACGTCCTCGACGCCGCACAGCTCGGCCGGGTGCTCTTCCTCGGCGCCGGGGTGGTCCGCACCGCCGAGCGCAACGGACGTCCGGTCCTCTACCGCGCGTCCGGCTCGGCGGGCGCCCGCTTCCCGCTCGAGGTCTACGCGAGCACCCGCGACGTGGCCGGCGTCCCGGACGGCGTGTACTGGTACGACCCGGCTCGGCACGCCCTGGTCCAGGTCGGCCCCGCCGCCGACGGGGCGGCGACCACCCTCGTCGTGACCGGCGTGCCGTGGCGGACCGGGTGGCGTTACGCCGAACGCGGCTGGCGGCACCTCTACTGGGACGCCGGCACGCTGTTGTCCCAGCTCGCCGCGGCCGCCGCGAGCGCCGGCCTCGCGCCCCGACTGCGCTCGCTCTTCTCCGACGCCCCGGTACGACGGCTCGTCGGCGCGGACGGGGTGCACGAATACCCTCTCGCCCTGCTCACCCTCGGCGACGGCGACCCGGCGATCGGGCCGGCCGGGCCGGCGCTCCCGGGTGAGCTGCCGCCGGTCGAGTTTCCGCTCTGCACCGCCGCCCAGCGCGCCGGCGAGCGGAACGAGCTGGGCGCGCCCTGGCCGGCCGGCGACCCGCTGCCGGACGTCCCGCCGTCCGGCTCACTCGACGAGGTCATCCGCCGGCGGGGTTCGCAACGGCGGATGGACCGCTCCGGCACGCTGTCGCGCCGGCAGTTGGAGTGGCCGCTGGCCGCCGCGCTGCGCGGGGTGGCGGTGCCCCACTGGGTCGCCGTGCACGGCGTCGACGACACCGCGCCCGGCCTCTACCGGTGGCCGGACCTGTCGCGTCCGCTGCGCGCCGGGAACCTGCGCGGCGAGCTGCTGCGGGTCTGCCTGGACCAGTCGCTCGCCGGCGACGCGGGGTACGTCGTCATCGCGGCCACCCCGCCCGCCGCGCTCGACGACCGGACCTACCGCGACGCCCAGTTGGCGGCCGGGCTGGTGGAGGGGCGGCTGCACCTGGCCGCGTACGCCCTGGGCGCGAGCGCGTCCGGGATGACCTTCGTCGACTCGGCGGTCCCCGCCCTGCTGGGCGAGCCCGACGACCTCGCGACGCTGCTCTTCACCTGTGTGGGCGTCCCGGAGTATGCGTCGCGCGCCGGCGGCGCGCCGGGCGCCCCGGTCGCGGTGCGGCCGGTCATCCCCCGGCTGGGCGCTTCCTGACCGAGGCCCTCAGTGCCCGAGCCGCTGGCGGGCCAGGAACTTCGGCACGACCATCCGCCACGCCTCGGTCACCAGCTCGGTCATGTAGTCGTGGTCGAGCCGCGCGGTGTGGCAGCAGACCCAGTGGAAGCGCAGGTCGGAGGCGCGGGGCAGGAAGAACAGCTCCGGCTCACCGGCGATCAGGGCGTCGCGCTCCTCCTTCGGGTAGCCGAAGCCCATCGTCGCCTCGTCGCGGCTGAACGCGACGTAGACGATCGCTCCGACCCGGAACTTCACCCGGTCGTGGATGAGGTGCTCGGTGCTGCGGGGCAGCGTCCGGGCCAGTGCCCGGACGTCGGCGACGGCCACCATGTGACGACCGTAGCGGCCGGCGCCGACAATTCCGCGGACCGAGGGCGCCTACCGCTCCCCCACCGTCGTCGCGGCCGGCAGGCCGAGGCCGTCGACGGCCGCCGCGACGAGGTCGCCCGCGCCAAGCGCGACGTCGAGCACGAGCACCGACTCGTCCGGCTCGGCCCGCTCCAGCGTGGCGAGCTGCGACTCGAGCAGGCTCGCCGGCATGTAGTGCCCCGCGCGGCGGGACATCCGGTCCCGGATGACCTCCGCCGACCCGTCCAGGTGCACGAACTCCACCGACGGCGGGCCCTGCCGGAGCACGTCCCGGTACGCGCGCCGCAACGCCGAGCAGGCCAGCACCGTCGACCGGCCCTCCGCGCCGCGCTCGGCCATCCAGGCGGCCAGGTCGCGCAGCCAGGGCCAACGGGCGGCGTCGTCGAGCGGTACGCCGGAGCGCATCCGGGCCACGTTGGCCGCGGAGTGGAACTCGTCCGCCTCGGCGAACATCAGCCCGGTCGCCTCGCTGATCCCGCGCGCCACCGTGGTCTTGCCGGCGCCGGAGACGCCCATCACCACGACGTGCCGGGTCGGCTGCCCGTCGCCGCGCTCACCAGTCATGGACCGTCCCATCCTTGAGCCGGTTGAACGGCAGGTAGGCCGGCACGTAGGGGAACCGCGCCGCGGCCTCCTCGTCGAGTTCCACCCCGAGCCCCGGCTGGTCGCCGGGGTGCAGGTAGCCGTCGGTGAACGTGAACGACTGCCGGAACACCTCGTTCGCCAGCGGGCTGTGCTTCATGTACTCCTGGATGCCGAAGTTGTGGATGGCCAGGTCCAGGTGCAGCGCCGCGGCCATGCCCACCGGCGAGATGTCGGTGGGGCCGTGGATGCCGGACTTGATCTGGTACTGAGCGGCGAAGTCGAGCAGCTTGCGCATGGCGGTGATACCGCCGGTGTGGGTCACCGCGGACCGCACGTAGTCGATCAGCTGCTCGCGGATCAGCGTCTGGTAGTCCCAGACGGTGTTGAAGACCTCGCCGATCGCCAGCGGGGTGGTGGTGTGCTGGCGGACCAGCCGCAGCGCCTCCTGGTTCTCCGCCGGGGTGCAGTCCTCCAGCCAGAACAGGTCGTACGGTTCGAGCGCCTTGCCCAGCTTGGCGGCCTGGATCGGGGTCATCCGGTGGTGACCGTCGTGCAGCAGCGGCAGCTCCGGGCCGAACTCGTTGCGCACCGCCTCGAAGACGTCGGGCAGGTGGCGCAGGTAGGCCCGGGTGTCCCAGTCCTCCTCGGCGGGCAGCGGGATGCGCTGCGCCGGCTCGTAGTCGTAGCGCTTGCCGTCGGCGCTGGGCTGGGCGGCCACCCCGTAGACGGCATTGATGCCCGGCACCGAGGTCTGCACGCGGATCGACCGGAAGCCCTCGTCCAGGTGCTGGCGGATCGAGTCGAACAGCTCCGGGATGTCCCGACCCGACGCGTGGCCGTACGCCATGATGCCGGTGCGCGACGCGCCGCCCAGCAGTTGGTACAGCGGCATGCCGGCGGCCTTGGCCTTGATGTCCCAGAGAGCGACGTCGACCGCGGCGATCGCGGCCATGGTGACCGGCCCGCGCCGCCAGTACGCCGAGCGGTAGAGGAACTGCCAGGTGTCCTCGATGCGGTGCGGGTCCCGCCCGATCAGCAGCGCGGCGACGTGGTCGCGCAGGTAGGAGGCGACGGAGAGCTCGCGACCGTTGAGGGTGGCGTCACCCAGGCCGGTGAGCCCCTCGTCGGTGGTGATCTTCAGGGTGACGAAGTTGCGGTCGGGGCTGGACACGATGACGTCCGCTGCGACGATTTTCACGGGGTGCCTTTCATCATTACCGGTGCGCGGGCTGGCTAGCGCAGGACGCTGCCCGCTTCGTGGCCGTCGAGAAGGGACAGTTCGGCGCGGCGCGGCAGCCCTTCGCAGTCGCCGCGGGTGGAGACGGCGAAGGCGCCGAGGGCGGCCGCGCGGCGCAGCCGACCGGCCAGGTCGAGTCCGTCGAACAGGCCGGAGAGGTAGCCGGCGGTGAACGCGTCGCCCGCGCCCACGGTGTCGACGGGTGTCACCGCCAACACCCCGACGCTCTCGACCCCGGCCGGGGTGTGCGCCCGGGCGCCGTCGCCGCCCAGCTTGACCAGGACGGTCTGCACGCCCCGCCGGAACAGGCCCGCCACGGTCGCCGCCTCGTCGGCCCCCGGCTCGCCGACCAGGTCCAGCTCGTCGGCGGAGGCGACGACGATCGAGGCGTACCCGGCCAGCGGGGTGAGCACCTCGCGGGCGGCGTTCCGGGACCAGAGCCGGGCGCGGTAGTTGACGTCGAGACAGACCGGGATCCCCGCCTCGGCGGCGGTCTCGGCCGCCCAGACGGTGGCCGCGCGGGCGGTCTCGGACAGCGCCGGGGTGATGCCGGTCAGGTGCAGCATCCGCGCGCCCGCCGCCAGCGACGCGCGCAGGTCGTCGACGCGCAGCGCCGAGCCGGCCGACCCGGCCCGGTGGTATTGCACCCGGGTCAGGTCCGCGGTGCGCTGCTCCAGGAACATCAGACCGGTCGGGCGGTCGGCGTCACGGGCGACCGCGCCGACGTCGACGCCCTCGGCCCGCAGCTGCCGCAGCAGGAACTCGCCCAGCTCGTCGGTGCTCACCCGGCCGACCCAGGCGGCCCGGTGACCCAGCCGGGCCAACCCCACCGCCACGTTGGACTCGGCGCCGGCCAGGTGCATCCGCAGCGCGCCGCCGGCGGCGAGCGGTCCGGCCGCGCGCAGCGACACCATGGACTCGCCGAAGGTGAGCAGGTCCGGCGTGCTCATGCGGCCACCGGCTCTGACAGGGCGGCGAGGTAGGTGCGCGCCCGCGCCCGCAGGGCGGTCAGGTCACCGCCGGAGGCCGCGTCGCCGACCAGCGGACCGCCGACACCGACCGCGATCGCGCCGGCCCGCAGATAGCCGGGGACGTCGGCCAGGCCGACCCCGCCGACCGCGACGAACGGGATGTCCCGGAACGGGTCGCGCACCGCCTTCAGGTACGCCGGGCCACCGACCGACGCCGGGAACAGCTTGATCGCCGACGCCCCCATCCGCATCGCGGTGTACGCCTCCGTGGGGGTGAGCGCCCCGGCGGCGACCGGAAGACCGCGGCGGGCGGCCTCGGCGATCGACTCGACCACTGCGGGGGTCACCACGAACTGTGCGCCCGCGGCGGCCACGTCGGCGACGTCGGCGGTGGTGAGCACCGTGCCGGCGCCGACCAGCGACCCGGCGGGCGCGGCGGCCCGCAGCGCCTCGACGGCGCGCGCCGCGCCCGGCGTGGTGAGGGCGACCTCCACGATGCGTACGCCCTCGTCGAGCAGGGCGGTGCCCGCGGCGATCGCGGCGTCGGTGTCGGTGCCGCGGATGACCGCGAGGATTCGGGTCGCGGTCAGCTCCGCGACGAGGTCGAGGGGCATCTGTCTCACCATTCCGCGTAGGAGCCGTCGAGGTGCCGCCAGGTTGGACTGCGCCAGGCGTGCCCCCGCTTGTCCGCCGTCCGTACCGCGTGTTCGTCGATCTCGATGCCGAGGCCGGGCGCGGTGAGACGCTGCACGTACCCGTCGACGAAGGTCAGCGGCGCCTTGTCGAGGCAGTAGTCGAGCACCTCGGCGCCCTGGTTGTAGTGGATGCCGATGCTCTGTTCCTGGATCAGGAAGTTCGGCGTGGCGAAGCCGACCTGCAGGCAGGCGGCGAGGGCGATCGGCCCGAGCGGGCAGTGCGGGGCGAGCTGCACGTCGTACACCTCGGCCAGCGTGGCGATCTTGCGAACCTCGGTGATGCCGCCGGCGTGCGACAGATCCGGCTGGGCGACGGCGATGCCGGCCTGCAACACGGGCAGGAACTCCTGCCGGTTGTAGAGCCGCTCCCCCGTCGACACCGGAGTGCTGGTGGCGCGGACGAACTCCCCGATCAGGTGCGAGTTCTCCGGCACCACCGGCTCTTCGAGGAAGAACGGCCGGTACGGCTCCAGCAGCGGGGCGATCCGGCGCGCGCTGGCGAGGGTGAACCGCCCGTGGAAGTCGACAGCGACGTCCCGGTCTTCGCCGAGCACCTCCCGAGCGGCGGCCACCCGCTGGACCACGGCGTCGATCTCGGCGACCGACGCGACCGGGCTCATCCGCCCGGAGGCGTTCATCTTCACCGCGGTCAGGCCCGCCTCGACCTGGGCGCTGATCTGGTCGCGGACCTCGGCGGGCTCGTCGCCGCCGACCCAGCCGTAGACCCGGATCCGGTCCCGGACCGGGCCGCCGAGCAGCTGGTGCACGGGCGCGCCGAAGTGCTTGCCGGCGATGTCCCACAGCGCCTGGTCCAGCCCGGCGACCGCGCTGGACAGGATCGGGCCGCCCCGGTAGAAGGAGCCCTTCGTCATCACCTGCCAGTGGTCCTCGATGCGCAGCGCGTCCCGCCCGACGAGCAACTCGCTGAGCTGCTCCACGGCGGTGCGTACGGTCTCGGACCGGCCCTCGCAGGTCGCCTCGCCCCAGCCGACGATGCCCGAGGAGGTCTCGACCCGGACGAACAGCCAGCGCGGTGCGACGAGGAACGTCTCCACCTTCGCGATCGTGGTCATGGCGCGTCAGCCCTTCGTGGCGCCGGCGGTGAGGCCGGAGACGACGTACTTCTGCACGAACAGGGCGATCACCATGATCGGCAGGGTGACCACGGTGGCCGCGGCCATCAGGCCGCCCCAGTCGATGCTGGCGTAGCCGACGAAGTCGAAGATCGCCACCGGCAGCGTCTTCGTGTCGGCGCCGGCGAGCACCAGGGCGAACATGAAGTTGTTCCAGGAGAAGATGAAGGAGAGGATGCCCGCGGTGGCCACGCCCGGCACCGACAGCGGCAGCGTGATCCGCCGGAACGCGCCGATGTGGGTCAGCCCGTCGACGAGCGCGGCCTCCTCCAGCTCGGTCGGCAGGCCGTCGAAGTAGCCCATCATGATGTAGACGATCAGCGGCAGCGACACGAACATGTGGCTCAGGATCAGCACGCTGAACCCGCCGACCAGCTTCAGGTTCGAGAATACGTAGTACCAGGGCACCAGCAGCGAGACGCCCGGAATCACCCGGGCCATCAGCACGACGAGCGCGGACTTCTTCATGTTGAACCGGCTCATCGAGTACGCGGCGGGCACCCCGAGGATGAGCGAGAACACGGTGGCCGCGAACGCCACCCAGAGGCTGTTGCCGATGAACTGGACGTAGTTGGCCTGCTGGAGCACCGTGTCGTAGTTCTTCAGCGTGGGCGAGAAGACGAACGCCTTGGCGGTGTCGTAGATGTCCACGTTGGTCTTGAACGACGCGGTGATCATCCAGAGCAGCGGCGCCATCAGCGCGAACACCACGAGGGTGAGGGCCACCGCCCGGAACGCCTGGTAAGGCCTGCTCGGCTTCATCGCTCCAGCCCCTTCTTGCGGTAGGTCAGGGCCCACATCACCCCGATGATGATCAGGAAGAAGATGATGAGGACGGTCGACGAGACGCCGTAGTCGTTGTAGTCGAAGCTGAGGCCGTAGGCGTACACGTTGAGGGTCTCCACCTCGTGGAAGGACCCGCCGCCGCGGCCCTTGGTCGCGTAGAGGATGTCGAAGGTCTTCAGCGCGTCGATGCCCCGCAGCAGGATCGCGACGATCACGGTGGGCATCAGCAGCGGCAGGGTGACGTGCCGGAACCGCTGCCAGGTGCTGGCGCCGTCGATGCGGGCCGCCTCCTGGGGCTCGTCCGACAGCGAGGTGAGCCCGGCGAGCAGGATCAGCACGACCATCGGGGTCCACTGCCAGATGTCGATGAACATCGTCGTGGGCAGGGCCGAGTTCTGGCCCGAGAGCCAGGGCTGGGGGCCGATCCCGATCCAGCCGAGCAGCTGGTTCGCCATCCCGATGTTCGGGTCGAAGATCAGGCGCCACATCATGCCGACCGCGACCGGGGTGGCCACCAGCGGCAGCAGGATCGCGACGCGGACCCACTTCTCACCACGGAACGGCCGCCACAGCAGCAGGGCGATCGCCATGCCCAGGACGACCTCGAAGAGCAGTACGACGCCGGTGAAGGCGATCGTCCGCAACACCGCGGGCCAGAACCGGTCGGTGTCGGTGAGCACGTCGAGGTAGTTCTGGAACCCGATGAACTCGCTCTCGGCCCGCACCGAACCCTCGGCGTCGGTGAGGCTGAGGTATCCGGTCCACGCCACCGGGAAGATGATCAGAACGGCGACGAACGCCATGGCGGGTGCCGCGAAGAGCCACTTGCGATGCTCGTTGGCCCAGCGCGACCAGGCCGACTCCGTGGGAGGCGCCGGGGAGGCCTCGGGTGATCTGGTGAGGGGTGTGCTGACGGCTGACATGGAGATCTCCGGGTTCGGGGGTCAGGTCCCGGCGGGGCGGCGGCGCCGGTCGGCGCCGCCGCTCAACGCTCGGGTTACTTCGCCTCGTCGTCGAGGAACTTCTGGAACGCCTCGTTGGCCGCGTCCGCGGAGGCGGCCGCGTCCTTGCCGGTGATCGCGTCGACGATCGGCTGCCCGACGATCTCGCGCGCCTCGGCCACCTTCACCACCAGCGGGCGGTCGTGCCCGACGCCGTTGGCGGTGCTGGCCGTGTTGGCCTCGGCGAGGTCCTTCGGCAGGGTGGAGGTGCTCTCCGGGTTCGCCCAGACGGAGGTGCGGGCACCGGGGACGCCGGCCTTCTGCTGCGCCAGCGACTGCTCCTTGCCGGCCGCCCACTGGATGAACTTCCAGGCGTTGTCCTTGTTCTCCGAGCCGTCGTTGACGCCGAGCGCCCAAGAGGGGATGTTGTACGGCTTGGAACCGGCCGGGCCGGCCGGGAAGGCCGTGAAGCCCACCGTGTCGACGACCTTGGACTTGGCCGGGTCGGTGGCGTTCTTGTAGAGCGAGTTGGCCTCGGTGTAGAACGCCGCCTTGCCCTGGGTGAAGATCGCCATCGCCTCCGACCAGCTCATGTCGGTGCTGATGTTCTCCGGGCCGTGGTCGCGCAGCAGCCCGCCGTAGTAGGCGTACGCCTGCTTGGCCTGCTCGGTGTTGACCGTGGCCTTGCCGCTGCCGTCGACGAAGTCGCCGCCGAAGCTGTAGAGGAAGCTGGAGAACTGCGTGACGGCGGCCGCCTTGCCGGTGCGGGCGACGAAGCCGGCGACGCCCGGGTTGTCGGCCTCGACCTTCGCGGCCTGTGCCTTGAGCTCGTCGAGGGTCTTCGGCGGGGCGGTGAAGCCGGACTTCTGCAGCAGGTCCTTGCGGTAGTAGAGGACCTCCTGCTCGGTGATGATCGGCACCCCGACCACCTTGTCCTCATAGGTGGTGGCCTGCACCGGCCCGGCCTGGAAGTCGCTGAACTCGAACGCGCTGTCCGACTTGGCCTTCTCGCTCAGGTCGGCGAGGTACTTGTTCTTGGCGAACAGCTTCCCCTCCTGCAGCGGCCGGTACATCATCACGTCGATGTCGCTGGACCCGGCGTTCAGCTTGACGTTGTACTGGTCGGAGAGCTGGTCCTCGCCGAGCTGGGTGACTTCGACCTTGAGGCCCGACTGCTGCTCGAACTCCGGCAGAGCCTTCTTGATGTTCTCCGTCCAGACGTGGTTCACCAGCGTCACGCGAAGAGTCTTCGACCCCTCGCCGCCGTCCCCACCGCCACCGCAGGCGGACAGGCCCATGGCGGCGACCACGGCCAGAGAAGTGCCGATTATCGATCGACGTCGCACGCTTGTCTCTCCTTCAGTCGTGGTCGCTACCCCGTCGAGAGGCGCTACCTCGGTGTTACATCCGCTTAACGTCGGGATGCTAGGCCGAAAAAGCCGACTTATTCAAGGTGTTGATCTAACTGATATGATCCTTGGCGTGGAACGGTCCTCCTTAGGGGTTGCAGCCGCTCAGACCACCCCTGTGGAGGCCGGGCTGCACGCACGCGTGCTCGACCACCTCGGCACCGCCATCTGCGCAGGTGAGCTGGCGCCCGGCGCGGTGCTCAACATCGACGAGCTGGTCGAGCGCTATGCCGTGTCCCGCTCGGTCGTCCGCGAGGTGCTGCGGGTGCTGGCCTCGATCGGGTTCATCGAGACCCGGCGCCGGGTGGGGGTGATGATCCGGCCGGCGAGCGCCTGGAACGTCTTCGACCCGCAGGTGATCCGCTGGCGGCTCGCCTCGGCCGGTCGGATGGCGCAGCTCAGGTCGATCACCGAGCTGCGCACCGCCGTCGAGCCGCACGCGGCCCAACTGGCCGCCGGTCGGGCCGGTCACGACGAGGCGAGCGACCTCGTCGGGCTAGCGGCGAAGATGTGGGCGGCCGGCAAGGCCGGTGACGAGGAGCGCTTCCTGGATCTCGACATCGAGTTCCATCGCCGGGTGCTGCTCGCCTCCGGCAACGAGATGTTCCTGCGGTTGCAGGAACTCGTCGCCGAGGTGCTCACCGGCCGGCACAAGCACCACCTCATGCCGCACCACCCGCACGAGCAGGCCCTCCAGCTGCACGCGGACGTCGCCCAGGCGATCCAGCGGCACGACGGTGAGCGCGCCCGGCAGGCGATGGTGCAGCTGATGGAGCAGGCGTTCGACGAGATGCGGTCGTTGTGGGAGCAGACCGGCGAGCCCGAGCGGGGTTAGGGCGCGTCCCGAGCCGATCACGTGGCGGTTGCTCGTGGACGAGCTGCCGGTCGCCGTCAGCTGGCTCCGGCGACCGACACCGCGGGCCCTAATCCAGACGCCTGCCAAGTGAGAGACCGGCGTCGGCATAGCCGTGCCGACCATAGAAGCGCACCGCATCGATGTTGCGGTGGTGGATGCCGGCCGACAGGTGGACGATCGCCCGGTCGGTCGCCCATCGTTCGGCCGCCTCGAGCAAGGCGGATCCCACCCCCAGCCCCTGGACATCGGGCAGCACAACCGTGTGCACCTGCGCCGAGGGCTCAGGACGCAGGATCTGATGCTGCGGCGGATCGGGATGACGCAGCACCTCGACCATCCCGACCACCCGGCCATCACGAGTCTCAGCGACGAGAACAGCATCCCGCCTCGCCTCGTCGGCCAGCACCGCTGCGAAGTGACGCGCCACCGCCTCGCGCTGCGGAACCCGGTAGACGCCAGGATCGAGAGCGAGGTGCGCCTCGGCGTTGGCCACACGCAACTCCACCAACGAGGGAACATCCGCCAAGCTCGCTGGCCGAACCGTCAGCCCAACCTCCCGCATCGTCCCCATGCTAGGGCCGACGCAGCGGGCGTGCGGGCCGGGCCATGATCGGCAGGGCATGCCCCTGGCCGGTCAGTGCGGCATGTGCAGCCCGGCGGCGACGGCGCCGCGCTGGTCGACGTAGCCGGCGATGCGCCGGATGATCGAGGCGTACCGGGCGCGGAGCCAGGCCGGCGAGGTCGGTGCGGCCGCCGCGGCGCTCAGGTCGACCACCCGGGCCAGCGGCCGGTACTCCATCCAGGTCGGCGCCACCGTCACGTCGGTGACCGTCCACCGGCCGGCCGCGGTGCGGGTGAAGGTGAACTGGGGGACGACCGAGTCCTGGGTCTTCTCCGGCGAGCCGTCGGCGAACCGGGTCGTCAGGTTGCCCATGCCGTAGGCGACCCACTTGCCGGCCACCTTCTCGAACGGCTGCACCACGTGCACGTGGTGCCCGATGATCAGGTCGATCTCGGGCGCGGAGAGCAGCTGGCGCGCGAGGTCCGCCTGGTCGCCGGTCGGCTCGTGCTGGTACTCGGTGCCCCAGTGCAGCGACAGGATGACGATCTCCGCGCCGGCGGCACGCGCCCGCTTGGCCTCGGCCAGGATCGCGTCGGCGTCGATCGCGTTCGCCGCCCACGGCCGTCCGGCCGGCAGTGGGATCTGGTTGAAGCTCTCCGTGTACGACAGGTGGGCGACCTTCACCCCGGCGACGTCGAGGACGTTGGGGCGCCGGGCCTCCGCCGCGCTGCGGGCCGTGCCGGTGTGCCGCAGGCCCACCCGGTCCAGGTTCTCCAGGGTACGGGCGATGCCGTCGACGCCGGTGTCCAGCGAGTGGTTGGACGCGGTGGAGCAGGTGTCGAAGCCGGCCCAGGCCGCCGCGTCGGCCAGCTCCGGCGGCACGCTGAAGTCCGGCCAGCCGGTGAACGGGCCGTCCGGTTCGGCCAGCGGCGTCTCCATGTGACAGATGCCCAGGTCGGCGGCGCTCACCCGGGCCCGGACCGCGGCCAGCACCTGGGTGAAGTCGTGGCCGTCGCGGCCGGCGCGCCGGGCGTCCGCGGCGGCCTGCTCGCTCAGCGCCGGATGCACCAGCAGGTCGCCGGCCGCGACCACGGTGAGCGTGGTCCGCGGTGGCGCGGCGGCGGGGGCGCTGGCGCTGGCGGACGGAGCGGACGCCGCGGTGCGTGGCGCCGGCTGCTCGCTGGCCTCGCAGCCCGCCGTCATCGCGGCGACCAGCAGCACCGCCAGGACGGGCTTTCTTCTCATAACACGACATAATGCCGCCCACTCTCAGCGCCGTGGCATGAACGCCGAAAGTCTCCGAGGCGCACCGCCGCGCCGCCCGCCGCGGGGCCGTCCTGGCCGGCCCCCACCGCCGTGCCGACGGCTTCCCCTACCAGGGGCCCGCGCGGAACGCGGCGGCGAGTTCGTCGTCCAACACGCTGATCGGCCGACCGTCAGTGCCATAGGCGACGAGGCGCCCGTGCGTCATCGTCGCGGATCGGAACGAGAAGACCCGGGTGCCCGGGTATGCCGTCAGCAGCGGTATGACCCGTGGCGAACCGCCGGGGGCGGAGTAGTACTCCAGGCGCGACACGCTTGCCGACACCACCCCGTTCACCCGCACCTTCGTCTTCTCCGCCCGGGTGCCGAAGGTGACCGGCGCCGCGGTGCCGAAGGAGGCGCACGCCGCGGCGCTGCGGCAGACGAAGAAGTACCGGGGGTTGGCGACGTCGTCGAGCGCGTACGCCTTGAAGGTCGGATCCGCCCCCGCCGGCAGCGGCTGCACGGCGAAGAACGCGACGGTCGCCGCGACCGCCACTCCGACGCGCAGCCAGGCGCGTCGGGTGCTCCCGGAGCGTCTCGTCCGGGCTGCGGCGACCGCCACCCCGCCGAACCCTGTCAGGCAGAGCGCGACGACACCGAGCGCGCGGGCGTTCTCGAAGAGGAACTGCACCCCCGGCCGTAGGGAGACGGCATCGAGGACCACGCCCAGCGACGCCGTCATTGCGACCAGCAGCGCGACCCCCGCGACCCTGCGGGCCACGCCGGACGTGCCGATCAGCAGCATCGCGGCCAACACCGGCCAGACCTGGTGGTGGGTCCACGAGACCGGCGACGCGGCGACGGTGGCGCAGCCGACGAGCACCGCGGCGTGCCCGGGACGGCCCTGCGCCGCCAGCTGCCGCGCGCGCAGCAGCGCCACCGCGCAGATCACCGCCACCAGGGCGACCCAGAGCAGCGGCAGTGACGTCTCGTCGACCCCGAGGCGCAGCAGCATCCCGTGCACTGACTGGTTGCCCAGCGACGCGAGGTTGCCGATCCGGCGGGTCTGCACCACCGTCCCGGCCCAGTAGGTCCAGCTCTCGGCCGGCAGGACGGCCGCGGCGAGCCCGGCGCAGGCGAGAAACGTCGCCATGGCCCGGGCGGCGTCGCGGTAGCGCCGGGCCGCGAGGAAGTACACCACGAACAGCAGCGGGGTCAGCTTGATCGCGGACGCCACCCCGACGAGCACCCCGCGCAGGCGCGGTGGGACGACACCCATGGCGTCGAGCAGCGCCAGCAGCACCACGAAGATGCTGACCTGGCCGAAGCGCAGGTTGCTCTGGACCGGGGCGGAGAGCATCAGCGCCAGCGCCACGGCCGCCACGACCAGCTGCCGGCGGGACCGCCCGGGCGCCAACGTGTTGCCCACCGGCACGGCGATGGCGACCACCGCCGCGCAGGTCGTCAACAGCCAGAGCACCTGCACCACCGGCTCCGCGGCGAGCGTGATCGGCCAGAGCACCAGCGCCGCGAACGGTGGGTAGGTGAACGGGCCCCCGTTCTCCGCGACGTAGGAGTAGAGCGGGTGCCCCGCGCGCAGGTCAGCCACCGCGCCGTAGTAGATGTGCAGGTCGGAGAGGCGCTCCTCGCGCCGGAGGACGAGCACGACGGAGACCAGCGCGGCGGTGACGAAGCCCGCCCACACCAGCGAAACTCGTCGCTCGCGCACGGGACCAGCATAGGGGCCGGCGCAGCCGTGCGGGTGTCCATCATGGACCGGTCGTTCCTGGTGCCGGCCCGCCTCCGGGAGATGGCCGACCCCTTTCCGTTCCGTGATCAACGAACTACGGTGAGCATGGCGCGCGTGCCACCGAACGGGGGTGCCCAGTGCAGGAGTTCGACTACGTCGTGGTCGGTGCCGGCTCGGCCGGGTGCGTGCTGGCCAACCGGCTGACCGAGGACCCGGGCACCCGGGTGCTGCTGATCGAGGCCGGCGGCTGGGACCGCAGCCCCTTCGTCCGCATACCCAAGGGCTTCAGCCGGCTGATGGACGACCGCCGCACCGCTTGGCACTACCCCGCCGAGGTGGGGCCGGCGCAGCAGGAGGTCTGGCAGCGCGGCCGGCTGATCGGCGGGTCCAGCTCCATCAACGGGATGGTGTACGGCCGGGGCGACCGGCTCGACTACGACTCGCTGGAGCGCCTGGGCAACCCCGGCTGGGGCTGGCAGACGATGCTGCCGATCTTCAAGCGGCTGGAGGACAACCCGTTCGGCGCGTCCGAGGTGCGCGGCGCCGGCGGGCCCCTGCGACTGTCCAGCGCCACCGGCACCGACGAGCTCTGCGAGGAGACGATCGCCGCCGGGGTGGAGCTGGGCTGGCGCCGGGTCGACGACCTGAACGCCGACGACGGCGAGCGGATCGGCTACGTCATGGCGACCATCCGCGACGGACGCCGGAGCAGCGCGGCCGAGGCGTTCCTGCACCCGGTCCGCGACCGGCCGAACCTGACCGTCGCGGTGCGCACCGTGGTGCTCCGGGTGCTCGTCGAGGACGGTCGGGCGGTCGGCGTACGTGCCCGCCGCGACGGGCAGACGGTCGACTACGCGGCCGCCGCCGAGGTCGTCCTCGCCGCCGGCGCGCTCGCCACACCCCAGTTGTTGCAGGTTTCCGGCATCGGTCCGGCCGACGCGCTGCGCGAGGCCGGTGTCCCGGTGCTGCTCGACCGGCCCCGGGTGGGCGTCGGCCTGCGGGAGCACCGGCCGATGCCGGCGCAGTTCCGGCTGGCCGCACGGGGTGGCTACAACCCGCAGCTGAGCAGCGCGCTCGGGCAGGGGCGGGCCGCGCTGCGCTACCTGTTCACCCGGCGGGGGCCGCTCGCCCTGCCGGTGCACGACGTCGGGGCGTACTTCCGGTCCGGTCCCGACGCCGAGCATCCGGACGCGCAGCTGTTGATGGCGCCCTTCTCGGCCGCCCCGCGACGCCCCGGTCAGGCGCTGGAGCTGGAGCGTGAGTCGGGGCTGATGGGCCTGGTCACGGTGACCCGGCCGGAGAGCGAAGGCAGCCTGGCCATCACCTCGGCCGACCCGGAGCGTCCACCGCGGATCGTGGCCAACTACTTCAGCGCCGCGTACGACCGTCGGGTCGCGGTCGCCGCCTTCCGGCGGATGCGGGAGCTCTTCGCCACCGGCCCGATCGCGAAGCGGATCACCGTGGAGACGCTGCCCGGCCCCGCGGTGCAGGACGACGACGACATCGTGGACGCCGGGCTGGCGCTGGGCTACTGCGGCTACCACGCGGTGGGCACCTGCGCGATGGGGCCCGGCGACGAGTCCGTGGTCGACCCGCAGCTGCGGGTACGCGGCGTGGACGGGCTGCGCATCGCCGACGCGTCCGTGCTGCCGGTCCTGGTCTCCGGCTACCTGAACGCCCCGGTGATGGCGGTGGCCTGGCGCGCGGCCGATCTGATCCTCGCCAGCCGTTGAGCCGTCCGGCGCGCCGCCTGTCGCTACCCGGACAGGAAGACTGCCGACAGGGCCGGTTATACCGAGGCCAGCCGGGCCGCCACTATGGACCGACGGCTGGTCGGTGGCTGTCCCGAGCGGGCGCCATCATCACGAGGGGATCGACCATGCATCCGACAGCTGCGACGAGGCGGCTCCGCCGTCTGCTCGTGGTCGTGCTCGTCCTGGGCACGACCGTTCTGTTCCCGGCCACGGCCGGGGCGACGGTGGTGGCCGGGGGCGGCCGGCCCCAGATCACGCAGGCGACCGGCTGGACGCCGGTGCCGGGCCAGGCACAGGCCCGTTCCCGCCCGGGCACCGCCGTGTACGGGGGTGACCTGCACGTGTTCGCCCGTGGCGCGGGTGGCACCGTGCGGACCAACCGGTACACCCTGGCCACCGGCGAGTGGTCCGGCTGGTCCACCGTGCCGGGATCGGCCGGCGCCCGCTCCGCACCGGCGACCGCCGTCTACGGCGGCGACCTCTGGATCCTCGTCCAGGGCGCCGCCGGTGACCTGCGCGCCACCCGCTACACCCTGACCACCGACCAGTGGTCCGGCTGGTCCACCGTGCCCGGATCGGCCGGCGCCCGCTCCGCACCGGCGACCGCCGTCTACGGCGGCGACCTCTGGATCTTCGCCCGGGGCACCGCCGGCACCGTGCGGAACACCCGCTACACCCTGACCACCGACCAGTGGTCCGGCTGGTCGGCGGTACCCGGCCCGGCGGGCGCCACCTCCGCACCCGCCACCGCCGTCTACGGCGGCGACCTGCACCTCGTCGTCCGCGGGTCCGGCGACACGATCCGAGCCACCCGCTACACCCTGACCACCACGGAATGGTCGGGGTGGTCGGGTCTGCCCGGCGGGCTCGGCGCGACGTCGGGGCCGGCCCTCGTCAGCTACGGCGGCGAGCTGCGGTTGTTCGTCCGTGGGGCGCAGCAGCGGATCTACCAGCACCAGCTCGGGCAGTAGCGGCACCGGGGCAGGGCGGGTCCGCGGGTCGCGGGCCCGCCGGCCGCCGCGTCGTCCCGGGCGCGGGAGCACCCGGTGGTGTGGTCAGCGTGGCGGTCAGACCGGCACGATGACCACGTGCAGGTTGCGCGGGCCGTGCACGCCCTCCACCCGGTTGAGCTCGATGTCGCTGGTGGCGGAGGGTCCGCTGATCCAGGTCAGCGGGCGGCGCGGATCGAGCCGGGCGACCGCGTCCGGCACGCCGGCGACCACCTGGTCGGCGCGCAGCACGCAGACGTGCACGTCGGGCAGGAGCGTGATGACACGCCGCCCCTGGTCGGGGGCGCCGTCGAGGACGATCGTGCCGGTCTCGGCGACGGCCACGGCGGCCGCGGTGACCACCCCGTCGGTGGCGGCGATCTGCTCCGCGGAGAGGCCGTCGTCGGCCAGAGCGTCGACGCTGGCGGGCAGCCACCGCCGAGGCAGCGCCGGGGGGACGACGACCCGCCGGCCGCCGAGGATCGCGTCCACCACCTGCGCCACCGCGTCGTCGGCGCATCGGTGCACGGTGGCCCGGTAGTCGGTGAGCCGCCGTACCAGCAGGTCCAGGTCGACGGTTCCGCCGGCCGGCCGGTAGTCGCGGGCGATGTCGGCGGGTGCGGCCGGGGTGGCGCCGAGGGCCGCGCGGACCCGGGCCAGGACGAGTTCCCGGGAGTTCACCGCTGCGCCCACCATTCGCGGAAGGTCTGCGCCGGGGGTTCCGGCAGGTCGCGGCCGATGGTCCAGCCGGAGAGCGGCGGCGGCAGGCCGCGACCACGGCGGCCGGCGAGGCGGGTGAGCCGCGCGGCGCGCTGCGCGGCCGCGTACAGCGCCGGGTGGTCCATGGTGTACGCGGCGGCGGCCATCGCGACGGACTCGGCGGACGGCCGGCGTTGGGCGGCGACGTGCTCGGCGCGGAGGTGGACCAGCAGCTCCGGAATGTCGATCTTCACGGGGCAGGCGTCGTAGCAGGCGCCGCAGAGCGACGAGGCGTACGGCAGTGAGGCGTTGTCCTCGACCCCGGTGAGCTGGGGCGAGAGCACGGCGCCGATCGGCCCGGGATAGACCGACCCGTACGCGTGCCCGCCGGCGCGCTGGTAGACCGGGCAGACGTTGAGGCAGGCCGAGCAGCGGATGCAGTGCAGCGCCTGCCGGCCGACCTCGTCGGCGAGGACGGCGCTGCGCCCGTTGTCCAGCAGCACGAGGTGGAAGGCCTGCGGTCCGTCACCGGGGGTGACGCCGGTCCACGTGGAGGTGTAGGGGTTCATCCGCTCCCCCGTCGACGCCCGTGGCAGCAGTTGCAGGAACACCTCGAGGTCGCGCCAGCTGGGCACCACCTTCTCGATGCCCATCACGGTGATCAGCGTGTCGGGCAGGGTGAGGCACATCCGCCCGTTGCCCTCGGACTCCACGACGGCGAGGGTGCCGGTGTCGGCGACGGCGAAGTTGGCGCCGGAGACCGCCACCCGGGTGCTCAGGAAGGTCTGGCGCAGGTAGCGGCGGGCGGCGGCGGCCAGCGCCGCCGGGTCGTCGGTCAGCGTCGGGTCGACGCCGGGCATCGCGCGCAGGAAGATCTCGCGGATCTCGGCCCGGTTGCGATGGATGGCCGGTACCAGGATGTGGCTGGGCCGGTCGTCGCCGAGCTGCACGATCAGCTCGGCGAGGTCGGTCTCCACCGGGGTGATCCCCGCGTCGTGCAGGGCCTCGTTGAGGCCGATCTCCTGGGTGGCCATGGATTTGACCTTGATGACCCGGTCGCTGCCGGTCGCGGCCACCAGCTCGGTGACGATCCGGTTGGCGTCCAACGCGTCGGCGGCCCAGTGCATCGTGCCGCCGGCGGCGGTGACCGCGGCCTCCAGCTGCTCCAGCAGCTCCGGCAGGCGGGCCATCACGTCGGCCTTGATCGCGGAGCCGGCGGCGCGCAGCCGCTCCCAGTCGGGCAGTTCGTCGATGACCGCGCCGGACTTCGCGCGGATCGTGGTGGTGGCGTGACCGAGGTTGCGGCGCAGCTGCGGATCGGCGAGGGCCCGTCGGGCGGCCACCGGGAACGGCTCGTCGCCGCGGAGGTGGCCCACGCCGCGCGGCGCGGTCGCCGGCATGCCGAGGAAGGTGCGGGTCACCGTCGCGCCCCCGTCTCGCCGGCCGCGTCGGCGGCGGTCTGTTCCGTGGCGGCCAGGATCTCGGCCAGGTGCACCGTGCGCACCCCGGTGCGCAGTCGGGACAGCCCACCGCCGATGTGCATCAGGCACGACGAGTCGCCGGCGGCGCACACGTCGGCGCCGGTGGAGAGCACGTGGCGTAGCTTGTCGGCGAGCATCGCCGTCGAGGTGTCGGCGTTCTTCACCGCGAAGGTGCCGCCGAAGCCGCAGCACTGCTCGGCCGCCGGCAGCTCGACCAGGTCCAGGCCGCGGACCTGCCGCAGCAGCCGCAGGGGCTTGTCACCCACCCGGAGCATCCGCAGCGAGTGGCAGGTCGGGTGGTACGTCACCCGGTGCGGGTAGTACGCGCCCACGTCGGTCACCCCCAGCACGTCGACGAGGAACTCCGACAGCTCGTAGGTGTGCCGCGCCACCTCCTCGGCCCGGCTGGCCAACCGCTCCTCGCCGGCCCGGCGGGCCACCATCGCGTGCTGGTGGCGTACCGACCCCACGCAGGATGCCGACGGCGCCACGACCACGTCGTACGGCTCGAACGTGCGCACGTGCCGCCGGACCAGTGGCACCGCGTCGGCCAGGTAGCCGGTGTTGACGTGCATCTGCCCGCAGCAGGTCTGCTGCTCGGGGAAGACCACCTCGTGCCCGAGCCGCTCGAGCAGCCGTACCGTCGCCCTGGCCGCCGCGGGGAACATCGTGTCGGCCAGACACGTCACGAAGAGCGCGACCCGCATCGTCACCCGCCCATCCGGTGCGTGGCGGCCGGTCGGGCCGCCACGTCACCCGTCCGCTGTCGAGGGTCAGCCGAAGGCACGAGTCTGCCAGGTGGCGACCTGGTCGGCCAGCAGCGCCTCGGGCAGGATGGCCATCCGGTCCACCTCGCCGGTGAGTCGCTGCCCGCCGTCCTGGTCGGCCGCGAACCGCAGCTCGCGGTTGGCGCAGCCGAGAATGCCGCCGTCCGGGACCTTGGCCGTGCCGGCCTGCTGACCGTCGACGTAGACCACGATGGCACCGGCGTCGTCCATGGTGATCACCAGGTCGACGTAGCGGCCGACGGGAATGGTGGCGTTGCTGGTGACGCCGGTGCCGGCGCCGATGAACCGCACCTGGTTGCTCGGCGTGAGGTCGATGAGCACCCCGTCGGTGCCCGGGTCTCCGCCGGGCTGGAAGTCGAAGAGCCGCCGGTAGCTGCCGCTGGTGGTCACCTTGACCTCGGCGGCGAACGTCGCGGTCTCCAGGAAGCCCAGCGTGGTCGGGGCGGTCCGCAGGTAACGGGTGCCGTCCAGCGCCAGCGCGCTACCGGTCGGCCCGTCGGTGACGTAGTTCGCGCCGCCCTGGACCGTGGCGGTGCGCCCGTTCGGCGACCGGTCGGCGACCGTGTCCCCGCTGGTGGGATCCCAGGCGACGAGCGGGCGGCCCGGGTCGGGTCGCGCGCAGGGCGGCGGGACCGGCAGCGCGATGGCGGTCCAGGCGGAGGCTCGCCACCCGTCGCCGACCAGCCGTGCCTCGATCCGGCTGCGCCCCGGGGCGGCCTGCGCCGACGGGGTGACCGTGAACCGGTACACCTGGGAGTCGCCGGCGCGCAGGCGGGGCACCTCGAACCGCGCCGGGCGCGCGCTCCACCCGGCCGGCAGGACCGGCTTCAGCGTCGACGGGGCGAGGTTCCCCGCGGCGGTGACCGTCACCGAGACCGTCCCGGACTCGCCGACCTCCAGCGTCTGCGGCGCGTCGACGGCGAAGCCGACCTGCGCGGTGGCGACGTAGCGGTGGCCCTTCTGCGCCGTGAAGGTGAGCCGCTCGCCCTTCGGCGAGGTGGTGACCCGCTTGCCGGTGCTGGCGTCCACCAGCCGGTACGGTCCGGCGAAGAGCGGACTGCGCAGGCTCACCTCGCCGCTCCGCCCGGCGGTGACGGCGATCTCGGTGGCGGCCCCGGCCGACCACTTCGTGTCGACGGTCAGGTCGCCGCGGGCGCGCAACCCGCTGACCGATCCGTCCGGCCAGGCACTGGGCAGCGCCGGGAGGACGTGCACGCTGTCGCTCTGACTCTGCAGGAGCATCTCGGCGACGCCGGAGGTGGCGCCGAAGTTGCCGTCGATCTGAAACGGCGGGTGGGTGTCCCAGAGGTTCGCCAGGGTGCTCTGCCGCAGTTGCTCGGTGAGCATCTTGTGCGCGTGGTCGCCGTCGAGCAGCCGGGCCCAGAAGTTGATTTTCCAGGCCTTGCTCCAGCCGGTGCCGCCGTCACCCCGGGCGGCGAGCGAGACCCGGGCCGCGGCGGCCAGTTCGGGGTCCTCCAGCGCGGAGATCTGGGCCCCCGGATGCAGGGCGAACAGGTGCGAGACGTGCCGGTGCTCGTTCCCGGGGTCGTCCAGGTCCTCCTTCCACTCCTGCAACTGCCCCCACGAACCGACCCGGATGCCCGGGTCGAGCTTGTCGAGCGCGGCCCGCAGCTCCTTGCGGAACGCATTGTCGCCGCCGACGATCCCGGCCGCCTCGACGGTGTTGGTGAAGAGGTCCCAGACGATCTGCTGCGACATCGAGGCGCCGGCGGTGAAGTCGCCCTGCTCCGGGGAGTAGCTCGGCGAGACGACGAGCTGGCCGTCACGCGGGTCGACCACCAGCTCGTCGAGCCAGAAGAGCGCGAGCTGCTTCATGACCGGATAGGCCCGGTCGCGCAGGAAGCGCTCGTCGCGGGTGAACTGGTAGTGCTGGTAGTAGTGCTGGGCGAGCCAGGCGCCGGCCTCGGGAAACCAGAACGAGGTGGCCCAGTTGTGCAGGCCGGTGAAGCCGTAGATGTTGGTCTCGTTGTTCACCACCCAGCCCCGGTTGCCGTAGACCTGCGCCGCGGTGACCTGGCCCGGCGGCACCATCGAGTCGACGTAGTCGAAGAGCGGCGCGATGGTCTCCGACAGGTTGGTGATCTCGGCCGGCCAGTAGTTCATCTGGAGGTTGATGTTGACGTGGTAGTCGGCGTCCCAGGGCGGGTTGGTCGAGTTGTTCCAGACCCCCTGCAGGTTCGCCGGCAGTGAGCCGGCCCGGGACGACGCGATCAGCAGGTAGCGGCCGTACTGGAAGAAGAGCGCCTCCAGGGCCCGGTCCGCCGGCGACCCGCCGCCGGTGTAGCCGCTCAGCAGGTCGTCGGTCGGGATGTCGGGCATCGCCTGGCCGATGTCCAGTCGCACCCGGTCGAAGAGCGCGCGGTGGTCGGCGGTGTGCGCGGCGAGCAGTTCGGCGTAGGTCTTCCGGGCCGCGGCGTCCACGGTCGCGGTCACCCTCGGATGCGGGTCGGCGCCGCGGTAGCTCGGGTAGCCCGACGCGTAGTCGGTGCCGGCGGCCAGGACAACGGTGGCCGCGTCGGCGTCCCGCACGCTGACCGTGCCGTCGGCGCCGGCGGTGACGGCGCCGCCCTCCGCGTTCACCTGGATCTGCGACTCGTACCTGAGCTTGTTGTCGTTGAGCGCGCCGGTGAAGGTGATCCGGCCGCCGCTGGCGGTGACCGTACGGGACCGGTTGTTCGGCGCGGTGACGCCGGCGGTGAAGCCGATCCGGCCCGGTTGGTCGGCGGAGAGGCGCACCACCAGCACCCCGTCGGGGTGGCTGGCGAAGTATTCGCGGGTGTAACGCACCCCGTCGTCGAGGTAGGAGACCGTCGCGACCGCCCGGCCGATGTTCAGCTCACGGCGGTACTCCTGGACGGCGCCGGGATCCTGGCCGAGCCGCAACGACAGGTCACCGAAGGTGTTGTACGAGCCGAAGCCGCTCTTGGGCTGACCGAGCCGGCTCGCCACCTCCTCCGGAGTCAGCCGGCCGCGCTCGTTGATCAGGCGCTGCACCTCCTCGATGGCGCCGGGGCGGGGCGAGGTCCAGTTGCCGAAGTTGTAGCCGCCGGCCGAGCCGGGGCCGCCGGTCCAGAGCGTCTTCTCGTTGAACTGCACCGTCTCCGCCGCCACCCGACCGAAGACCATTCCACCGAGGGCGCCGTTGCCGATCGGCAGCGCCTGAGTCTCCCAGTCGGCGGCCGGTTCGTCGTACCAGAGGGTGAGCGGGTCCTGAGCGGCCGCGGCGGGCGCACTCGTGGTGGCGACCGCCGCGGAAGGGGCGGACCAGGCGGGGAGCGCCGCGGCCAGCACGGCCACCAGGGCCACCGCGGTCAGCCGACGAGGGGCTCGCCATCGGCGAGGGTCATCCATGGGGGTCTCCGGTTCGTCCGAGGGCCGAGCGGGAGCCTGGCGGGCCGATCTCCACGAGAACAGACCACCTGCGGCATGCCTCCGATGTTTGAGCACGAGGTTACAAAGGACACCATCGAGAAACAAGGACTCGATCTCATCGACCGCACCGTCCTACCTCGGGACTGCCTCTGCTGACACGGTATCCACCTTCGACGGTGTCTGCCCCGATGCGGGTCGTGGTCTTGTGGAGCGTCGCGAGGGCCTGATAGACATCGGATGTATTGCTGGCACATTGCGAGACGGTGTCTGGGGGCGACGGGTGAGGCTGTTGCGGATGGGCGCGCCGGGGCAGGAGTCCCCGGCGCTGCTGGACGAGGATGGACGGCTACGTGACCTCAGCGGGGTGACAGACGACCTGGACGCCGCGTTCCTGGCGGCCGACGGCCTGAGCCGGCTGGCCACGGTCGCGGTGGACGAACTGCCGGTGCTCGACGGCGCGGGCGTACGCGTGGGCCCGCCGCTGCGCCCCGGCAAGATCGTTTGCATCGGGCTGAACTATCGGGACCACGCCGCAGAGACGGGCGCGCCGCTCCCCGCCGAGCCGGTGGTCTTCCTGAAGGCGCCCGACACGGTGATCGGTCCCGACGACGCCGTCCTGGTGCCCCGCAGCAGCACCAAGACCGACTGGGAGGTCGAGCTGGCGGTGGTCATCGGCCGTCCGGCGCGCTATCTGAGCAGCACCGAGGAGGCGATGGCCTGCGTCGCCGGTTACGCCGTCGCCAACGACGTCTCGGAGCGCGAGTTCCAGCTCGAGCGCGGCGGCCAGTGGGACAAGGGCAAGTCCTGCGAGACCTTCAACCCGTTCGGGCCCTGGTTGGTGACCGCCGACGAGATCCCCGACCCGCAGCAGCTCCGGCTGCGGCTCTGGGTCAACGGTGTGCTGCGACAGGACGGCACCAGCAAAGACATGGTGTTTCCGGTGGCCGAGGTGGTCCGCTACCTGAGCCAGTTCATGGTGCTGCACCCGGGAGACGTCATCAACACCGGCACCCCGGCCGGGGTCGCGCTCGGCCAGCCTGATCCGAAGCCCTACCTGAGGGCCGGCGACGTGATCGAAGTGGAGATCGACGGTCTGGGCCGACAGCGACAGGTGGTGGGGCAGGCATGATCTTCACCGAGCTGGACATCGCCGACATCCGCTTCCCGACCTCGCGGGCGCTCGACGGCTCCGACGCGATGAACCCCGACCCGGACTACTCCGCCGCCTACGTGGTGATCCGCACCGACGCCGGTGACGGCCACGAGGGGCACGGGTTCGCCTTCACCATCGGTCGAGGCAACGACGTCCAGGCCGCGGCGATCGCGTCGCTGCGTCCGTACCTGGTGGGGCGTCCGGTGGCCGCGGTCCTGGCCGACCTGGGCGGTCTGTGGCGCGAGCTGGTGCACGATTCCCAGCTGCGCTGGCTCGGCCCGGAGAAGGGCGTCATGCACATGGCGATCGCCGCGGTCGTCAACGCGCTGTGGGACCTGCGGGCCAAGCGGGAGAGGCTGCCGCTCTGGCAGCTGCTGAGCCGACTGAGCCCCGAGGAGCTGGTCGACCTCGTCGACTTCCGCTACCTCAGCGACGCGTTGACGCGGCAGGAGGCGCTGGAGATCCTGCGGGCGGCGCGTCCCGGGCGCGCCGAGCGCGAGGACCACCTGCTCTCGGCCGGTTTTCCGGCCTACACGACGTCACCCGGCTGGCTCGGCTACGACGACGACAAGCTGCGCCGGCTCTGCAAGGAGGCGGTGGCCGACGGCTTCGGCCAGATCAAGCTGAAGGTCGGCGCCGACCTGGCCGACGACATCCGGCGGATGACCATCGCCCGGCAGACCTGCGGGCCGGACTTCCCGATCGCGGTCGACGCCAACCAGCGCTGGGACGTGCCGACGGCGATCACCTGGGTGCGCGAGCTGGCGCCCTTCGACCCGTACTGGATCGAGGAGCCGACCAGCCCCGACGACGTGGTCGGGCACGCCACGATCGCCCGGGAGCTGGCGCCGATCCGGATCGCCACCGGCGAGCACGTGGCCAACCGGGTGCTCTTCAAGCAGTTGCTCCAGCTCGACGCGGTCTCCTACCTGCAGATCGACGCGACCCGGGTGGCCGGGGTCAACGAGAACATCGCGATCCTGCTGCTGGCCGCGAAGTTCGGCGTGCCGGTCTGCCCGCACGCCGGCGGGGTCGGGCTCTGCGAGCTGGTTCAGCACCTGGCGATGTTCGACTACGTGGCGGTCGCCGGTGAGATGCGCGGCCGGGTCATCGAGTACGTCGATCATCTGCACGAGCACTTCGTCGACCCGGTGGTGATCAGCCGGGGCCGCTACGTCGCGCCGACCGCGCCCGGCTTCAGCGCCACCATCCGGCCCCGGACGCTGAGCGAGTACGCCTACCCGCACGGCCCGGTCTGGTCGGCCGGAACGCCCGCGGCGCCGGAGCCGATCCCACGGCCACCACAGCCGGGCTCGGCGTGGCCGGAGGCGGGGTGGCACCGTGGCTGAGTTCACCGGTCTGGCGGCGGTGGTGACGGGCGGCGCGTCGGGCATCGGCCTGGCGACCGCCACGCTGCTCGCCGCCCGTGGAGCGCGGGTGGCCTGTCTGGACCTGCGTCCGGAGGGCGTACCCGAGCCACTGCTCGGGCTGGCCGCCGACGTGACCGACGACGTGGGCGTCCGGGCCGCGGTCGCCGCTGCGGCGCGGTCACTGGGCGGCATCGACATCCTGGTCAACAACGCCGGCATCGGGGCGAGCGGCACCGTGGAGGCCAACTCCGACGAGGAGTGGCACCGGGTGTTCGACGTCAACGTGGTCGGCATCGTCCGGGTGACCCGGGCCGCGCTCCCCCACCTGCGCGCCTCGGCCCACGCCGCGATCGTCAACACCTGCTCGATCGCCGCCTCGGCCGGCCTGCCGCAGCGGGCGCTCTACAGCGCCAGCAAGGGCGCCGTGCAGGCGCTCACCCTGGCGATGGCCGCCGACCACGTGCGGGAGGGCGTCCGGGTGAACTGTGTCAATCCCGGGACGGCCGACACGCCCTGGGTACGCCGGCTGCTCGACGCGGCCGACGACCCGGCCGCGGAGCTGGCCGCGCTGCGGGCCCGACAGCCCACCGGTCGGCTGGTGAGCGCGGAGGAGGTGGCCGCCGCGATCGCCTACCTGGCGAGCCCGCTGGCCGCGGCGACCACCGGAAGCGTGCTCGCGGTCGACGGCGGCATGCACGGCCTACGACTGCGTCCCACCCGGCCCCCGGGCTGAACATCCGATGTAACAAGGCCATCTCATCTGGCCTGTCCCGCAAAATCGCGCTATCAGGTCTTGCCGGGCCTTAGATCGACTGATAGACATCCGATGTATTAACAGCGTGTTTCCCGCTTGCCTCCGAGAAGCGTTCACCGTATCCACACTGGATGGAGGACCACCGTGAGACATACCGCCAGGACCCCGATCGGGATCGCCGTCGCCACGATCCTCGCCCTGGGCACCGTCGCCTGTGGTGACTCGTCGCCGAGCGGGACGGGCGGCCAGGCCGGATCCAGCCCGCAGATCGGCATCGACCTGCCCCGCGCCGACTCCGACTTCTGGAACTCCTACGCCAAGTACGTCCCGCAGTTCGCCGACGAGTACGACATCAACCTGATGTCGCCGACCAACTCCCAGAACGACGTCGCCAAGCTCGTCGCCAACGTGCAGGCGATGACCAGCCAGGGCGCCAAGGCGATCGTGATGGCGCCGCAGGACACCGGTGCGATCGCCTCCACCCTGGACACCCTCGGCAACCGCAAGATCCCGGTGGTCTCCGTCGACACCCGCCCCGACAAGGGCAAGGTCTTCATGGTCGTGCGCGCCGACAACCGCGCCTACGGGCAGAAGGCCTGCGAGTTCCTGGGCGAGAAGCTCGGCGGCAAGGGCAAGGTGATCGAGTTCCAGGGCTCGCTCTCCTCGATCAACGGCCGGGACCGCTCCGAGGCCTTCGCCGAGTGCATGAAGACGAATTTCCCCGGCATCACCATCTTCGAGGAGCCGACCGAGTGGGAGGGCGCCAAGGCCGCGGCGGCGCTGCAGACCCGCCTGGCCCAGCACCCCGACATCAAGGGCGTCTACATGCAGGCCGGCGGCGTCTTCCTGGCGCCGACGCTGCAGGTGCTCCGGTCGAAGAACCTGCTGGTCCCGCCGACCGACCCGAAGCACATCTTCATCGTCTCGAACGACGGCATCCCACAGGAGTTCGAGGCGATCCGCAAGGGCGAGATCGACGCGACCGTCTCCCAGCCCGCCGACCTCTACGCCAAGTGGGCGCTCTACTACGCGAAGGCGGCGGCCGAGGGCAAGACCTTCCAGCCCGGCCCGACCGATCACGACAGCACCATCATCGACATCGGCAACGGCCTCGAGGACCAGATCGCCGCGCCGTTGGTGACCAAGGAGAATGTCGACGATCCGGCGCTCTGGGGAAACCAGATCGGCAAGTGATGACCAGTCACGAGCAGAGTGCGAGCTCCGCGGCCGGGGCCACCGCCCCGGCCGCGGAGGCCCGCGGTGTGTCCAAGCGGTACGGGGCGACCGTGGCGCTGGACTCCGCCGGCATCACCGTCCAGACCGGCGAGACCCACGGCCTGGTCGGTCGCAACGGCGCCGGCAAGTCCACGCTGGTGTCGATCCTGACCGGATTGCAGCGGCCGGACAGCGGAGAGATCCGCTTCGACGGCACGCCCGCCCCGGCGCTGGCGAACCGCAGCGCCTGGCGGGAACGGGTGGCCTGCGTCTACCAGAAGTCCACGATCATCCCCGCGCTCACTGTGGCGGAGAACCTCTTCCTCAACCGGCAGGCCGGCGGTGGCCTGATCGACTGGCGCGGCCTGCGCCGCCGCGCCGCCGACCTGCTGGCCGGGTACGGGGTGGACGTCGACCCGGCGGCGCTCGCCGGCTCGCTCACCGTGGAGCAACGGCAACTCGTCGAGATCGCCCGGGCGCTCTCCATCGGCGCCACGTTCATCATCCTCGACGAGCCGACGGCGCAGCTCGACGCCGCCGCCATCGACCGGCTCTTCGCTCGGATGTGCGAACTGCAGGCCGCCGGGGTCACCTTCCTGTTCATCTCGCACCACCTGCAGGAGGTCTACGAGGTGTGCCAGACGGTGACCGTGCTGCGCGACGCGCGGCACATCCTCACCCAGCCGGTGCAGACGCTCTCCCGTGACGAACTGGTCGCCGCGATGACCGGTGACAGCGGCCCGGCGCTCGGCGCCGGGACCGCCCGGCCGCCGGTGCCGGCGAGCGCGCCGGTGGTGCTCGGCCTGGACGGCCTGCGGCTGGCCGGCTACTACGACGGCATCGACCTGACGGTGCGGGCCGGGGAGCTGGTCGGCCTGATCGGCTCGGGCAGCAGCGGCAAGGTGGCCCTCGCCGAGACGATCGCCGGGCTACGCAAGGCCGACGGCGGCACGGTGACGATCGCCGGCAGCGCCCCGAAGCCGGGCAGCGTCCCGGCAACCCTCGCGGCCGGGCTCGGCTACCTGCCGCAGGACCGGCACCGGGAGGGTCTCGTGCCGCTGCTCTCGGTGGCGGAGAACGCCACGCTGCCGATCACCGACCGGCTCGGGCGCGGCGGGATCGTCGCGCCCGCCCGGCGCCGCGCCGCGGCGCAGCGCATGATCCAGACGTACGACATCAAGACCGACGGACCGCACCAGCCGGTCAGCGGCCTCTCCGGCGGGAACGCCCAGAAGGTCGTGCTAGCCCGGGCGCTGGCCAACGAACCGAAGGCGCTCGTCATGGTGAGCCCCACGGCGGGCGTGGACGTCCGCTCCAAGGCGTCGCTGCTGGGCGCCGTGGCCGAGGCGGCAGCCGGGGGCACCGGCGTGCTGATCGTCTCCGACGAGCTGGACGACCTGCGCTCGTGTGACCGGGTGCTGGTGATGTTCCACGGGCAGGTGGTCCGGGAGGTGTCCCGGGGTTGGACGGACGCCGAGCTGGTGGCCGCAGTGGAGGGAGTGGAGCAGCCGTGACCGGCACCCAGACCATCGTCAAGCCGCCGACGCCGACCGGCGGCCGGCCCGGTATCGGCCGGCTACCGCTGGCCCGACTGCGGGACCTCGCGCTGGTCCCCGCGATCCTCCTGCTCATCGTGGTGGGCGCGCTCATCGACCCGGTGTTCCTCAGCGCCGCCAACATCACCAACGTGCTGCAGCAGCAGACCGAGTTGGCGCTGCTGGTGCTCGCCGAGGCGATCATCCTCATCGCCGGCAAGTTCGACCTGTCACTGGAGTCGACGATCGGACTGGCGCCGGCGCTGGCCGTCGCGCTGGTCATCCCGGCGGCCAGCAACGGACTGGGCACCGAGCTGCCAGCCGGCCTGGCCATCGTGCTCTGCCTGCTCACCGGGCTGGCGATCGGGGCCTTCAACGGCCTGCTGATCCTGCGGTTCAAGCTCTCCGCGTTCATCGTCACCCTCGGCATGCTGATCGTGCTGCGCGGTCTGCAGATCGGGATCACCGGCGGGCAGAACCTCTTCGACATCCCGCCCTCGGTGCTCTACCTCGGCAGCGCGGTCTGGCTCGGCGTACCAGCGTCCATCTGGATCAGCGGCACGCTCTTCGTGGTGGGCATCGCCGCGCTCGGCTTCTTCCGGCACGGCCGGTCCGTCTACGCCATCGGTGGCAACACCGACGCCGCCCGGGCCGCCGGTATCCGCACCGACCGGGTGGTCTGGGCGGTCCTGATGATCGGCGGCCTGCTGGCCGCGCTGGCCGGTCTGTTGATGACCGGCCGGCTGGGCTCGGTCGCGGCGGCGCAGGGCGACGGCATGATCTTCACTGTCTTCGCCGCGGCGGTGATCGGCGGGATCAGCCTCGACGGCGGCAAGGGGACGCTCTTCGGCGCGCTCTGCGGCGTGATCGTCCTCGGCCTGATCAACAACATCCTGACCCTCGGCGGGGTGTCCGCCCAGTGGATCCAGGCCATCTACGGCGGCATCATCCTGGTCGCGCTGATCCTCGCCCGCCTCACCTCCGGCAAGGCCCAGGACTAGCCGGACGCGCGCCAGCAGTGACCCGGACAGGCAACGGAAGGAGCATCGCCCATGCAGCGGATCGCCCTGCACACCCGGCTCAGGCCGGGCAGCGAGAGTGAGTACGACGACGTCCACGCCAGCATCCCGGCGGAGCTGGCGACCGCGATCCGCGCCGCCGGGGTGCACGGCTGGTGGATCTGGCGGGACGGGCCGGACCTGTTCCACCTGGTCGAGGTCGAGGACTACCAGCGGATGCGGCACGCGCTGCGCGAGCACCCGGCGAACGTGGCGTGGCAGGCCCGGATGGCCCCGCTGCTCGACGTGCCGGACGACTACTCGGGCACCGACTCGGGGTTGCCCCTGGTGTGGGCGCTGCCCGCCGAGCGGGACGGGGCGATCCGATGACCGGCGTGCGGGTGGGCCGGTCGGAGGTGACCGTGGGTCGGCTCGGTCTCGGCTGCGCCCAGCTCGGCAACCTCTACACGCCGATCGGTGAGGCCGACGCCATCGCCACGGTGGCGGCCGCCTGGGACAGCGGGATCCGCTACTTCGACACCGCGCCGCACTATGGTCTCGGGCTCTCCGAGCGCCGGCTCGGCGACGCGTTGCGTGCCCTGCCCCGACCGGCGTACGCGGTCAGCACGAAGGTTGGTCGCCTGCTCGTACCGGAGCGGTCCGGGGGCGGCCGGCGCGACCCGGAGGGCTTCGACGTGGTCGCCGATCACCGGCGGGTCTGGGACTTCACCGCGGACGGGGTGCGCCGCTCCCTGGAGGCCAGCCTGATCCGGCTCGGTCTCGATCGGATCGACCTCGTGCTGATCCACGATCCGGAGGACCACCAGACGCCGGCGCTGGCGCAGGCCTACCCGGCGCTGCACGAGCTGCGGGCGCAGGGCGTCGTCGGCGCGATCGGAGTCGGGTCGAAACAGTGGCAGGTGCTGCACCGCTTCGTCACCGAGACCGAGGTGGACGCGGTCATGGTGGCCGGCCGCTACACCCTGCTGGAGCAACCGGCGCTCGACGCGCTGCTGCCCGAGTGCGAGCAACGCGGGGTCTCGGTCTTCAACGCGGGCGTCTTCAACAGCGGTCTGCTGGCCGTGCCGCGTCCGCACGCCGGTCTCCCCTACGAGTACGCCGACGTGCCGCCCGCGGTCCTGGACCGGGCCCGGGCGATCGCCGAGGTCTGCGAACGGCACGGCACCTCGCTGCCGGCCGCGGCGCTCGCCTTCGCCGCCGCGCACCCGGCCGTCGCCGCGGTGGTGGTGGGCGCCCACGGCCCCGACCAGGTCCGGCGCAACGCCGCGCTGTCGGCCGCGGCGCCCCCGGCCGGCGAGTTCTGGTCGGAGCTGGTCGCCGAGGGGCTGCTCCGGCCGGACGCGCCGCTGCCCGCCCCGTCGGTCGGTGCGGTGTGATCGTCGACGCGCACCACCACCTGTGGCGGGTCGAGGACGGCTACCGCTGGTTGGACGCGGCCGAGCTGGCCCCGATCCGACGCTCGTTCGTCCCCGACGACCTGCGGCCGGAGCTGACGGCCGCCGGCGTCGACCGGACGGTCCTGGTGGAGGGGGGCCGCTGCGACCTCGACGAGGCGGCTCTGCTGCTCGACCACGCCCGGCGTACCCCGACGATCGCCGGGGTGGTCGCCTGGGCCGACCCCGCCGACCCGGCGCTCGCCGACACCATCGCCGGCTACCGGCGGTTGCCCGGCGGCGAGTTGCTGGTCGGCCTGCGCCCCCAGCTGCAGGCCGAGACGGACCCGGACTACCTGGACCGCGCGCAGGTCCGGCGCGGCCTGCGCACCATCGCCGACGCCGGGCTGGCCCTCGACGTGGTGGTCCGGGTCGACCAGCTGCCGGCCGTGACCCGGGCCGCCCGCGGCGTGCCCGAGCTGCGGTTCGTCCTCGACCACCTGGGCAAACCACGGATCCGGGACGGCGGCGCCGGTCTGGCGGCCTGGGCCGGTCCGATCTCGGCGCTCGCCGCCGAGCCGAACGTCACGGCGAAGCTCTCCGGGTTGGTCACCGAGGCCGACTGGGAGCGGTGGACGGTGGCCGACCTGCGCCCGTTCGTGACCGAGGCCCTCACCCGCTTCGGCGCGTACCGGCTGATGTTCGGGTCCGACTGGCCGGTCTGCCGACTCGCCGCCGACTACCAGGCTGTGCTGGCGGCCCTGACCGAGGCGCTGCCACCGCTGTCGCCCGGCGAGCGGGCGGCGGTGTTCGGCGACACCGCCGTGCGGACCTACCGGCTCGGGCGTTGAGCGGTCTCATACTCTGCGGTACGGACGAAGGCGGGGGAGAACGTGGCTGTCACGGACGAGGCGATCGACAAGATCAAGCAGATGATCGTCGCCGGCGAGTTGCGCCCGGGCGACCGCCTGCCCCGCGAACCCGACCTGGCCGAACGGCTGGGGCTGTCCCGCAACTCGCTGCGTGAGGCGGTCCGGGCGCTGTCGCTGATCCGGGTCCTCGACGTCCGGCAGGGCGACGGGACGTACGTGACGAGCCTGGATCCGGCGCTGCTGCTCGACGCCCTGAGCTTCGTCGTCGACTTCCACCGCGACGACACGGTGCTGGAGTTCCTCGAGGTCCGGCGGATCCTCGAACCGGCCGCGACCGCGCTCGCCGCGCAGCGGGCGACCGAAACCGATCTCGCCGCGCTGCGCGGCGTGCTCGACGGGCTCGGCGACGATCCGAGCATCGACGAGCTGGTCGCCAACGACCTGGAGTTCCACCGGCTGATCGCCGTCTGCGCGGGCAACAAGGTGCTCTCGTCCCTGCTCGACAGCCTCTCCGGGCCGACCACCCGGGCCCGGGTCTGGCGGGGGCTCACCCAGGAGGGTGCGGTCGCCAAGACCCGCGAGCAGCACGCCGCCATCCTGGACGCGGTCGCCTCCGGGCACGCCGACCTGGCCCGGTCCTGGGCCACGGTGCACGTCGCCGGCGTGGAGCAGTGGCTGCGCCGGGTGCTCTGAGCGGGCGGGCCGGACAGTTGACCGGCGCGCGTCACGACGAGCGCGGCAGCGGCATCCCACCCATCCGGCCCTCGGCGGCCCGCCAGGCCGCCTGGTCACCGCGCGGCTCGTACCGCACGATCTGCTGGGTCTCGCGCAGCACCGCCCGCAGCGCGGGCAGCCCCCCACCGACGACGCCGGCGGCCCGGGCCTGCACCAGGACGTTGCCCAGCGCGGTCGCCTCGACCGGCCCGGCGAGCACCGGCAGCCCGCAGGCGTCGGCGGTGAGCTGACAGAGCAGCTCGTTGCGGGCGCCGCCGCCGACCACGTGCACGACGTCCACGTGCCGGCCGGAGAGCTGCTGCGCCTGGCGTACCGCGCGGCGGTGCGCCAGGGCCAGGCTGTCCACGATGCAGCGGACCGTGCCGGCCGGGCTGGTCGGCACCGGCTCGCCGGTCCGCCGGCAGGCGTCGGCGATCCGGGTCGGCATGTCACCGGGAGGCAGGAACGCCGGATCGTCCGGGTCGACGACGGAGCCGAAGGCCGGCTCCCGGGCCGCCTGCCGCAGCAGGGTGGGCAGGTCGAGGCTCCCCCACGCGCGCACCGACTCCTGCAACAGCCACAGGCCCATCACGTTGCGTAGGTAGCGGATGGTGCCGTCCACCCCGGACTCGTTGGTGAAGTTGGCCAGCCGGCTCGGCTCGCCGAGCACCGGCGCGTCGAGCTCCACCCCCACCAGGGACCAGGTGCCGCAGGAGACGTACGCGAAGTGCTCCCCGGCCGCCGGCACCCCGACGACCGCGGACGCGGTGTCGTGCGAGCCCACCGCGACCACCCGGGGCTCGCCGGGCAGCCCCAGCGCGGGCAGCACCGGGCCGACCGGGGTGCCGGGCTCGCGCAGCGGCGGGAACAGCTCGGCGCGGATCCCGGCGTCGACCATCAGGTCGCGGGCCCACGCCCGCCGGCGCAGGTCGTAGAGCTGGGTGGTGGAGGCGTTGGTGATCTCGGCGCCGATCGCACCGGTGAGCCAGTAGGTGACCAGGTCCGGGATCAGCAGCAGCCAGCGCGCCGCCACCAGCTCCGGCGTGCCGGCGGCGGCGGCGAGCTGGTAGAGGGTGTTGAACGGCAACTGCTGCAACCCCGTGGCGGCATAGAGCCGCCGCTCCCCCAGCCGCTTCGCCACCCGCTCGGCGACCCCGTCGGTACGCCGGTCGCGGTAGTGCACCGGGTCGCCGAGCAGCTCCCCGGCGGCGTCGAGCAGGCCGTAGTCCACGGCCCAGGAGTCGATCCCGATGCTGGTGACCGGCCCGGCGGCCCGCAGGCCGTCGAGCACCCCACGGTAGAGGCCGCGGATGTCCCAGTGCAGGGAGTCGCCCACCCGCACCGGCTCGTTGGGGAACCGGTGCGCCTCGGTGAGCTCCAGCGTGCCCGGTTCGACGCGGCCGACCATGACCCGGCCGCTGGACGCGCCGAGGTCGACGGCGGCGACGCGCAGGCTCACAGCATCCCCCGCCGGGCCGCCCACACCACGGCCTCGATCGGCGTCGTCACGCCGAGCCGGTCGCAGATGGCCCGTACCCGCCGCCGCACGGTGCGCTCGGAGAGCGCGGTGCGCCGCGCCACCGTCTCCAGCGGCAGGCCGGTCGCGAGCAGTCGCAGCAGTCGCAGGTCCGCCTCGCCGAGCATCGGATCGTCCACCGGTGACGTCGTCCTCATCTCGCCCGCACCGGCCTCAGCGGAGAAAGGCCGCGGCGACGCCGGCGTCCACCGGGACGTGCAGCCCCGTGGTGTGCGACAGCTCGCCGCCGGTGAGCACGTAGACGGCGTTGGCGACGTGTTCCGGCAACACCTCCCGCTTCAGCAGGGTGCGCTGGGCGTAGAACTCGCCGAGCTTCTCCTCGGGCACGCCGTAGACCGCGGCCCGCCGGGCGCCCCAGCCGCCGGCGAAGATGCCGGAGCCGCGTACCACCCCGTCCGGGTTGACGCCGTTGACCCGGATGCCGTGCCCGCCCAGTTCCGCGGCGAGCAGCCGGACCTGGTGCGCCTGGTCGGCCTTGGCCGCGCCGTACGCCACGTTGTTCGGGCCGGCGAAGAGCGAGTTCTTGCTGGCGATGTAGACGATGTCGCCGCCGAACCCCTGCTCGAGCATGACCCGGGCGGACTCCCGGGTGACCAGGAAGGAGCCCTTGGCCATCACGTCGTGCTGCACGTCCCAGTCCGCCTCGGTGGTCTCCAGCAACGGCTTGGAGATGGACAGGCCGGCGTTGTTCACCACCAGGTCCACCCCGCCGAAGGCGAGCACCGTGTCCCGCAGCGCGGCGGTGACGGCCGCGGCGTCGGTGACGTCGGCGGCGACGGCGACCGCCACGTCGGTGGTGCCGATCTCCGCGGCGACGGTGGCGGCGGCCTCGGCGTCGCGGTCGGCGACCACCACGCACGCCCCCTCGGCGGCGAGCCGGTGCGCGACCGCCCGGCCGATGCCGGAGCCGCCGCCGGTGACGAACGCGACCCGGGTGGCCAGCGGCTTCGGCTCCGGCAACCGGCGCAGCTTCGCCTCCTCCAGGGCCCAGTACTCGATGCGGAACTTCTCGGCCTCGTCGATCGGCGCGTAGCGCGACACCGACTCCGCGCCGCGCATCACGTTGATCGCGTTGAGGTAGAACTCGCCGGCGACCCGGGCGGTCTGCTTGTTCTGGCCGAAGCTGAACATCCCCACCCCCGGCACGAGCACGACGGCCGGGTCGGCGCCGCGCATCGGCGGACTCTGCGCCGTGGCGTGCCGCTCGTAGTAGGCGCGGTAGTCGTCGCGGTACGCGGCGTGCAGCTCCCGGAGCCGGGCGGTCACCTCCTCGATCGGCGCGGTGGGCGGCAGGTCGAGCACCATCGGTCGGACCTTGGTACGCAGGAAATGATCGGGACAGGAGGTGCCGAGCGCGGCGAGCGCCGGATGCCGTTCCCGGGCGAGGAAGTCGAGCACCGCGTCGCTGTCGGTGAAGTGCCCGACCTGCCGCCGGTCGGTGCTGGCGAGGCCACGCAGCAGCGGGAAGAGAGCCGCAGCCCGCTGCCGCCGCTCCGGTGCCGGCAGCGGCTGGTAGCCGGCCCGCACCGGGCCGAACGGCTCGGCCCGGCCCCGCTCGTCGAGGAACGCCTGGGCGGCGCGGATGATCTCCCGCGAGTTGCGCTCGCACTCGTCGCTGGTCGAGCCCCACGCGGTGATGCCGTGCCCGCCCAGGATGACGCCGATCGCCTGCGGGTTGGCCGCCGCCACGGCGGCGATGTCGAGGCCGAGCTGGAAGCCGGGCCGCCGCCACGGCACCCACCGCACCCGGTCGCCGAAGATCTCCTTGGTCAGCGTCGGGCCGTCGGCGGCGGTGGCGATGGCGATTCCGGCGTCGGGGTGCAGGTGGTCGACGTGCGCCGCGTCGACCAGCCCGTGCATCGCGGTGTCGATCGAGGGCGCTGCCCCGCCCCGGCCGTGCAGGCAGTAGTCGAACGCGGCGACCATCTCGTCCTCGCGCGCGAGGCCCGGGTAGACGTCGACGAGGGCGCGCAGCCGGTCCAGCCGGAGCACGGCCAGGCCCGGCTCGGTCAGGGTGCCGAGGTCGCCGCCGGAGCCCTTCACCCAGAGCAGCTCGACCGGGCCGCCGGTCACCGGGTCGGTGGCCTCGCCCTTGGCCGAGGTGTTGCCCCCGGCGTAGTTCGTCGTGGTCGGGTCGGCGCCGAGCCGGTTGCTGCGCGCGATCAGCGCCTGAACCTCGGAATGCATCGTCCTCACGTCCCTGTCTGCGTGCTCGTGGTGGTCAGGCGCCCCAGCCGGCCTGCTGCCCGCCGGCGCGCTCGGCCCGGATCGTCTCGAAGTAGCCGGAGCGGGCGTAGGCGGCGATCGGGTCCGGGTCCAGACCGAGGTCGGCGCGCAGCTCGGCCAGCATCGGCCGCACGTCGGTGTGGTACGCGTCCATCAGCGCCGCGTTGGCGCCCAGCACGTCACCGGCCCGCTGCGCGGCGGCCAGCGCGCCGGCGTCGACGAGCAGCGCCTTCGCGGTCGCCTCCTGCACGTTCATCACCGACCGGATGATCGCCGGGATCTTCGGCTCGATGTTGTGGCACTGGTCGAGCATGAACGCGATGCCGGCCGCCGGCGCCAACGCGTCCGCACGGACGATCTCGTGCATGATCCGGAACAGCTGGAACGGGTCCGCGGCCCCGACCATCAGGTCGTCGTCGGCGTAGAAGCGGGAGTTGAAGTCGAACCCGCCGAGCTTCCCGGCGCGCAGCAGGAAGGCCACGATGAACTCGATGTTGGTGCCCGGGGCGTGGTGCCCGGTGTCGATGACGACCTGCGCCTTCGGTCCGAGTTCGAGGCAGTGCGCGTACGCGGTCCCCCAGTCCGGGACGTCGGTGGTGTAGAAGGCGGGCTCGAAGAGCTTGTACTCCAGCAGCAGCCGCTGGTCGTCGCCGAGCCGGTCGTAGGTCTCGCGCAGCGCGGTGGCGAGCCGGTCCTGCCGGGCCCGGATGTCGTCCTGGCCCGGGTAGTTGGTGCCGTCGGAGAACCACAGCTTCAGGTCCCGCGAGCCGGTGCGGTCCATGATGTCGACGCACTCCAGGAGGTGGTCGATCGCCTTGCGCCGCACCCCCGGATCCGGGTTGGTGACGCTGCCCAACTTGTAGTCGTTGTCCTGGAAGACGTTGGCGTTGATCGCGCCCAGCGTGACGCCCAGCTCGGCCGCGTGGCGCGCCAGGTCGGCGTAGTCGTCGACCCGGTCCCACGGGATGTGCAGGGCCACCGTGGGCGCGACCCCGGTGAGCCGGTGCACGACCGCCGCGTCGGCGATCTTCTCGTACGGGTCGCGCGGGACACCCTCCTGCGGGAACACCTTGAACCGGGTGCCGGAGTTGGCGTACGCCCAGGAGGCGGTCTCGATGCGCTGGGCGCGCAGGGCCTGCGTGATCCGGTCCCGGGTGGACGCGTCGGGCTGCGTCATGGTGTCTCTCCCGTCTCCGCGGCGAGTTGTGCCGCAAGGTTGAAGACCTCGTCCAGTGGCCGCATGGCACGGTCGGCGGCGCCCTGGTCGAGGTCGAGGAAGAAGGGCGCCATCTCCGCCTGCCAACGGGCGTTGACGTCACGGGCCTGCATGGCGGCCAAGGCCGCCGGGAAGTCGTCGGTCACCAGGAACCCGACGAGCAGGCCGTCCGGGCGGAGGAAGAGCGAGTAGTCGTGCCAGCCGCTCTCGGCCAGCGCGGCGAGCATCTCGGGCCAGACCCGCTCGTGCCGGGCGCGGTACTCGGCCAGCCGGGCCGGATCGACCTGAAGGGTGAAGCAGACGCGGGGCATGGTTCTCCCGTCGGCGCCCCCGGCGGTGCCGGCGCCGTTCGACGTCGGCACCGCCCGGTGAGCGGTCAGAAGTCGAACTGGTCGATGTTGCTCTTGTCGAAGACGGTCGGTGGGCCGAGGATGACGACGCCGTCCTTGCCGACGGTGTACTCGCCGAGCTTGCCGGCGGTGAACTTCTCGCCCTCGGCGCCGGTGATCTGCCCCGAGGCCAGCGCGGCGCCGGCGTACGCCGCGAGGTAGCCGAGGTCGGCGGGGTTCCACAGGGCGAACGCGTCGACGCTGCCGTCCTTGACGAACTCCCGCATCTGGTTCGGGGTGCCCAGCCCGGTCAGCTTGACCTTGCCCTTGTACTGGGAGCCGCTGAGGTAGCGGGCGGCGGCCGCGACGCCGACGGTGGTCGGGGAGATGATGCCCTTGAGGTTGGGGTACGACTGCAGCAGGCCCTGGGTCTCCTGGAACGACTTCTGGTCGTCGTCGTTGCCGTACGCCACGGTGACCAGCTTGATCTTGCTGTAGTCGGGCTTCTTCAGCTCCTCCTTCATCAACGCGATCCAGGCGTTCTGGTTGGTCGCGTTGGCGGTGGCCGAGAGGATGGCGATCTCACCCTCGCCACCGATCTGCTGCGAGATGAGCTTGACCTGGTTCTCCGCGATGCCCTGCGCGGTCACCTGGTTGACGAAGATCTGGCGGCACTCGGGCTTGGTGTCGGAGTCGAAGGTCACGATCTTGGCGCCGGCGGCCTTCGCCTGGTTCAGCGCGCCGCAGATCGCGTTCGGGTCGTTGGCCGACGTGACGATGACGTCCATGCCCTGCTGGGACAGGGTGTTGATGTAACTGACCTGGGAGGAGGCACTGGCCTCGGAGGGGCCGACCTCCTTGTACTCGCCCTTGAACTCGGTGACCGCCGCCTTGCCACCGTTGTCGGAGACGGTGAAGTAGGGGTTGTTCACCTGCTTCGGCAGGAAGGCGATCTTGAGCCCTTCCTTGATCGCGGCGTCGGGATCGGCGCCGCCACTGGCCTGGTTGCCGGCGCCGGGTTCGTTGCCGGAGTTCTCCCGGGTGGTGCCGCCGCAGGCCGTGGCGCTGAGCAGCAGTGCGGCGAGGGTGAGGCTGGTGGCCCCGACACGGAGCCCTCTGCGATAAGCGGACATCGTCATCCTTCCGGGGGTGGTTGGTGAGCGGGGGACGTCACGGCGCGACGGGGCGCGTGCGCTGTCGGCGGCGGTGCAGCCGGGCGCGCACGTCCGCGACGGCGTTGGGCAGCACGACGGAGACGATGAGCAGGGTGCCGGTGACGATCGTCAGCGCGTTGGCGTCGACGTCGGCGAGTTGCAGGGCGTTGCGGAGCACACCGAGCAGCAGGACGCCGGCCACCACACCGAGCAGACCGCCCCGACCGCCGAAGATCGAGACGCCGCCGAGCAGCACGGCGGTCACCACGGTCAGCTCCAGGCCGGTGGCGTTGTCGCCGCGGGCGCTGGCGTAGCGCAGGGTCCAGAAGACGCCGACCAGCCCGCAGACCGCTCCGGAGACCACGAAGAGCCAGAACTTCGTCCGGGCCACCGCGACACCGGCGAAGGTGGCGGCCTGGTCGTTGTTGCCCATCGCGTACAGCGCGCGGCCGACCGGGGTGAAGTGCAGCACCAGGCCGAAGAGCAGGGCCAGCAGCAGCACCCCGACGAGCGCGACCGGGATCGACGTGCCAGGGATGTTCCGCACGACGGCCGCGGTCCAGCTGGCCGGGAAGTCCGCCACCGCCTGGTCGCCGAGCACCACGAACGACAGCCCGCGGTAGAGGGCGAGCGTGCCGATGGTCACCGCCAGCGACGGCAGGCCGAAGCCGGTGACGAAGAGGCCGTTCACCGCGCCGAGCACCGCGCCGAGCAGCACCACGAGGAGGCAGATCAGCTCCAGGGAGAGTCCACTGGAGAGCCAGAGCTGCCCCATCAGGGTGCTGCCGAGACCGACCATGCTCGCCACCGAGAGGTCGATCTCGCCGGTGATCACGATCAGGGTCATCGGCAGCGCGAGGAGCGCCAGCGGTACCAGGTCGAGCAGCAGGAACTGGGCGTTGCGGCCGGTGGCGAAGTTCTCCACGGTCAGGCCGGCGAGCACGACGGCGATCACGAGGGCGACGACGATCGCCGCGTCCCAGGAGCCGAGGACCCCGCGTACCGTGGCGAGCCGGCCCGCGCCACCCTCGGCGTCGGCGCGGGGCGGCGCCGCGTACAGGCTGTCATGCGCCATGGGCGCTTCTCCCTCGGAGCCGGGCCGCCGTCCGCAGGGCCAGGAGCCGGTCCAGACCGATGGCGGCGAGGATGAGCGCGCCGACCACGGCCTGCTGCCAGAACGGGTCGATGCGCAGGACGGCGAGCGAGCTGCCGATCGTGGTCAGCAGCACGGCGCCGAGCGCGGCGCCGTAGGCGCTGCCGCTGCCGCCGAAGATGGCCACCCCACCCACCACCGCGGCGGCGACCACCTGGAGTTCCAGGCCCGTGCCGGCGGCGGCGTCGAGCGTGCCGAACCGGGCCGCGTAGAGCACGCCGGCCAGCCCGGCGAGCGCGCCGTTGGCCACGAAGACGGCGAAGACCCGCCGGCCCACCGGGATGCCGGAGAGCCGGGCGGCGGCCGGCTCGGAGCCGATCGCGTAGAGCTCCCGCCCGCTGCGGTAGGAGCGCAGATAGAAGCCGACGGCGGCGACGACGACCAGCGCGACGAGGAACAGCACGGGTACGCCGAGCAGCGTCTGGTTGCCCAGCCGCAGGAACGACCGCGGCATGTCGGCGGCGTTGATCTGCCGGCCGGAGGCCCAGTAGTAGTCGATGCCCCGGAAGGCGTAGAGGGTGCCGAGGGTGATGACCAGGGCCGGCACCCGGGCCACCGCGATGAGGCCGCCGTTCACCACCCCGCACAGCGCGCCCAGGCCGACGCCGAGCAGCAGCGCCACCGGCCACGGGGTGCCGGGCGCCGCGAGGAACAGCGAGCCGGTGGCGAACGCGACCAGGCCGAGGATCGAGCCGACCGACAGGTCGACGTTGCGGGTGACGATGACCAGGGTCTGCCCGACCGCCAGGATCACCAGGAGCGCGCAGCCCAGCAGCAGGTCCTTGACGCTCTGGCTGCTCAGGAAGCGGTCGTTGCGGAGGCTGGTCACCAGGACCAGCGCCGCGAGCGCGATCAGCAGGCTCAGCTCCCGTACCGCGAGCAGGCGCTCGGTGAGGCCGCGCCGCTGCCGGTCTGGGACGGTCGGGGCGGTCGCGGCGACCTGCTCGGGCGCGTCGGCGTCGGTGCGGCTCATGCGGTCGCTCCCTGCCCGGTGGCGGCGAGCATCACGGAGGTCTCGTCCGCCTCGGCGCGGGACAGCTCGCGGACCAGACGCCCCTCGTGCATGACCAGAACCCGGTCGGCCATCCCGAGCACCTCGGGCAGCTCGCTGCTGATCATCAGGATGGCCAGCCCCTCGCCGGCCAGCTCCGACAGCAGCCGGTGCACCTCGGACTTGGTGCCGACGTCGATGCCGCGGGTGGGCTCGTCGATGACCAGGACGCGCGGCTCGGTGGCGAGCCACTTGGCGAGCACCACCTTCTGCTGGTTGCCGCCGGAGAGGGTGGCCACGGGCGCGCCGAGCCGGGCCGCCTTCACCTGTAGGCGCCGGGTCCACTGCCGGGCCTCGGTGCGCTCCGCGACGCCGAGCAGCAGGCCCAGCCGGCTCAGGGCCCGACGCCGGGCCAGGGTGGCGTTGCGCTCGACCGACAGCTCCATCACCAGGCCCTGCTGCCGCCGATCCTCGGGGACCAGCGCCATCCCGGCGCGGATCGCCCGGCCCGGCCTGCCCGCCGGAAGACGCTGGCCGGCCACCCGTACCTCGCCCGCGTCGTACCGGTCGACGCCGAAGACGGCCCGGGCGACCTCGCTGCGACCGGCGCCGACCAGCCCGGCCAGCGCGACGATCTCCCCACCGCGGACGGTGAACGACACGTCGGCGAAGACGCCGGCCCGGGTCAGCCCGCGCACCTCGAGCAGCGTGTCCCGCACCGGGGCCTCCTGCTTCGGGTAGAGCGAGGCGACGTCGCGGCCGACCATGCGCCGCACCACCTCGTCCACGGTCAGGTCGGCGGCCCGGTCGGTGCAGACCCAGGCCCCGTCGCGCAGCACGGTGACCCGCTGGCAGAGGTCGAACACCTCGTCGAAGCGGTGCGAGATGAACAGGACCGCGGCGCCCCGCTCGCAGAGCGACCGGGCGACCCCGAAGAGCCGTTCGACCTCCACCCCGGAGAGCGCGGCGGTCGGCTCGTCCATGACCAGGACGCGGGCGTCGAAGGAGAGCGCCTTGGCGATCTCGACGAGCTGCTGGTCGGCGATGGAGAGCCCGCGGGCGGGCCGGGTGGGGTCGATCCGGACGCCGAGCCGCTGGAACAGCCGCTCGGCGTCACGGTTCATCGCGGCGGCGTCGATGCGGCGCAGGGCGCGCAGCGGTTGCCGGCCGATGAAGATGTTCTCCGCCACCGAGAGGTCCGGGAAGAGCGTCGGCTCCTGGTAGATGACCGCGATGCCGGCGGCCCGGGCGTCGGCGGGGCCGCGCAGCTCCAGTGGCCGCCCGTCGAGGGTCATCCCGCCGGAGTCCGGGGCGTGCGCGCCGGCCAGGACCTTCACCAGGGTCGACTTGCCCGCCCCGTTCTCGCCGACCAGGGCGTGGGCCTCACCGGCGTGCAGCGCCAGGTGCACCCCGCGCAGCGCGGCGACCGCCCCGAAGGACTTCGTCACCGCGTCGAGTACCAGCAACGGAGCGCCGCCCGCGCCCGGTGCGTCGGGGCTCATCCGATCCCCTCCTGAATCGTTTCACGTGTCGTGCATGGACCGTAGGGGGACGCATTCACGAGCGTCAAGAGTTTCCCGCTGATTTCTCCCCTGTTGCGAGGCGGACGTGCGATCCCGCGCAGACCGGTCCGGACGCCGTCGATCCGGGACGCGCGTGCCGACACCCGTCGGCTGGATGAAACGTTTTAATCGCTATACACTGCCGGTCGACCCGGCTCGCCCGTCCGGCGCGACGCGCCCGGCCAGCCCCGGGCCGACCGCGACCGCGTGCCCGCACCGGACCGCGAACCACCGCACGGATCGTCGAGGGAGCCATGGCAGGGGCGAACATCAAGCAGGTCGCCCGGCACGCCGGCGTCTCCCTCGGCACGGTGAGCAACGTGCTCAACCGGCCCGACAGCGTCGCCCCCGCCACCCGCCAGCGGGTGCTCGACGCGATCACCGAGCTCGGTTACGTCCGCAACGACTCGGCCCGGCAGCTGCGCGCCGGGCACAGCCGCACCGTCGCCATCGTCGTGCTGGACGTGGCCAACCCCTTCTTCACCGACGTGGTCCGCGGCGCCGAACAGGTCGTCGAGGAGGCCGGCGCCATGCTGGTGGTCTGCAACAGCGGCGGGGACAACGCCCGCGAGCGCCGCCACCTGGAGCTGCTGGAGGAGCAGCGGGTCCGCGGGGTGCTCATCACCCCGGTCGGCCACGGCCCCCAACCCCAGCTGGAGAAGCTCATCGACCGGGGCATCCCGGTGGTGCTCGTCGACCGGGGCACCGGCCGGGCCAGCCGCTGCTCGGTCGCCGTGGACGACGTGCTGGGCGGCCGGCTGGCAATGGAGCACCTGCTGGACCAGGGCCACCAGCGCATCGCGTACCTCGGTGGGCCGCTCTCCATCGCGCAGGTCGCCGACCGGCACGCCGGGGCCGCCGCCGCGGTGGAGGAGCGTGGCACCGGGGCGGAGCTCCAGGTGGCGGTGACCACCAACCTGACCGTCGTCGCCGGCCGGCGCGCCGCCGAGCAACTGCTCGCCCTGCCCGCCCGCCAGCGCCCCACCGCCGTCTTCTGCGCCAACGACCTGATCGCGCTCGGGGTGCTCCAGGAGGTCACCGCGCGCGGCCTGCGGGTGCCGGGCGACGTGGCCATCGTCGGCTACGACGACATCGAGTTCGCCGACGCGGCGGCGGTGCCGCTCTCGTCGGTGCGCCAGCCCCGCGAGCAGCTCGGCCGGACCGCCGCGCAACTCCTGCTCGAGGAGGCCGAGTCCGGCGACACGCACCGGCACCGGCACGTGGTGTTCCAGCCGGAGCTGGTGGTGCGCCGCTCCAGCGAGCAGCCCCGGCGCGTCCGGCGCTGACCGACCCACCGGCGCGCCACCGTACCGACCCCTCCCCGGCGCGGTGGCGGCGCGGCGGGCCTCAGGACGGCACGGCCACGGACCACACGTCGGCGATGGACGGGTCGTAGCCGTCACCGCCGTCGCGGAACCGCACCCGGACGACCCCGTCGCGGGTCGCGTCCGGCAGGTCGACGACGAGCTGGTAGCTGACCGTGCCGGCCCCGCCCGCCGTACGCCGCCAGCTGCGGGCCTGCGCCACCACCCCGTCCACGACCACCTCGTAGTCCTTCAGCTGCGGCTGGTCGTAGGTCTCGACGGCACGCAGCAGGAACGGCTGACCGGGCGCGACGGCGAGGTCGAACTCGAACCAGCCGCCCGGGCGGGTCACGTCGGTGTACCGCCGGGTGAGGCCGGCCTCGCTGTTGGTGCCCGAGTACTGCGACGCGGCGAGCCGGTGCGCCTGCTCGGAGGCCGCGTCGCCGAGGTCCACGTGGTCGTACGCGCCGGGCGGCGGATTTTCGATCCCCACCGGAACCGCGAGGACGCGGCGTTCGGCCTCCGTTGCGCCGGTGGCCACCGTGACCTCCGATGGCCCCTCGGTCACCGACAGCGGCGCGGCGAGCACGGTGGACACGGTGGTCTCCGCGCCCGGGGCGAGGTCGTACCCGGCGGTGGCCGGTTCGACCCGCCAGCCCTCCCGCGCGGTGACGGTGAGCCGTCCCGTCACCGGCACGGCGGCCCGGTTGCGCAGCACCGTGCCGACCGTCGTCGCCGAGCCCGGCGCGACGGCGGCGGGAGTCGCGGCCGCCGACACGATCTGCACAGCCGGCGCGACGGTGATCGTCCCGGCGACGGGCAGGGTCGCCGTCCCGCCCCGGTGACGGTAGCCGGCGGAGCCCTCGACGGGCTCGCCCGCCGGCGTCTGACCGGCGGGGATCCGCAGGTCGTAGCGGTGGCTCACGGTGCCACCCGGCGCGACCGTGGTGGCCCGGCCGCCGACCGGGGTGATCGTCCAACCGGCCGGCGCCCGCAGGTCGGAGGTCACCCCGGTCAGCGGATCGGCGCTGCCGTTCGACACCAGGACGGTCGCTCGGACGACGTCGCCGGGCAGCCGCTCGCCCACCGGGAGGTCGAGCCGCACCACCGCCCCGACCAACGCCGACGACGCCGAGGAGAGCCGCTGGTCGAGCCGGGTCAGCGGCGCGGTGAACCGGTCGGCGAGGGCCGGTTCCAGGCGGCCGGCGGCGACCTGGGTGCGCAGCCACCGGGCCAGGTCGGCCGTCGTCGCCAACGCCTGGTGCACGTCGGTGGCGGCACGGGGGTCGCCCGCCAGGTACGCCGTGCGCGCCGCCGCGGTCTGGGCGGCGAGCCGGTCGAGCCGGGCGCGCAGGTACGCGACCGTCGGCCGGCCCAGCCGACCGGCGAGTTCGTCGGTCAGCGCCGTCAACTCCCGTACCGCGTCGGCGGAGTCACCCAGGTCGCCCAGCACCCGGTCGACGGCGAAGGCGTAGGAACCGGAGCCGACCTCGTAGACGGCGGTCCCGCCGTCCATCCGGACGAACCGCACGCCGTCGGCCTGCTCCGCCGGCCGGCCGCCCTCGGTGACCGAGTGCCGCCCGGGCGCCGGGACACGCACCGTGGCGGTGGTGTTGGCCGGGACGGTGAGGCGCAGCCGCAGGTCGCCGCGGGCGTCGAGGTCCCAGTCGCTGCCGATCACCCCGTACATCGACCGGTAGGACGCCCGCGCCGAGGTGAGGCCGCCGCCCGGCTGCGGCGCGAACGTCAGGTGCGCGTACCCGGGGTGGTCGGGGTCGGGTTGGATGCCGGCGACGGTCCGGTACATCCAGTCCCCCACCGCGCCGTAGGCGTAGTGGTTGAAGGAGTTCATCGACACGTCGCCGAAGCTCCCGTCCGGCATGATCGAGTTCCAGCGCTCCCAGATCGTGGTCGCGCCCTTGGCGATCTCGTAGCCCCACGACGGATAGGTGTCGTTGAGCAGCAACCGGTAGGCGACGTCCAGGTGCCCGGTGTCGCTCAGCGCCGGCAGCAGGTCGGGGGTGCCGAGGAAGCCGGTGGAGAGGTGCCAGTCGTGCCGGCGTACGTTGTCGACCAGCCGGTCGGCGGCCTTGGCCCGCAGCGGCTCGGGCAGCAGCCCCATGCCGATGGCCAGCACGTACCCGGTCTGGCTGTCGCCCTGGACGGTGCCGTCGGCCGAGACGTACGCGTCGACGAACGCCTGCGCGATGTCGCCGGCCAGCGCGATGTAGCGGGCCGCGTCGGCGTCCCGACCGAGCGCGCCGGCCAGTTCGGCCAGCAGCCGGATGCTGTACGCGTAGTAGGCGGTGCCGATGACGCCGGCGGGCGTCGGGTCGTCGAGGTTGAGCCAGTCGAGGTACGGGCCGGCGTTGGTACGCCGGTTGCCCGAGCTGGTGCTCTCCAGCCAGGAGGCGTACCGCACCATCGACGGGTAGTGCTCCTCGACCACCCGGGTGTCGCCGTAGCGCTGCCAGAGCGTGTACGGCACGGTGATGCCGGCGTCGGCCCACCCGGTCGCGCCGTCCCCGCAGCAGGCCCGCGGTGCGACGTCGGGGTACGCGCCGTTGGCCGACTGGGCGTCCCGCAGGTCCTGCAACCACTTGCTGAGGAACGTCAGGCTGTCCATGTTGAACGTCGCGGTCTCGGCGAACACGTTGATGTCACCGGTCCAGCCGAGCCGCTCGTCGCGGGCCGGGGTGTCGGTCGGGATGGACAGGAAGTTGCCGCGCTGCCCCCAGGTGATGTTGCTGTGCAGCTGGTTGACCATCGGGTTGGAGGTCTCGAACTCGCTGGTCAGCTCCCCGTCGGTGTGCATGACCAGACCGGTGACGGTGGACAGGTCGGGGGTGCCCGGATAGCCGGTCAGCTCGACGTAGCGGAAGCCGTGGAAGGTGAAGGTCGGCTGGTAGACCTCGGCGCCGCCACCGCGCAGGGTGTAGAGGTCGGTGGCCCGGGCCGACCGCAGGTTGGCGGTGTAGGCGGTGCCGTCGGGATTGAGCACCTCGGCGTGCCGGAGGCGCACGGTGGCGCCGGCCGGGCCGTCGAGCTTCAGCCGGACCTTGCCCACCATGTTCTGGCCGAGGTCGAAGATCCAGGTGCCCGGGGTGGGTTGGGTCAGCGCCCGGGCCGGCAGTTCCTGCACGACCCGCACCGGCGGGTCGACCTGGGCGACGATCCGCCCGGTGGCGCCGGTGTCGTCCACGCTCGCAGGCGACCAGCCGGAATCGTCGAAGCCGGGCGCGTCCCAGCCGGCCGGCAGCCGCCGTGCGTCGTAGCTCTCGCCGTGGATCAGGTCGCTCTGCCGGAACGGTCCGGGGGTGGCCCGCCACCCGCCGTCGGTGCCGATCGTCTCGGTGCGCCCGTCGGTGTAGTCGATCACCAGTTGGGCGCTGAGGTGCGGGCGCGAGCCGTAGTTGTCGGTGCCGAACCAGGCGATGCTGCCGGCGTACCAGCCGTCGCCGAGCAGGGCGCCGAGAGCGTTGTCGCCCGGGCGCAGCTGCCGGGTCACGTCGTACGTCTGGTACTGCACCCGCTTGTCGTAGTCGGTCCAGCCGGGGGCCAGTTCGTGGTCGCCGACCCGCTGGCCGTTGAGCGACAGCTGGTAGACCCCGAGCGCGGTGGCGTAGATCCGGGCCCGGGCGATCTCGCCGTCGACCCGGAAGCCCCGGCGCAGCAGCGGGTTCGCGTCCAGCGCGGTGAGCATCGCCTCGGCGTCCCCGCCGACCCGCAGGCCGCCCGCGGTGGGCGTACCCGCGCCGAACGGGTTCTCGCCGTCGGTGAGCGGCGCCGCGAAGAGGGTGTCGCCGCCGCTGGTCACCGAGAAGTCGGAGAAGACGCCGGTCTCCACCCCGTTGGTACGCAGGCCGACCGAGCCGGCCCGGTGCGCGGTGTCCCGGGTGACGTCGACCCGGGTGCCGTCGACCCAGCTGGTGATGGTGTCGCCGGCCGCGGTGATGCGCAGGGTGTGCGGTGCGGTCAGCCGGTCGGCCGGCACGATCCCGCCCAGCGGCACCTCCTTGAGCAGGGTCCAGGCGCCGTCGACCCGCCGGTGCGGGCGCAGCTTGGCGCTCCCGCCGGTGATGGAGAACTGCCACATGTAGGCGTTGCCCGACCCGCTGGCCCGCAGGAAGATCCCGGCGGCGTCGCGTTCCAGACGCAGCGTCGTCTGCACCGTGTAGTCCGTCCAGGACTCGGTGGGCGACGGCAGCCCGATCCAGTCGGCCCGCCAGCCTTCGGCCCCCCGCACACCGGTCTCCCAGGAGGCCGGGGCGCTCCACCCGGAGGCGCGGCCCCTGGTGTCCCAGACCCGGACCTGCCAGGCGTAGCGGGTGCGCGGGCGCAACTGCGGCCCGGCGTACGGCACGAGGGTGCTCGCCCGCGAGGTGACCCGGCCGCTGTCCCAGACGTCGGCGTCGGCCAACCGGTCCCGGCTGGTGGCGACGCGCACCTGATAGGACTCCTGGACGACGCTCCGGGCGGTGGCGTCGATCCGCCAACCGAGGCGGGGCCGGGCCACGTCCAGCCCGATCGGGTCGGTCGCCCGTTCGGTGGTCAGACCGGTCACCGTGAGCCGGGGTGCGGCCTCCGGTGCGGCAGCCGCCGCCGGACCCGGCGCCACCGTCGGCGTCAGACCGAGGAGCAGTACGACGGTCGCGGACAGTGCGGCGCGGTACCGCCTCGTGCGCATCATGGCTGGTCCTCACCCTTCTGTGCGGTGGTCCGCACCCGACGTGGGCGGCGCCCGGGCGGCCGGCGGGCGGCCCGGGTCTCTGGTCAGCGGGGCTGGGCGGCCGGATGTGCGACCGGGTGGAAGCTGGACCGGCCGGAGCCGACCTCGAACACCGCACGGCCGTCGGTGATGCCGACGAAGGTGGCCCTGCTCGGTCCGGCCGCCCGATAGCTCTTCCCGGCGGTGACCGGCAGCGCCACCCGGGCGGTCACGTTGACCGGCACCTCGAGGTCGACGCGCAGGCCGGAGCCGGTGCGCCGCCAGTCGAGGCGCACCGGACCGCGCTGGGTGGGCACGGTGCCGGCGGCGCGGTCGAGCCCGACCGCGGGCGGCGCGACCTCGACGACGGCGGCACCCGGGCCGGCGGTGCGGACGCCGAGCAGGGTCTCCTGCACGTCGACCACCGCCTGCGCTCCCCAGCCGTGCGACTGGCTGAAGTTGCTGCCGGGGTCGAGGGTCCACGCCTCCCAGGTGAAGGTGCCGCCCCGAGCGAGGATGTTCGCCCAGCCCAGGTCGTCCGGGTTGGTCAGCAGTCGCAGCACCGCGTCCGGCCGGCCGGCGTCGGCGAGGGCACGCAGCAGCCAGTGCGCGGTCATCGGCCCCTGCTTCATGCCCATCGACGCGAGCTGCCGGGCCAGGACCGGCAGGTCCGCGTGGGGAGCCACCCCGTGGGCGACGGCGTACGAGGTGGCGTGCTGGCCGGCGTGGCCGCTGCGCTCACCGGTGGCCGAGAGCCCGTCGACGTAGCCGCCGTCGGCGGCGCGCAGCGTCGCGTTGATCGCGCTGGTGAGGGCGGCGGCGCGCCCGTCGTACCCGGCCACCTCGGCGGCCGGCCGGTCGAGGGCCTCGGCCATCCGGGCGGTGGTGCGCAGCACGTCCACGCCCTGTGCGTTGATGGTGGTCCGGGCGGCGGCCGTCATGTCGTAGCCGAACCGGCCGGGCTCGGGCCAGTCGACGATGCCGTAGCGGTAGGCGCCGCTGCCACCGGCCAGGTCGGTGATGAGGCCCGCGGTGGGACCGCCGGCCGGGATGTGCCGCAGCACGTAGTCGGCGGTGTCCCGGATCGCCGGGTACGCCTCGGCCAGCAGCTCGCGGTCGCCGGTCTCGGTCCAGTACCGCCAGACCCAGTCGACGAACATCAGCGAGTAGTCGGGGATGTCCCGCTTGCCGTCGCCGTTGGGATAGACCGCGTTGTACCGGCCGCGGTCGTCGCCGGTGTTCCAGTAGCGGGTGGCCGAGCGGAGGAACTCGCGGATGGCCTGCTGGGTGGCGTCCCGCTCACCGAACGCGGCCATGGTGGCGTAGGAGATGTTCGCGGCGTCGCCGAGGAACTGGCCCTTCTCCCGGGTGGGCGTGTCGACGAACGCCTCCTGGACGGAGTAGAGCGCGGAGCGCTTCATCATCGACCACACCGCGTCGAGGGTCGCGTCCGAGCTGGTGAAGGTGGCCTCCCGACCGCTCGGCACGTCGGTGTGCACCACGACGGCGGAGACGTCCCGCAGCGCGACGTCCTCGCCGGCGTCGGGGATTTCCAGGTAGCGGAAACCCAGGTGGGTGAAGGCCCGGAACTCCTGCGCCCCGTCCTTCTGCAGGTACGGGAAACTCATGTCGGTGCCCTGCGAGTCCAGGGTGGAGGTGGCGACCCGGCCGCTGTCGGTGAGGGTGTAGCCGGCGCGCAGGGCAACCGTGCGTCCGGCCACGCCGGCGTCGAACCGGACGACCGGACGGGCCGGGATGACCACGCCGAAGTCGGCGACCACCGTGCCGTCGGCGGCGGTACGCAGGGCGACCGGCGCGACGGCGCGCTCGGCCAGTCGGGTCTCCTGCCCCATCAGGTGCGGGTACGACGGGTTCGGGTGCGCGCCGAGCACCTCGGCGGCGGTGAACGGGGCGGCGCTGTCGTCGTAGCCGGGCCGCATCCACCCGGTGACCTCGGCGCGGGCGTCCTGCCGCTCGACCCGGTCGCCCTCGCCGTTGCGGCGTTCGGCGCCGACGACGAAGCGGGTGTCCCGGGCGACCCGCCATGAGGAGTCGGTGCGGAACACCTCGCGGGAGCCGTCGGCGTGCTCGACGACCAGCTTCACCAGCAGGCCGCGGGCGCCCGCGGGGCGACCCTGGCCGCTGCCGTACCAGTGGTAGCGCACCCCGATGACGAGCGGCCTGCCGGCGGTCACCAGGGCGGTGACGTCGGCCGCCTGGTAGTAGTCCTCGCCGGGGTAGCCGAAGGAGGTGCCCCGGTCGGCGCGGGCGCCGTTGAGGTAGAGCTCGTAGGTGTGGTCGGCGGCGGTGTAGGCGCGGGCCCGGACGACGCGGCTGGCACCGGGGCGTACCTCGGTGCGGGCCAGCGTGTAGTCGTCGGCCTCGGTGGTGGGGCGCCGGATCCAGCTCGCGCCCTCCCACTGGTCGTCGGAGATGCCGGTTTCGAAGGCGCCGTTTCCGGGCGGGGACTGCCGGCCGGTGCGATCCCAGGTGCGCACCGTCCATCGGTACGCCGCGCCGGCGCGCAGGGCAGGCCCGGCGTACGGCGCGTAGGCCTGCTGGTCGGAGGTGACCTTGCCGGAATCCCAGACCCGGTCGCCGCCGGCCTCGCTGACGGTGATCCGGTAGGCGGTCTGCCGCTCGCCGGGGTCGGTGTCCCGGGGCAGCCAGCCGAACCGTGGCGCGCCCTCGACGTTGAGCGGGCGGACCCGGTCGCCGACCGTGAGCGCGACCGGCGCGTGCGGGGCGTGCCCGTGGGCGGCCAGCGCCGGTGGCGCCCCGGCCACGACCGTTGCGACGACGGTGGCGGCCGCCAGGAGCGCGGCTCCGCGGCCCAGCACGGGGAACAGCGGTCCGGCTGTGGGATTCCGAGGTGTCACGCCTGCCTCCACCTGTGAATCGTTTCAGGCAGGCTACGTGCTCGTGTTCGCCGTGTGAAGACGTCCCCGGTGGCCGGATCCGGCCATCACAGCGATCGATGTACGGCCCCCCGGCGCGAACGGCCTGCGTCACGTTCGGCGGGACACCGTTTCAAGATCGGAAAGACGCGTCCTAGGCTGGCCTGCATCGCTACACCGTGACGAAGAGGAGACCGTCGTGAGCCAGACCGAACGGGTGGATTCCGACGAGGAGTGGAACGTCGCCGAGGACGACGGGGTCCTGGACGCGTCGGACACCCTGGATGACCGGATCGGCGACCCGCTGGACACCGGCATCATCGCCGAGGACCACTGGCGGGGCGCGAACCGGTTCGGCACCACGCCAGCCGAGGAGCGGGCGGGCGAGTCCCTCGACCAGCTGCTCGCCCAGGAGGAGCCGGACGTCGACCCGTACGCCGAGGGGGGCGACGACGAGGACGAGCTGACCCGGCGCGGGTACGAGCGCGAGGCGCGCGCGGGCCGCCTCGTCGCCTATGACGAGGGCCTCGGCGAGGACGAGGAGGCCGAGTCGGTGGTCTGGGACGCGGGCATCGACGCGGGCGCCGCGAGCGCCGAGGAGGCCGCGGTCCACGTGGTCGACGACCCGAACGGCCCCGGGGACGGCCCGCTGCGCTGAGCGCACCCACCAGGGTCGCGCCCCGTCGAGCTGCCCCCGAGGTAGGGCAGCCCGACACCGTCATCTCGGGCGAGCCGAACAGGGCTCGCCCCCGGCCGGACGGAGAAGGACGCATGCGACCTTCGCGCGTAGGGGTCGTCGTCGCACTCGCGGTGCTCTCGCTCACTCCACTCGCCGCCTGCGACGCCACGGGCCCCTCCCGCACGGACAGCACCGTCGCACCGACCGGTACCGCCACCACGTCCGGCCCGGGTGGCACCGCGGTCGCCACACCCCGGGCCGAGCAGGAGTTCCGCCGGCTGGAGACCGCGTTCGACGCGCGGCTGGGAATCCACGCGGTCGACACCGGGACCGGCCGGAGCGTGCGGTACCGGGCCGACGAAGGGTTCGCCTACGCCTCCACGTTCAAGGCGTTGGCCGTCGCGGCGCTGCTCGACCGGACGTCGACCACCGACCTCGACCGCGTCGTCCGCTACCCGCGAGCCGACCTGGTGGCACACTCCCCGGTCACCGAGAAGCACGTGGCCGCCGGGATGCCGCTGCGCGACCTGGCCGATGCCGCGATCCGGTACAGCGACAACACCGCCGCCAACCTGATCCTGCGCCGCCTCGGCGGGCCGCGCGGCTTCGAGGAGGCGCTGCGCGGTCTCGGCGACACGACCACCAAGGCGGCCCGCTACGAGACCTCCCTCAACGAGGCCAAGCCGGGCGACGAGCGGGACACCACGACGCCGCGGGCCTTCGCCGACGACCTGCGCGCGTACGCGGTGGGCACCGCGTTGTCCGACGAGGACCAGGACCTCCTCAACGGATGGTTGCGGGGCAACACCACGGGCGACGGCCTCGTCCGCGCCGGCGTCCCGGACGGCTGGGTGGTGGGCGACAAGACCGGCTCCGGCGGATACGGCACGCGCAACGACATCGCCGTGCTCTGGCCGCCGGACGGCGCGCCGATCGTGCTCGCCGTGATGTCGGGCCGGAGCGGGAAGGACGCGACGTACGACGACGCGCTCATCGCGCAGGCGACCCGGGTCGCCGTCGACACGCTGCGCCGCTGATTCCCGGCAGAGGTGTCCACGAATGATCCACCGCCGTCGACTGCTGTGCCCAGGATGGCCGCCGGTCGGCAACGACAGGGAAACCTGATCCTCACCGGTGCTGCCGAGGATCGAGTTGATCTTCCCCTCTGTCGTAAGGAGATCTTCGATGCAGCAGTTCGATCGGCGCGCGTTCCTCGGCCTGGCCGGGGCGGCCGGCGCCGGGGTCGCAGCGGCGGTGGCGGGCTGGTCCGCCGCTCCGGCCTGGGCGACCGGCCGGCTCCCTGACAACCCGTTCACCCTGGGCGTCGCGTCCGGCGACCCGCTGCCCGACGGTGTCGTCCTCTGGACCCGTCTCGCCCCGGAGCCGTTGGCCGCAGACGGTCTCGGCGGGATGCCGCAGCACGTGGTGCCGGTGCGGTGGGAGGTCGCCGAGGACCCCCGCTTCCGCCACGTCGTCCGCCGGGGGGTGGAGCTGGCCACCCCGGAGCTCGGGCACTCGGTGCACGCGGAGGTGAGCGGGCTGCGCTCCGACCGGGAGTACTTCTACCGGTTCCGGGCCGGCACGGAGATCAGCCCGGTCGGCCGCACCCGCACCGCCCCGGCTTTCCGGGATCTGCCGCGCAGCCTCGCCTTCGCGTTCGTCTCCTGCCAGAACTTCCCGACCGGCCACTTCACTCCCTACCGGCACATGCTCGACGAGGACCTCGACCTGGTCGTCCACCTCGGCGACTACATCTACGAGGGGCCGGCGGCCGGCACGATCGGCCGGGCGCACCTGCCCGCCGCGGAGATCTTCTCCCTCGCCGACTACCGGGTCCGGCACGCCCAGTACAAGACCGACCCCGACCTGCAGGCCGCGCACGGCCGGTTCCCCTGGGCCGTCACCTGGGACGACCACGAGGTGGAGAACAACTACGCCGACGAGAACTCCGAGGACGCCGCCCAGTCGCCGGAGAGCTTCCTGACCCGGCGGGCCGCCGCCTACCAGGCGTACTACGAGCACCTGCCGCTGCGGCGCAGCGCCCTGCCGCACGGCCCGGACATGCGGCTCTACCGACGGCTGCGCTACGGCCGGCTCGCCGAGTTCAACATCCTCGACGGCCGCCAGTACCGCGACGACCAGGTCCCGCCCGGCTCGCCCGAGGCCGACGACCCGACGCGCTCGATGCTCGGCGCGGAGCAGGAGAAGTGGCTGCTGGAGGGCCTGACCGCGTCGCGCGCGACGTGGAACATCCTGGCCCAGCAGACGGTCATGGCCCGGGCCGACCGCGACCCCGGACCGGGCGAGCAGCTGTCGGACGACAACTGGAACGGCTACGAGCCGGCTCGGCAGCGTATCTTCGACGCGGTCGCCGGCCGGAACGTCGACAACATGGTGGTGGTCACCGGTGACGCGCACTGCAGCATGGTCGCCGACCTCAAGCAGAACTTCGACGACCAGAACTCCCGCACCGTGGGGACGGAGTTTCTCGGCACCTCGATCAGCTCCGGGGCCGACGGCGCCGACATGGACGCCCGCGGCCGGGAGTGGCTCGCCTCGAACCCGCACATGAGGTACTACAACCAGCGACGCGGGTACGTGCGCTGCACGGTCGGACGCGACGAGTGGCGCAGCGACTACCGGGTCGTCCCGTATGTCACGACCCCGGGGGCTTCGGTGAGCACGGACGCCAGCTTCGTCGTCGAGAACGGCCGCCCCGGCGTCCAGACCGACACGCTCTCCTGACTTCGCACCCGCTATGGCGCCGCCGGCCCTGGTCCGGGTCGGCGGCGCCGCTGCACGTCGTGCCCGCGCCCGCCCGGGCACGGCGAGACAGCCGCTAGAATTGGACCGGGAAGTCCAGAAGAGGGGTGGGGACATGGCCGCGACGTTCACCCGGAAGGGCAGCGCGACCCGGCAGCGCATCGTCGAGGGCGCCGCCGCGGAGATCCGCGAGCGGGGCATCGCCGTGTTCCGGCTCGACGACGTGCTGGCCCGGACCAAGACCAGCAAGAGCCAGCTCTTCCACTACTTCCCGCAGGGCAAGGAAGAGCTGCTGCTCGCCGTGGCGCGATTCGAGGCCGACAAGGTGCTGAGCGACCAGCAGCCGATGTTGAGCCAGCTCACCTCCTGGCCGGCCTTCCAGGCGTGGCGCGACCGGGTCGTGGCCCGCTACCTGGCCCAGGGTCAGGAGTGCCCGCTGCACATGGTCTTCTCCCAGCTCGACCAGCGGACTCCGGGGGCTCGGGCCGTGCAGACCGAGCTGATGCGCAAGTGGCAGTCCGAACTCACCGCGGGAATCCGGCACATGCAGCGGGCCGGCGAGGTGGCGGCCGAACTGGACGTCGAACGCGCGGCGGCGGCACTGCTCGCCGGGATCCAGGGCGGCGTGCTGTTGATGCTCATGACCGGGGACATCACCCACCTCGAGGCCGCCCTGGACGTGGCGATCGACAACCTCGGGGCGAGCGCGCCGGCCGCGTGAGGCAGATGCGGCCAGGTCGGGCGGCCGGCGCGCGACGGCGCGCGGGAGCAGCCCGCCCGTCGGGCACGCCGTGACGTGCCCGACGGGCGGTCGGCTCAGTGGATGACGACCGGCGCCTTCGGCTGCTCCGGCTGCTCGCCGTCGAGCAGGTGCGACGGCTCGCGCCGGCGGGGCAGGAACAAGGCCGGGATGAACGTGGCCGCCACGAGCGCGAACGCGACCCAGAACGTGTTGGCGAACGAACTGGCCGCGAAGTCGAGCCCGCGGTCGATGATCGACGGGTCCACCGGAAGCTGCTGGGTCAGCTCCGGCCGCTGCTGGCTGGCGATGGCCAGACCGGCTTCGGTGAACGGCTCACCGCTCGGGTCCGTCACGCCAGGAATCGGCCGGGAACCGTTCAGCTCGTTGGTGAGGATCACCGACATCACGGCCGCGCCGATCGAGCCGCCGATCTGCTGGAGGATGTTGACCAGCGTGGAGCCGCGGGCGACCTCCTGCGCGTTCAGCGTCTTCAGCGCCGAGGTCATGATCGGCATCATCGTGCCGCCCATGCCCAGCCCCATGACGAACAGCGACCCGCAGAGCAGCAGGTAGGACGTGTCCGCGTCGAGCTGGGTGAAGGTGAAGAACCCGAGAACGATCAGCGCCAGCGAGAACGGGACCGTGCGCCCGACGGGCACCCGGTCGGCGAGGGTGCCGGCGATCGGCATGGTGATCATCGCGCCGATCCCCTGCGGCGCCATCAGCAGGCCGGCGGCCAGCGTCGACTCGCCGCGCACCTGGAGGAAGTAGCTCGGGAAGAGCAGGCCAGCGCCCATGAACGCGATGATGAACACGAACAGCGTCAGCGACGCGATGGTCAGGTTGCGGTTGGCGAACAGCCGCAGGTCGAGCAGCGGGTGCCGGGGCCTGAAGGAGTAGAGGACGAACGCCACCACCAGTGCGGCGCCGACCAGCATCGGCGCCAGGACCTTCGCGTCGGCGAACGTGCCGGCCTCGGGCAGCGAGGAGACCCCGTAGAGGAACAGGGCGAGGCCCGGCGAGAGCATCAGCATGCCGACGAAGTCGAACGACTCCGACGGCTCCGGGTTGTCCTTCGGCAGGGCGAACTGGGCGTAGACGAGGGCGACCAGGCCGATCGGCAGGTTGATCAGGAAGATCCAGTGCCAGCTCGCGGTGTCGATCAGCCAGCCGCCGAGGATCGGACCACCGATCGGGCCGAGCAGCATCGGGATGCCGAGGACGGCCATCAGCCGGCCGATCCGGTGCGGCCCGGCCGCCCGCGTCATGATCGTCATGCCGATCGGCATGAGCATGCCGCCGCCGAGGCCCTGCACCACCCGGTAGGCGATGAGCTGCCCGATCGTGTCGGCGGTGGCGCAGAGCACGGACCCGATCGTGAAGAGCGCCAGCGCCACCATGTAGAGGCGCTTGGTGCCGAACCGGTCGGCGGCCCATCCGCTGAGCGGGATCACCGTGGCCAGCGCGAGCGTGTAGGCCGTCATCGTCCACGCCACCCGCGCGTAGGACGCGTCGAACTCGTCCTGGAACGTCGGCAGCGCGACGCTCACCACGGTCACGTCGAGGATCGACATGATCGCGCCGAGCACGACGACGCCGGCCACCTTGAGAACCGCGGCGTCGAGCTTGTCCGATGTCGCGACAGGCGGTGCCACGACAGGTTGCTGTGTCACAAACTCTCCTGGAAATCGAATGTGCCGGCCAATGGTGGGTGGTGGCGGCGGTGCCGCGCCATCGGGCGCGGGGCACGACGTACCGAAGCGACGACGCGCGCAGGGAAGACTAACCGCAGGCACCGACAAGTCGCCGCCGGATTACCGACGATCGCCGCGACACACCCGTTCGGCCGCCCCGATGGTGACCGGACGTCGGGGTGTCGATCGAACCGGCACTCCTGCCCGGGTCTTTACGTCAGCCGGTGACCACCGGCACCGCCGCGGTCAGCGCCCAGTCGTGCCCGATGTCGGCGGCCGCGCGCAGCAGCTTCGGCAGGTGCTCTTCCAGCAGCGTCTCCACCGAGGTCTCGGCGGCGTGCACGGTCACGTTGAGCGCGGCGACGACCTTTCCGTCGCCGTCGCGTACGCCGGTGGCGATGGACCGGATGCCCGGCGCCAGATCCTGGTCGGCGAGTGCCCAGCCCTTCGCCCGGACCTCGCGCAGCGCGGTGTCGAGCTCCCCGGGCGAGGGCTGCCAGCGGGGCGTGATGCCGGAGCGGGTCGGCTCGGCGAGCACGGCGGTCAGCGCCGCCGGGGGCAGCGCCGCGAGGAGCACCTTGCCCATCGACGTCGCGGGGGCCGGGAAGCGGGTGCCGATGGTGACGGCGAGCGTGACGATCTTCGGTACGGCCACCCGGGCCACGTAGACGACGTCGCTGCCGTCAAGCTGGGCCATCGAGGTCGACTCGTTGGTCTGCTCGACGAGCCGCTTCATGTGCGGCCGGGCGATGTCCCACATGTTCAGCGCGTTGACGTAGGCCATACCCAGTTCGAGGACGCGCGGGGTGAGGGCGAAGCCGCGGTCGACCGCGCGGACGTAGCCGAGCGCTTCGAGCGTGATGAGGATGCGGCGGACCGTCGGCCGGGCCAGGCCGGTGGCCGTGGCGATCTCGCTGAGTGTGGTCGACGGGCAGCCCGGGCGGAAGGAGCGCAGGACGTCGAGCCCGCGGGCGAGGGCTTCGATGAAATCGGGCCCGGCGCCCCTTCCGTTGTCACTCATGTCCTAATGCTTCCACTGGGCCGAGCCGGCGTCCCACTCGGTGTACTGGTAGGGGTTCTCGAGGAGGTCCGTCTCGGGAATGTCCGGGTTCATGCCCCGCTGCCACGCCTGCTCGCCCATGGTCTCCCGCAGGTGGGAGACGGTGGCCGCCACCTTCGCCCGGGCGGCGGCGAGGTCGACGTCGACCAACCGGCCGTCCTGCTTGACGATCCTGCCGCCCACCAGCACGGTGTGCACGTCGCCGCGCTGGGCCTGGAAGGCGACGTGGCCATGCGGGTTGAGGATCGGGAACATCACCGGCGAGGCGTCGTTCTTGATCAGGACGATGTCGGCCTGCCGCCCGGGGGTGACCGCGCCGATCGCCGAGTCCATGCCGAGGGCGCGGGCGCCGCCCCGGGTCGCCCACTCCACGACCTGCTCGGCGCGCAGATGGCAGTGGGTGACCGTCTCCTGCTTGGCGTGCGCCTCCAGGTGCTCCCGGGACCGGTCGGCGCCGAGCGTGGCGCGCATCGCGGAGAAGAGGTCGCCGCTCCACCACACGCTGGTGTCCATGGAGAGCGAGACCGGGATGTCGTGGTGGCGCAGCTGCCAGGTGGGCGGGTAGCCCTGCCCGGCGCTCTGCTCGCTCTCGGTGGAGACGGAGACCGAGCCGCCGGTGGCGGCGATCCGGTTGTACGAGTCATGGGTGAGCGTCGACGCGTGCACGTAGACGGTCGACGGGGTCATGAAGCCGTGCTCGTGCATCAGCCGGATGCCGTCGTCGTTGGTCGCGCCCCAGACGCCGGCGTGCGTGGTCACCGCGACGCCGAGTTCCCGGGCCACCTCGAAGGCGGCCCGCTCGGGGAAGGCCGGGTCGCCGGTGACGTCGAAGGCCAACTGGAAGCCGGCCAGCTTGCCGCCGTCGACGCGGCGGCGGTGGAAGTCGCGGAACTCTGGCGAGGTGGCCCACTGCCACGGACCCTGCTGGATGTTGCCGTAGGCGAGGACGAACCGGCCGGGCACCGCCTCGAGCGCGTCGACCGCGGCGTCGGCGTGGTCGGGCGTCTGTAGGCCGTGCGACCAGTCGACGGTGGTGGTGACACCGGCGTCGACGGCCTCGATCGCGGCGAGCAGGTTGCCGGCGTAGACGTCCTCGGGCCGGAACAGCTTGCCGGACTCGAGGTAGTACCAGATGAAGTACTGCGTCAGGGTCCAGTCGGCCCCGTACCCCCGCATGGCGGTCTGCCACATGTGCCGATGGGTGTCGACCATTCCGGGCATGACGATGCCGCCGGTGGCGTCGATCTCCACGGCGTCGTCGGGCGCGGTGAGGCCGACGCCGACCTCCGCGATCCGGTCGCCGATGACCAGCACGTCGGCGCCGGAGAGCACCGTGTGCGCGTCGTCCATGGTCAGCACCAGGCCGTTGCGAAGGACCACCGGCCGGTCGGTTGCGCTCATCGCCACCCATCCTTTCCGGGTACGGAGTTCCGGACCGTTGTCCGCCGTGCGGGCAGCCCGAGTGGCGCCAGTGTGGTCCCCGTCACGGGTCGTGTCAAGAGCGCGTATCCACGACGTGAAGGGCCCGTTGACACGGCCGGTTCGGGTGTCGCAAGCTGTCCTCGCGGACAGATGTCCGCAGAACGGGCGGTGACATGGTGCAGCACTCGGCAGGGCCGCTGGCAGGCCTGCTCGTCGCGGACTTCTCCCGGATCCTGGCCGGGCCGTACGCGACGATGCTCCTGGCGGACCTGGGCGCACAGGTGATCAAGGTGGAGAGCCCCGGCGGCGACGACACCCGCACCTGGATGCCGCCCACCCGCGACGGCGTCTCGACGTACTACCTCGGCATCAACCGCAACAAGCGGTCGGTCGCCCTCGACCTGAAGGACCCGGGCGACCTCGAGGCCGCGCGCGAACTCGCCCGCCGCGCCGACGTGATGATCGAGAACTTCCGGCCCGGCGGCCTCGCCCGCTTCGGCCTGGACTACGACACCGTCGCCGCCGGCAACGAGAAGATCGTCTACGCCAGCATCAGCGGCTTCGGCACCGGCGCCGGCGCGGACTTCCCCGGCTACGACCTGATGGTGCAGGCGATCTCCGGGCTGATGAGCCTCACCGGCGATCCGGACGGCCCGCCCTACCGGGCCGGCATCTCGGTCTTCGACGTGATGGCCGGGCTGCACGCGAGCATCGGCATCCTCGCCGCCCTGCACCACCGCGGCGAGACCGGCCGGGGCCAGCACGTCGAGGTGAACCTGCTCAGCTCCGCGCTCTCCGGCCTGGTCAACCACTCCAGCGGCTACATCGCCGGCGACACCGTCCCGTTCCGGATGGGCAACGCGCACCCCAGCCTCTTCCCGTACGAGCCGCTGCCCACCGCGGACGGCGAGCTGATCGTCATCGCCGGCAACGACGGGCAGTTCCGCAAGCTCTGCCAGGTGCTCGACCTGCCGGACCTGCCCGACGACCCGCGCTTCGGGCGCAACCAGGACCGCACCGCCAACCGCGAGCAGCTGCGGCCCCTGCTGGTCGAGCGGCTCGCCAAGCGCACCAAGGACGAGTGGTTCCGCGAGCTGCTCGCCGCCGGCGTCCCCTGTGCACCGATCAACACGATCGACGGCGGTGTCGCGCTCGCCGAGGAGCTGGGGCTCGGCCCGGTGGTCACCGTCGGCGACGTGCCCGGGATCCGCAACCCCATCACCTTCTCCGACACCCCGGCCCGGTACGAGCTGCCGCCGCCCGGAATCGACGAGCACGGCGAGGAGATCCGCGCGTGGCTGAAGAGCTGAGCTTCCCCACCGGTATCGGCACGTCCGACCCGACCACCATCTCGCTGCTGGGGCAGGACCTGGCCACCGACCTGATGGGCAGGGTCGGCTTCGGCGAGCTGGCGTACTGGCTGGTCGCCGGGCGACGCCCCACCCCGGGCGAGGTGCGGGTCTTCGAAGCCGTGCTGGTGGCGCTCGCCGACCACGGCTTCACCCCGACGGCGATCGCGGCCCGGCTGACCTACCTCTCCGCGCCCGAGGCCCTGCAGGGCGCCCTCGCCGCCGGCCTGCTCGGCGGAGGTTCCCGCTTCCTCGGCGTCACCGAGGACTGCGGGCGCTTCCTGGCCGACACGCTCGCGCAGGCCGGCGAGGTGACCGACTACGACGCGGTGGCCCTCGACGCCGTCACCCGGGCCCGGCAGGAGCGCCGCCTGGTTCCCGGCCTCGGGCACCCCGTGCACAAGGAGGAGGATCCGCGCACCCCGGTACTGATCCGGATCGCCGAGGAGGAGGGGCTGCGCGGTCCGCACCTGCGGCTCTTCGAGGCGATCGGCCGGGTGCACCCCCAGGTGCTCGGTCGGACCCTGCCGCTCAACGGCGCGGGGGTCTGCGGCGCGGCGCTCGCCGACCTCGGCCTCCCCGTCGAGCTGCTGCGCGGTTTCGCCCTGCTGGCCCGCGCGGCCGGGCTGCTCGGGCACCTTGCCGAGGAGCGGCGCCGGCCGCTCGGCATGGAGATCTACCGCACCGTCGACCGCAACGCCGTCTACGAACCCTGAGCCCCTTCAGCAGCGAGAGGAGCGGGAATGGCCACCGTCGTCGCGGTCATCGCCTCCACCCACCATCCCTTCTACTACCGCGCCAGCACGGCCACCGGTGAGGACCGGCCACCGTTCGCCGACGAGTGGACCAGCAAGATCCTGGCCTTCCGGGAGACGTTGACCCGGGCCAGGCCGGACGTGCTGGTGATGGTCGGCTCGGACCACTTCCACCAGCTCTGGCTGGACAACATGCCGCAGTTCCTGGTCGGCAAGGCGCCCGCCTACGACGCCAACTGGTACAACGAGGAACGCGAGTTCGGCCTGCCGCGGATGCTGCTGAAGGGCCAGGAGGACCTCTCGGCGCACATCCTGCGGGCCGGCCTCGACTCCGGCTTCGACCTCGCGTTCAGCAACGAGCTGCGGATCGACCACAGCATCACCTGCCCGATCATCACCCTGCGGCCCGAGGCCGACCTGCCGATCGTGCCGATCTACACGAACATCTTCGCGCCGCCGCTGCCGCAGCCGAAGCGCTTCGTGCAGCTCGGCGCCGCGATCCGGGAGATCGTCGAGTCGTGGCCGTCGCACCTGCGGGTCGCCATCATCGGCACCGGCCACCTCTCGCTCGAGCTGGGCGGGCCCCGGCAGTTCGGACCGCACGGCCCCGACCCGGAATTCGACCGGCGGGCCGTCGAGTGGATCGCGAACGGCGACCTGGACGGGTGTCTGCGCGAGGTCACCCTGGACAGCCTGCACGCGCCGGGCAACGCCACCCACGGCTTCATGGACTTCATGCTCATGATGGGCGTGGCCGGGGAGGGCGCGAAGGCCGACCACGTCGACACCCTCGATCTGTTCCACACCATGGAGGCCTACTTCACCTGGTACCCGAACGGAGCGCCGGCGGCATGAGCAAGTACCTGCTGAACAAGTTCCTCTTCACCGTGGACCGTGACCCGGAGCTGGTCGAGCGCTACCGGAGCGAGCCGCGCGAGCTGGTCACCTGGTGGGAGGCGGAGTTCGCCAACACGGTGCTCAACTGCCACACCGGCGAGGCGAGCACCTGGTTGCGCTTCGACGACGTCGAGCGCGAGGCGCTCGCCACCCACGACCACGTGAAGCTCTTCGAGCTCGGCGCGCACCCGTTCCTGACCCTGACCCTCTTCATCGCCCTGTTCGAACGCGACCACGGGCCGCTGGAGTACCAGCTGGCCTACGGCGCGCGATTGGCCCACTTCGACCTGCCGTACCCGGATATCGCCACATGATCCGGGCGGCCCTGCTCACCGCCTGCGGCACGGCGCCGACGATCGGCGAGCGGCCGGCCCCGGTGCCGGCGGCCGGTGAGCTGCCGATCACCGTCGAGGCTGTGCCGATCACCCCGCTCGACGTGCTCTGCGCCACCGGGACCAGCTACTTCGGCACCCCGCCGACCCCCTACGTGCCGGGGGTGCAGGGCGTGGGCCGGCTCGCCGACGGCACCGCCGTCTGGTTCGGCACCTCAGCCGGCATGCGGCCGGGCGTCGACGGCAGCATGGCCGCCGCCGTCGCGGTGCCGACCGCCGACGTCGTGCCGCTGCCGTCCGGCGTACCGCTCACGCTCCTCGCCGCCTTGGGACTCTCCGCCGTCGCCGCGCACGGGGCCCTGACGCACGCCGGCGAGCTGGCGGTCGGGGAACAGGTCATCGTGCTCGGCGCCGGCGGGGTGGTCGGGCAGGCGGCCGTCCAGCTGGCGCGGCTCGGCGGGGCCAGCCGGGTTGTCGCCGTGTCCCGCTCCGCGAAGGCCCGGGCTCGCGCCGAGGAGCTCGGCGCCTCGGTGTCCGTCCCGTTCCTCCCCGACGACGACGTCACGACGCTGACCGACCGGCTGCGCCAGGCCGTCGACGGGCCGGTCGACCTCGTGCTTGACCCGGTCTTCGGGATTCCGGCCGCGGCTGCGCTGCGGGTGGTGCGCCCGGGAGGTCGCCTGGTCAACCTGGGCAGCGCGGCCGGCGCCACCGCACCGATCGAGTCCGCGGTGCTGCGCAGCGGTTCGCTGCGGATGATCGGCTACACGAACAACGGGCTGTCGGCCGAGGAACGGTCAGCGTCGCTCGCCGTGGTGGCCGGGCACGCGGCGTCCGGCCGGCTCACCGTCGACCACGAACTGGTGCCGTTCGGATCGGTCGCGCAGGCCTGGTCACGACAGGCCGAGGGCAGAGCGGCCGGGCGCCTCGTCCTGGTTTTCTGACCGGTCGCTCACGCACAGCGGTGGACACGCGACCGCCGCCGGTGCCCGCGTCGGCGCGGCTGACCGGCGCCTTACCACCAGATCTTGCAGTTGATCGGGCGTTCCTCGCACGGTCGTCCGGAAGGCCGACAACCGGCCAAGACGACCTGCTCCGGGTGCGGGGTTCGTGATGATCGGGACGTGAGCGTCAGGATGCCCACGCTCGTGCGGCCGATGCTCGCCACGAGCGGCGCCCTTCCCTCCGGGCCTGGCTGGGCGTACGAGTTCAAGTGGGACGGCGTCCGGGCGATCGCGTACGTCGCCGACGGCATACGGCTGCTCAGCCGCAACGACCGCGACGTCACGCGGGCGTACCCCGAGCTGGGCGGGCTCGCCGACCTGCTGGCGAAGCGGCGGGCGGTGCTGGACGGTGAGATCGTGGCGCTGGACGGCAGGGGCCGGCCCGACTTCTCCGCCCTCCAGCACCGGATGCACGTCCGCGCGCCGTCGGCCAGTCTGGTGAGCACCACCCCGGTACGGCTGTACCTGTTCGATCTCCTGCACCTCGACGGACGGGACACCACGTCCCTGCCGTACACCGAGCGGCGCGCTGCGCTCGAGGAGCTGGACCTCAGCGGGGAGAGTGTGGACATCCCGCCGTACTGGACCGGCGACGCCGGCCGGGACCTGGCCACCGCCGCCGCCGATCTCGGCCTCGAAGGCGTGGTGGCCAAAGCGCTCGGCTCCCGGTACGAGCCCGGCCGCCGCTCCCCTGCCTGGGTCAAGGTGCCCCTCAACGACACCGTCGAGGTCATCGTGGGCGGCTGGAAACCCGGAACCGGCCGGCGCGAGGGCACGATCGGTTCGCTCCTGCTCGGCATGTACGACCGGGGTGACCAGCTGACCTACATCGGCCATGTGGGTACCGGGTTCACCCAGGCCGCCCTGCGCGACCTGGGGGAACGCCTCCGGCCGCTGCGCCGACGGGATGCGCCGTTCGCCTCCCCCGTCCCGCGGGAACACGCCCGGCACGCCGTCTGGGTCGATCCGGTCCTGGTGGGCGACGTGACCTTCCGGTCCTGGACACCCGACCACCGACTGCGCCACCCCTCGTGGAAGGGCCTGCGCAGCGACCGGGAACCGGCCGAGATCCGGCTGCGCGGCTGACCCGACCCGCACGGCGCTCAGCCGGGTGCCGGATCGGGATCGCCGGCCCTCGCCAGGCGGCGGCCCAGGGCGACGGTGGCGCGCTGGAGTTCGGGCGACCCGACGGGATGGCCGCAAGGGGATCGGATCCCGCCCCCGTTGTACGCCTGCGCGCTGGATTCTATTCACCGAGGTGAGAGGTGGGGCCCATAGCGTCGCCTGCGCACACTTTCGTCTCCGGCCGAATGAGCAGGTGAGCATGTCCTCGACACCCGAGGTCAGCGTCGTCATCCCCACGTTCGCCCGTCCCGACCTGGTCACCCGAGCCGTCCGTAGCGCGCTCGCCCAGACCGTGACCGACATCGAGGTCATCGTCGTGGTCGACGGGCCCGACCCGGCGACCCGGGACGCGTTGGGCGAGATCGGCGATCCCCGCCTGCGGCTGGTGGAGCTGGCTCGCAAGGGCGGCGCGCCGAACGCGCGCAACATGGGCGTGCTGGCGGCCCTGGCGCCCTGGACAGCACTGCTGGACGACGACGACGAGTGGCTGCCGGAGAAGCTCGCCGTGCAGCTGGAGACCGCCCGGACGAGCCCGGTCCCGACGCCGATCATCGCCAGCCGCCTGATCAACAAGACGCCGCGGGCGGAGTTCGTCATGCCCCGCCGGCTTCCGATGGACGACGAACCGGTGTGCGAGTATCTCACCGTCCGACGGGGACTGTTCCACGGTGACGGGTTCATCCAGACCTCGACGATCATGGCCCCGACCTCCCTGCTGCGCCGCGTGCCGTTCACCGTCGGTCTGCGCCGCCAGCAGGAGCTGGACTGGACGCTACGGGCGCTGGACCACGACGACGTCGACCTCGTCATCGCCGCCGAACCGCTGGTGCTCTGGCACCAGGACGAGGACCGGCCCCGGATCAGCCTGAACTCGCCGTGGCAGGCGCAGCTGGAGTGGCTTCGCGGGATCCGTCCCCTGCTCACCCCCAAGGCGTACGCCGCGATCGTCATGAGCATCATCAGCTCGATGGCGGCGCCCACCCGCAGCTTCCGCGTCTTCCGGATGCTGCTCGGTGAGGCGCGCCGGCACGGGCGGCCGAGCGCCATCGACTACCTGACGTTCCTGCAGATCTGGCTGATCCCACCGCAGCTGCGGCACACCCTGCGCGACAGGATCCTGAGCCGCCGGCGGCCGGCCGGCCCGGCCGGCGACACCGAGCCGCACGCGACCGAGCAGACGTCCGGTGCCGCGCAGCCCGTCGTAGGTGGCGCAGACCAGCGCGCCGCCGGACCGGCCGCGCTGAGCAGCGTGGTCGCGTCCGAGGAGGCCGCGCTGCCCGCGTCGCCGGCCCCGAGCCACACCTCCCGGAACGATGTCCACGCCTAGGATCGCCGTGATCTGGCGCAGTTGCCTGCTGCCGGTCTCCGAAACGTTCATCCGCAACCAGGGCGACGCGCTGCCCTCGTGGCGGCCCGTCTACCTCGGTGCCACGAAGACCGCCTCACCCATCGCCTCGGACACCGACATCATCGTCTATCCCGACACACCGCGCGGCCGTCGCGGTTGGCGGTTGCTCCGGCTCACGGGCGGCTCACCCCGGCTGCGACGACTGCTGACCCGGGTGAAGCCGGCCGTGGTACACGCCCACTTCGGCGGCGACGGGTGGCTGATCAGCCGCACCGCGAAGCAGTTGGGCGTACCCCTGGTCATCACGCTGCACGGCCTGGACGTGACCCGGCAGCCCGCCGTGCCCGGCCCGCGTGGCGCCCGGCACCGCCGCAACCTGCGTGTCGCGTTCGCGCGAGCGGATCTGATCATCGCCGTCTCCGGGTTCATCCGGGACCGTGCGGTGGAGTTGGGCGCCGATCCGGCGAAGGTACGCGTGCACTACACCGGCGTGCCGATGCCGCCACAGCCCCCGGCGGTGCCGAAGACCTGGGACGTCATCTTCGTCGGCCGGTTCGTCGAGAAGAAGGGCGTCGACGACCTCGTCGAGGCGCTCGGCCTGATCCCGGAGCTGCGACCCCGGGTCGTCTTCGTCGGGACGGGACCGCTGGCGGAGTCGACCCGGGAGCGGGCGGCGCAGCTGGGCGTGGACGCCACGTTCCTGGGAGCACAGCCACCGGAGGTGGTGCTGCGTCACATGGCGCAGGCCAGGATCCTCGCGGCGCCGTCGAAGACCGCGACGGACGGCGACTCCGAAGGGCTGCCCACGACCATCCTGGAGGCCGCGAGTCTCGGCCTACCGGTCGTCGCCACCTGTCACAGCGGCATTCCCGAGGCGGTCCGGCACGGAAAGACCGGCCTGCTCAGCGCCGAACGGGACCGGGTCGCGCTGGCGGCGAACCTCCGGCAGCTGCTCACCGACGAGCCGCTTCGTGAGCGCCTCGGCCGGGCGGCCCGGCAGCACGCCGAGACCACCTTCGACCTCCGGCGGCAGACCCGGGTGCTGGAGGAGCTGTACGCGAGCCTCATCGCACCCGGCGCCGCTCGCCCGGACACCGACCCCGCGGTCCCGGCCCCGTCCTGAGCCCGCCGGGGTTTCAACGAGCCACCGGGCAGCCGTGGGCGTCGCTGCCGGGCAGCCGTGGGCGTCGGTGCCGTGCAGCCGCGGCAGGCCCGGCCGGGCCGGCCGTCACTCGCGCGGCAGCACCCGCCGCACGGCCGCGCCGGCGGTCCGGCGGGCCCGGCGCGCCCCGGCCAGGAAGAGCTTCCCGGCCCGCGCCGTCGGCGTGCCGCTGAGCAACGCCAGCATGCCTCTGGCCCGGCGCAGCTCGCCCTCGCACGCGGCGAGCGTCCGCTCGTACCACGCCTCCCGTTCGCGGGCCTCGGCCAGCTCGCGGGCCAGCCGGTCCCGGCTCATCAACAGCTCCCGGTAGGCCGGGGCGTCCGGTCGGGCCGGCTCGTCGCCGGCGGGCGCGACCGGTTCGGCCCGACCGGCGAGGGCGGCCAGGGTCAGCGCCAGCTCGGCCGGGTCCGCGGGTGACGGCCAGAGGTGGCCGAGACCCGCGTCGAGCAGCCGGGCCGCGAGGCGCCGCAGCGCGGCCGGGGGCGGGCCCGCGGGTGCCAGCGGCGCGAGCTCACGGCCGCGCGTGGCCACGATCCGGTCCGCCGGAACGCCCGCGTGCCCGCCGGCCTGCCAGCGGTGCAGCAGCTCCCGCACGGTCGGCAGCTCCCGCCGCAGGGCCGCGACGATGAGCAGATCCTCGAGGGTACGGCCGGTCGGCACCGCCTGGGTGCCACCGTCCGGGCGGCACAGGACCAGCGCGCCGCCGGGGCCGTTGACCACGTCGTGGCGGCCGTCGTCGACCGAGATCAGCGCCTCGGGCAGGGCCGTGCGGCCGGCGGCCGGGGCCTGCGTAACGGACGGGCCCGGCGCCGGTGCGGTCCGCTCGACCTGCAGGATCCAGGCCGGCGCGAGCTCGGTGGCCGCGCCGTGCCGCAGCGCCCTGGCCACCAACCGGCCCGGGTCGGTCAGCACCTCCCCCAGCGGCTCACAGGCCCGGCCGAGCGTCACCTGGAGGAAACCGATCACCTCCGGGTTCGCCAGCAGCCGCGGGCGCAGCAGCGCGGTCGGCGCGATCGCCGTCGGCCAGGCGGCGTGGGTGTCGGTGACGACCAGTCCGGTGCCGGCCAGCCGGGCCCGGAGACGATCCAGGCCGGCGGGTCGGTCGGGGTCGTACTCGCCCGCGCCCGCCCAGTCCGTGTCGGTGACCTCGGCCGGCAGCGCCACCAGCCGGTGCAGGCCGAGGTGGTTCTCGGCGGCGAGGAGCAGCCGGCCGCCGGGTCGCAGAGTGGCCACCAGGAGCCCGAGGGCGTCCGTCCAGCTCAGTTCGGCGCCCTCGGTCGAGCCGAGCCGCTCCAACCCGTCGAGGGCGATGACCGTGTCGTACGCGGGCTCGGTGGCGAGCTTCTCCGGGCTGCCGCAGAGCACGGTGACGCCGGGCCGGTCGGCCAGGCGCGCGGCGAGCGCCTCGGCGTCCGGAATACCCCGCACCAGCACCGTCACCTCGTCCGCCGGCATCGCGTCGAGCAGCGTCGGGTCGAGCGGGCCGACGACGAGGGTGCGCCCGGACGCGGTGTTCAACAGCGGGGCCAGCACCGGCCCGCGGACCGGGCCGGGCCCGTGCCGGCCGTCCAGGTCCGACCAGACCTGCATCTCCCCGCCGATCAGTCGCAGGTTCACCGGGTCTCCTCGATCAGGTCGGCGTCGGTGTTGGTGTCGGTATCGGCGTCGGCCGGGCCGGACGAGGGCTGCGGGTCGGGCCAGCCGAACAGCCGGCGCAGCACGGCGGGCGGGAGCAGCCGGTCGGCGCCCAGCTCGGCGACCGCGACCTCCCGCGCCGCGACCGGGTCGACCTCGGCGCCGTGCAGCTCCGCCCACTGCCGTCGGATCCGCGGCTGCCCGCCCCAGATCGGCACCTCCCCGGCCAGCTGCATCGGGTCGCCGTACACCGCGGGTTCGCAGCCGGCGAGGGTGGCGTAGAGGACGGCGGTGCTGAGCCGGTTCGACGCGACCCGACGGTGCCGGCGCTGCTCGGCCAGTTGCCGGCGCAGGAAATCCGGGTCCAGGCTGTCCCACCGGCCGCCCCGGTAGCCGTGGCAGATGACCCGGAAGCCGGCCCGCTCGTACTTTTCGCGCACCCGGGCGGACCGGTACTCCTGCCAGTACAGGCAGACCGTGACCGGGCCGGGTTCGGTCGCCTTGATCTCCGCGATCAGCCGGTCGTGCTCCCCCACCACGTGCTGGCCCTCCCAGCCGTGGAACGGGTACCAGATGGTGCCGTCGCGGGGTTGCTCCGGCTCCGGCTCCATCGCCAGCAGGTACGCCCAGGGCGCGCCGACGGCGTACGTCTGGCGGCGGCCCAGCGACCAGGCCCGGCGGCGGGTCCGTTCCGACCACACGAACAGCGGCACACCGGGGAGGAACTCGTGGTCGGCGGCCATCCCGTCGCCGATGTTCCAGCCGTGCTGCAGGTAGCCGCGGATGCGCTGAGGTGTCCGGTCGTCCAGCCCGCAGTAGCGGGCCAGCACATGTGAGTGGCCGTAGTAGTGGTTGGCGTGATGCACGGTGGCGACGACCGTTCCCCCGGGAGTTGGCGCGAGCGGGAGCGTAGCCACCGGACGTGAATGCCGGGCCACGGGCACGTGGACACCCGGGGCGCGCGCCCGGCGGATCGGGCTGCAGGGTTTTCACCCCGGTTCGTCGGGAGTGACGTGACGGGTGATTTCCTCCCTCGCCAGTTCTGTCCGAACGGGGACGCGGACATTAGCGTGGGCGGTGGCAACTGACCACGTGCGCGGGATGGGAGATGCGTGGCGAATCCGCCGTTGACCGTACGGACGAGCGACGACGGCACGGTCGTGCTGCAGCCTCGCGGTGACGTCGGCGTCGACGCGGCGGTCGAGCTACGTCAGCTCCTCGTGCACCTGATCCGCCGGGTGCGCCCGTACCGGCTGGTGGTCGACCTCGCGGAGGTCAGCGGTCTGGACGACATCAACGTCGGGACGCTGGTGGCGATCGTCCCGGTGGCCGACGAACTCGGTGTCGCCGTCTTCCTCGACAACCCGTCGGCCGGAGTCGCGGATCTGCTGTGCGCGTCCGGCGTCCCGCACCAACGGTTACGTCCGGTACGCGCCTGACCGCCCGCGGCGTGCGACGATGCTCGGATGCTGCCCGCAGCGCAGGACACCGGTCCGGTCGACGGCCGCGCCGAGCTGATCGAGGCGTTCCGCGGGGAATTGCACGCGCACTGCTACCGGATGCTGGGCTCGCCGCACGACGCCGACGACGCCGTCCAGGAGACCCTGGTACGGGCGTGGCGCGGGCTGGCGCGGTACGAGGATCGCGGCGGGATCCGGCCGTGGCTCTACAAGATCGCCACCAACCGCTGCCTCACCATGTTGGCGCGTCGCGGCCACCGGGAGGTGCCGGCCGACCTCTCGGTGGAGGCGACGCAGGTGCAGCCGTACCCGGACGGCCGGCTCGAGTGGGCGCGGGCGCTGACCCCGGAGGCCCGCGTGCTGGCCCGCGAAGGCGTCGAGCTGGCGTTCGTCGCCGCTCTGCGGCACCTCACCGCTGCGCAGCGGGCCGTGCTGCTGCTGCGCGAGGTCCTCGGGTTCAGCGCCCGCGAGGTGGCCGGCCTGCTGGACACCACGGTCCCCGCCGTGAACAGCGCCCTGCAACGGGCCCGCGCGAGACTCGACGGGCTGCGGCCCGAGGCCAGCCAGCAGCGGACGCTGCGCCTGCTCGGCGACCGGGCGGTCCGCGAATTGGCACAGCGGTACGCGACCGCGTGGGAGCAGGGGAACGTCGACGCGATCGTCGCCCTGCTCGCCGAGGACGCCCGCTACTCGATGCCACCGCTTCCCGTCGTGTACCAGGGCCGGCTGAGCATCCGCGCCTTCCTCGTCGAGGTGACCACCGCGCGACGTTGGCGTTTCCTACCCGCCTCGGCCAACGGGCAGCTGACCTTCGGCACCTACCGGTGGGACGACGACCGGGGCAGCTGGCTGGCCGCCGGGCTGGACCTGCTGGCCGTGCGCGGTTCGGCGGTCACCGAGGTCGTGTCGTTCCTGACCGCCGACTTCCCCTCGTTCGGCCTGCCGACGGAGATCGCCGGTCAGCCGGCGCGATGAGTTCGGGCCGCCGCGCGGGTTGTACCGGTGACCACGACCCGCAGGAGGCAACAGCATGCAGACCGAAACGCACGGCGGCGCCAGCGGCGCGGACGACCGGCGGCTCGTCACCGAGCTGATCGAGCGCTGGGCGGCGGCGGTGCACACCGGCGACCTGGACACCGTGCTCGCCGACCACGCCGACGACATCGTGATGTTCGACGTACCGCCACCGCACGACGGGGTCCGCGGCCTCGCCGCCTACCGCGACACCTGGCCCCCGTTCTTTCGGTGGCAGGCACAGGGCGCCGCCTTCGAGATCATCTCGCTGGAGGTGACCGCCGGCGACGACGTCGCGTTCGCGCACGCCCTGCTGCGCTGCGGAACCCCGCAGGACCTGGCCCGCGACCCGGGCCATCACCTGCGCCTCACCATCGGGCTGCGCAAGACGCACGGACGGTGGGTGGTCACGCACGAGCACCACTCCTTCGCCGACACGTCGGGCGAGCAGGACACGGCCGGGGAGCAGGACACGGCCGGCGCGGAGGAGCAGGTCCGGGCGATCCACCGGCACTGGTTCGACCGCACCGCCGCCGGTGACCTCGACGGCCTGATGGCGCACATCGACGACGACGTCGTCTCCTACGAGCACGACGGGCCGCTGCGGCACCTCGGTATCGACGTCGTACGCGAGGTCTGCCGGCGCGGCCTCGACGCGAGCAGCGGGCCGGTCAGCTGGGAGGTGCCCGACCTGACCGTCATCGCCCGCGACGACCTCGCCGTCGCCTGGGGGTTGAACCGCATCCGGGCCGAGCAGTCCCCCGGCCGGACCGAGGAGAGCTGGTCACGGGGCACCCGGGTGTTCCGCAGGACCGGCGGGTCGTGGCAGATGATCCACCAGCATCTCTCCATCCCGTACGACCCGGGCACCGGCGAGGCGCGCGCCGACCTGCGGCCGTGACCGGTCCGCCCGCGCCGGCGCCGACGGGTCAGCCGGAGCGGCCCCGCTCCCGGGGCGGAATGGGGTCGTCGTACGCGCCGGAGACGCCGTGGTAACGCTCGCCGTCGAGGAACGGGTCGGCGTTGGCGGTGCAGCCGTGCAGCCCCAGGGTCTGCTGCTGCATCACCGGCGCCGGCCGGCCCCGGCCCGGGCACCGCTCGTGCCCGAAGCCGAGCCGGTGCCCGACCTCGTGGTTGACCATGTAGCGGCGGTAGGTGGCGAGGCTGGCGCCGTAACCCGGCGCGCCCTTCACCCAGCGAGCGACGTTGAGGACCACCCGGTCGCCGTTGCGGCAGGAGGTGTAGCCGTCCGGCCGGTCCTGGCACAGCTCGTCGCGGGTGCCGGGGGTGGCCAGGTAGATGGTGAAGTCGGCGCGCTGGCCGGGGCCGACCCGCCGCAGGGTCCGCTCCCCGTCGGCGGTCCAGCCGCGCGGGCCGGACAACGTCCGGGTGACCTCCGCCGCGACGTCCGCCACCGGCAGGCCCCGGATGTCACGCTCCACCGCCACCCGGTAGCGCAGCAGCCGGCCGTCGCCACGCCGGGCCGACGGCTCGGCGGCGGCCACCTGCCACTGGCCGCCGCCGTCCGCCGGATAGCTGACCGCGGCGGGTCGGGGCGGTGGTGACGCCACGGGCGCGGCGGTGCTGGCGATCCCGCCGGCGGGCCGACCGGCGGGCGGCCGGACCGGCTCGGCAGCGGCGGGCCGACCGCTGGCCGGCAGCCCGCAGCCGGCGAGCAGCGCGGCGCAGAGCAGGGCGGTCAGCGCCGACGCCGCTGATCCGCCCGGTGCCCGGCCCGTAGTCTTGCTGGTCATGTGCCTCCCCTCGCCTCCCACCGGGGGTCGGTGGTGCGCAGGGAAGAGGACGAGCGGACCGGTCAAAAAGTTGATCTCTTACGGACTCAACCTTTCGCCCGTCCCACTCGTCCTCTCCCCCGTGGGGTACGCGAAGGCCGGCCATGGCCCGGGGTGACGCCGAGTTCGTCGAGTTCGCCCGGGCGGCGTCGGGGCGGCTGGTGCACGCGGCCTTCCTGATGACCGGCGACCACCACCAGGCCGAGGACGTCGCGCAGACCGCCCTGGTCCGCACCTACGCGTCGTGGGCCCGGGTCCGCGACAACGACGCCTACGGCTACGCCCGCCGGATCCTGGTCAACCATCTCGTCGACGGCTGGCGCCGGCCGATCCGCGAGTACCCCCGCGACGACGTCCCGGAGCAACGCCGCGGCGACGTCGCCGACGAGGTGGTCACCCGGCGCTGGTTGCTCGCCATCCTCGGCACGCTCAGCCCTCGGGAGCGCGCCATCGTCGTACTGCGCTACTACTTCGACCTTCCGGAGTCCCAGGTGGCCCGCGAACTCGACGTCTCGGTCGGGACGGTGAAGAGCACCAGCTCCCGCGCCCTGGAGAAGCTGCGCATCGCCGGCGCCGGCGCGCCGCAGCCCGAGGGGACCCGGCGATGAACGAGGCGGAGCGGCTCCGGCAGGCGATGCGGACGACCGAACGCGGCGATCGGGACAGCCTCGACCTGGCCGGGATCATGCGGGCGGGGCGTCGACTGCGCCTGCGTCGCCAACTTGCCGGCACCGGCGCGGCGGCGCTCTCGGTGGCGGTGCTCGTCTTCGGTGTCGCAGTCGTCGGGCAACTGGCCGGCCCACCGCAGCCCTCGCCACAGCCCGGTCCGGTCGGCACCGCGCCGGCCGCCCGCGAGGCGCTGCCGTCGCCCTCCACCACCGCGAGCCCGTGGGAGCCGCGCCCGAAACCGCTCGGCGCGGTGGTGCGGACCGACCTGCGGTACGGCGACGAGGAGCGGGTCTTCTACTTCGTTCCGGTCGACGTGCCCGCGGCGCCCCGGGTGACGATGGGGTTGGTCGCCGGCCGGCGCTCCGCCGGTGGGGAGCTGACCTCGGACTATCTGGTCAACGACGTCGAGGGCTTCGACCGCCGGCCCGGTTTCCACCAGATCGGTAACGACCAGCAGGGCTTCCCGCCGCACCGCAGCCCGGTGCCGACCTTCGGTTACTTCGTCGGGCCCGCCAAGCGGATCGTCGGCACCGCCGACGGCCGTCAGATCACCGCCCGGCTGGCGAGGTGGAGCGAGGATCCGCAGGTGGTGATCTTCTGGTTCCATCCGGAGTCGCTGGCGCCGGGGGTCGAGTTGGACGGCATCGTCGCCCGGGACGCGGCCGACCGGCGGCTCTGACATCCGGGCCCGCAGCCATGGATCGCCGGACCCTGGATAAACCGCACCTGGATGGGGTTCCGGGCGGGTGCCACGGTCGGTCCATGACCACTTCGACCTACCCCGTCACCGGCCACTGGATCGGTGGCGAGACCGTCGCCGGCTCGGCCGGCACCCTTCCCGTCGTCAACCCGGCGACCGGCGACCTCGTCGCGGAGACACCGGCCGGCACCGCCGCCGACGTCGACCGGGCCGTCGCCGCCGCCCGGGCCGCCTTCCCCGGCTGGGCCGCGTTCACCCCGGCGGAGCGGGCCGACCTGCTACGCCGGGTCGGCGCGGGTCTCGCCGCCCGCCAGGAGGAGATCGCCACCGCGATCACCGCCGAGATGGGCTCCCCGATCAGCCTGTCCCGGACCGCCCAGGTCGGCTTCCCCGCCGCCGTGATCGAGTCCATCGCCGGCCTCGCCGGGGAGTTCCCGTGGACCGAGGAAATCGGCAACTCGCTGATCGTCCGCGAGCCGATCGGCGTGGTCGGTGCGATCACGCCGTGGAACTTCCCGCTGCAACAGGTCGTCTCCAAGCTGGCGCCGGCGCTGCTCGCGGGGAACACCATGGTCTTCAAGCCGTCCGAGAACGCGCCGCTGACCGCGGGGATCCTCGCCGAGGTCGTCGCCGCGGCGGGCGTGCCGGCCGGCGTGTTCAACGTCGTGTACGGCACCGGCCCGGTCGTCGGGGAGGCCATCTCCGCCCACCCGGACGTCGACATGATCTCCTTCACCGGCTCCACCCGCGCCGGGCGGCGCATCTCCGCCGTGGCCGGGGAGACCGTCAAGCGGGTCGCGCTGGAGCTGGGCGGCAAGGGCGCGACCGTCATCCTCGACGACGCCGACCTGCCGCAGGCGGTCACCGCCGGCGTGATGATGGCGTTCGCCAACGGCGGCCAGGTCTGCGGCGCGTGGCCGCGGATGCTGGTCCCGGCGGCCCGTCAGGAGGAGGTCGTCGCGCTGGCCGTCGAGGCGGCGAAGCAGCACACGGTGGGCGACCCGACCAATGAGGCGACCCGGATCGGCCCGATGGCCTCCGAGGCGCACCGGGAGAAGGTCCACGGGTACATCGAGCGGGGCATCGCCGACGGCGCGCGACTGGTTTTCGGCGGCCCGGGCCGGCCGGAGGGCCTGGCGAAGGGCGCCTACGTCCGGCCGACGATCTTCGCCGACGTCGACCCGCGGTCCGCGATCGCCCAGGAGGAGATCTTCGGTCCGGTGCTGACGATCATCCCGTACGCCGACGAGGAGGAGGCCGTCGCGATCGCCAACGGCACGGTGTACGGCCTGACCAGCGGGGTCTTCGGCGCACCGGAGCACGCGCTGGCGGTCGCCCGGCGGCTGCGGGCGGGTCAGGTCGACGTGAACGGTGGTCACTGGAACCCGCTCGCCCCGTTCGGCGGCTACCGGCAGTCCGGCAACGGCCGTGAGTTCGGCCGCTTCGGGCTGGAGGAGTTCCTGGAGACCAAGTCCATCCAGCGCTGATTCCGACGGACGGCCCCGGCCGGACCATCGGGCCGGGGCCGTCCGCAAGCGCGTGGACCACGGGGCTGATGGTGCCGCTGTGGTCTACGCGGCTCCTGAAGCCAGGGACTGATCCGCCCTGGATAACGGCCGTCGGCGGAGCGAGGGTGGAGCGAGGAACAGGGCCGCCGGGCAACCCGTTGTACCGGACGGTGTGCCGCCCGAGCCGTGCGGGCCGGAAGGAGAGACCCACCGTGGACCGCGCACAACTCGCCAGCTTCCTGCGTACCCGCCGGGACGCGCTGCAGCCCGAGGACGTCGGGCTGCCCCGGGGCCGGCGTCGGCGCACCGGTGGGCTGCGGCGCGAGGAGGTCGCCGCGCTCAGCGGGATGTCGACCGACTACTACAGCCGGCTGGAGCAGCAGCGCGGAGCGCACCCCTCCGAGCAGATGCTCGCCGCGCTGGCCCGGGGCCTGCGGCTCTCGCTGGCCGAGCGGGACCACCTGTTCCAGCTCGCCGGGCACGCCGTCCCGCGCCGGGCCGTGCGGGCCGACCACGTCAACCCGGGGATGATGCGGATCCTCGACCGGCTGCACGACACCCCCGCCCAGGTGGTGAACCACCTCGGCGAGACCCTGGCGCAGACCGCGCCGGCGGTCGCGCTGCTCGGCGACGAGACCCGGCACACCGGGCTGGCCAGCAGCGTGCACTACCGCTGGTTCACCGACCCGGCGGCGCGGCTGCGGCACCCGGCCGCGGACCACGCCACGCAGAGCCGGCTCATCGCCGCGCACCTGCACGCCGCGTACACCCGGGACGGCCGGGCGTCGCGGGCCGCGGCAATCGTCGACGCGCTGCTCGCGGCCAGCACGGAGTTCGCCGAGCTGTGGCGGGAGCACCCGGTGCCGGGCTCGTACTGCCCGCCGAAGCGGTTCCAGCACCCCGAGGTCGGCTCGTTGGAGCTGCACTGCCAGGTCCTGGTGGATCCGGATGAGTCCCAGACGCTGCTGGTCTACACCGCCGTGCCCGGCTCGGAGAGCGACGACAAGCTCCGCCTGCTCTCCGTCATCGGCGCCCAGCGGGTCTGACCGCTCGCCCGGCGGCTCGGCCGGGCCGGCGAGGGATCCGCAGCGGTCAGCTCCGCAGGAAGGCGAGCAGGTCCTTGTTCACCTGGTCCTGCATCGTCGCCGTGACGCCGTGCGGCGCGCCCGGGTAGTAGATCTCCTGCGCGTTCGCCACGAGCTGGGCGGTCTTGTGCGCCGAGTCCTTGACCGGGACGATCTGGTCGTCCTCGCCGTGCATGACCAGCGTGGGGACGTCGAACTTCGCAAGGTCTGCCCGGAAGTCCGTCTCCGAGAAGGCCTTGATGCTCTGGTACGCGTTCCACAGCCCGGACTGCATGCTCCACAGCCAGAACTGGTCGAGGATCCCCTTGGAGACCTTCGCGCCCTTGCGGTTCGCGCCGTAGAACATCTGCGCCAGGTCCTGGTAGAACTGCGACCGGTCGGCGAAGAGCTGGGCCCGCAGGTCGTCGAAGACGTTGATCGGCAGCCCCTCCGGGTTGTCCGGGGACTGCACCATGATCGGCGGCACGGCCGAGATGAGCACGGCCTTGGCGACCCGGCTCGTACCGTGCCGGCCGATGTAGCGCGCCACCTCGCCGCCACCGGTCGAGTGCCCGACCAGGGTGGCGTCGCGCAGGTCGAGCGCCTCGATGACCGCGGCCAGGTCGTCGGCGTACCCGTCCATGTCGTTGCCGGCGCTGGCCTGACCCGACCGGCCGTGCCCACGACGGTCGTGGGCGACCACCCGGAAGCCGTTCTGGACGAGGAAGAGCATCTGCCCGTCCCAGGCGTCGGCGCTCAGTGGCCAGCCGTGGGAGAAGGTGACGACCGGACCCGAGCCCCAGTCCTTGTAGTAGATCTTGGTGTCGTCCTTGGCCTTGATGTAGCTCATGCGGTGCTCCCCCGTCGTTCTGACAGTCGCGAGTGGCGGCGGCAGGCGCAGGGTTGCCGGCGCCGGGCGTGCGGACGGCGACCGCCGCAGCGAAGACCCCGCCGACGGTGGGCCCGGGCCGCTCTTCCCGATGCTAGGTGCGGCAACCGGCCGGCACGGCCGCTTCGGCCGAACGGCGCACAGATCACCGGGCCGGGTCGGGCCGCGCGTAGCGGGCCGGGCCGACCCCGAGATGGCGGGTGAAGTGCCGGGTCAGATGGGCCTGGTCGAAGAAACCGGCGGCGGCCGCGACGTCGGCGGGGCGCTGGCCGGCGAGGAGCAGGCGGCGGGCGAGGTCGATCCGCCGGCTGGTCAGGTACGCGTGCGGCGGCAGCCCGTGCACGCGGGTGAACGTCCGGACCAGATGGGTCGGGTGCGCATGGAGCAACTCCCCCGCCTCACGCAGGGTGAGGCCCTCGGCGGTCCGCGCGTCCAGCAGCTCGCGCATCCGCACGGCGAGACCACGGTCGGACTGCCGGACGGTGGCCGGGGTCTGCCGGCGTAGGTGCCGGCCGAGCCGTTCCAGGACGAACGCGAGCCGACTGTCGGCCTCCAGCTCGTCCCCGGGCCGGGCGAGCACCTGGTGGAGCTGGTGGATCCGGTACCGCAGCCTCGGGTCGGCCAGGCTCGGCCGGCCGACGGCCCGGCCGGCGAGGTCCGCGCCGAGCACCGACGTGTCGAGGTACAGCACCCGCTTGCGGAAGCCGTGTCGGGTGGCGGAGCGGCCGTCGTGCGGCACGTACGGAGGCAGCAACGTGACCGACGTCGGCAACGCGCCGTGCCGGTGCCGGTCCAGGTCGTAGCGGACCGCCCCGTCGTCGACGATCAGCAGCGTCCAGGCGTCGTGGGTGTGCGACGGGTACGCGTGGTCGACGAAATGGGCGTGGAAGACCTCGGCGACCCCGGCCACGGCGGGTCGCCAGGCGCTGACGTGCGCACCGGCCGCCGGGCTGGCCACGCTAAGAACGTACAAGACCGGCGGGTCCACGGGCGGACAGGCTCGACGCCATGACCGAACCGATCCGCTTTCCCACCAAGATTGCCGTCCTGCTCAGCGACGACCTGGCGACCTGGCAGCGGCTGAACGTCACCGCCTTTCTAATCAGCGGCATCGCGCACACCGAGGCGGACCTGCTCGGCGAGGAGTACCGGGACGCGGACGACACCCGCTACCTGCCGATGTTCCGCCAACCGGTGCTGGTCCTCGTCGGCGACCGGTCCACGTTGACCGGTGCGCACTCCCGCGCGCTCGGCCGCGGGCTGCGCATCTCGGTCTTCACGCGGGAGCTCTTCGCCACCGGCAACGACCGGGACAACCGCGCGGCCGTCCGGGCGGTCGGCCGCGACAAGCTCGACCTGGTCGGGTTGGCGCTGCACGCCCCGCGCAACGTGGTGGACAAGGTCCTCAAGGGTGCCCGGATGCATCCCTGACCCCGGCGGCGGGGCGCCGGGCGCGCCGGCACGGGCATCGTGCACCGGGTGTTCATGCCATGTTCCGGCGGGGGTTCCAGGGTGGCGGGCCGCGGCCGTTTGCATCAGGCCCGGCGGTAACGACCGTCCACAGCATGCTGGAGGCAATGTGGGTACCTCTTCGATACGGGCGCGCGTCGTCTCGATCGGCGCGGCCGCGATCTCGCTGTTCGCGGCCGCGCCGGCGCTCGGCGCCCCGACGCACCCGGACCCCGGGCACCCCGCCGCGGGGGCGAGCTGCGCGCCGGACGCGTCGCTGCTCGGCTTCTCCGACGCCCTCGACAAGACCACCTTCCGGGGCACCCCGGTCGCCGGTCTCTCCGCGCTGGCGTTCGCCCGACCGTCGCGGGCCCTGGCGCTGGTGGACAACATCGGCACCACCCCGGCGCGCGTGTACGAGCTGGGGCTGGAGACCGACCGGCGCGGGGTCGACGTGGCCGTCCGCGACGTCACCGTGCTCACCCGTCCGGACGGCACGCCGTACACCGGCGCGGACTTCGACGGCGAGGGGCTCGTCGCCGAGCGCGGCGGGGCCACCGTGCTGGCCAGTTCGGAGCGGGAGCCGTCCATCCGGCGGTTCCGGCTCTCCGACGGCCGGGAGATCGCGTCGTTGCCGGTGCCGGCCCGGTTCCAGGTCACCCCGGCCGGGGAGGCCACGGTCAACCAGACCTTCGAGGCGCTCGCCACCACCCCGGACCATCGGACGCTCTACGCCGGGATGGAGGGGCCACTGGCCGCGGACGGCCGCGACGCCGAGGGCCGGGGCCTGCAGCGGATCATCCGGTACGCCGGCCGCGAGGGCGCCGCCTACACCCCGAGCGCCCAGTACGCGTACCGCACCGACGCCAACCTCGGCCTGGTGGAGCTGTTGGCGCTCGGCGACGACCAGCTGCTCGCCGTGGAGCGGGGTTTCACCACCGGCGTGGGCAACACCGTCCGGGTGTACCGCGTTTCCGCGACCGGCGCGCCGGATGTCTCCGCCGTGCCGTCCCTGTCGACGGTGACTGACCAGCGTTCGTGGCTGGGCAAGGAGTTGCTGGTCGACATCGCCGACTGCCCGCCGTCCGGCGCGACCACCAAGCAGCCGCAGCCCAACCCGCTGCTGGACAACATCGAGGGTGCCGCGCTCGGCGGTCCGCTGCCCGGCGGCCGCCGCGCCCTCTACCTCGTCTCGGACGACAACGGCAGCGCCACCCAGACCACCCGGGTGTACGCGCTGTCGGTGACGCTGCGCCCCGAGGTGAGCCTGCGGAGTCGGGCGCTGGTCTCGGCGACCGCCTACCAGCCCGGCCCGGTCTCCGGCACCCAGCTCGCGCCGACCCCGGTCAACGGGATCGCGCCGCCCTTCCCCGGCCAGCCCATCCCCGGCTTCTCCGCGGTGATTCCGGCGCGCGCCGGCGACCGCTCCGGCGAGCGGCTGCTCGCCATGCCCGACAACGGCTTCGGTGCGAAGACCAACTCGGCCGACTTCATGTTGCGGGCCTACGAGATCGAGCCGAAGTACGGCACCCACCGCGTGAAGATCGATGGACACATCAGCTTCCGCGACCCGGACCGCAAGGTGCCGTTCCCGATCGTCAACGGTGGCACCCGCGACCGGTTGCTGACCGGCGCGGACTTCGACATCGAGTCGCTGGCCCGGGACGCGCGGGGTGACCTGTGGATCGGTGACGAGTTCGGCCCGTACCTGATCCGTACCGATCGGACCGGCAAGGTGCTCCAGGCGCCGATCCCGCTGCCGGACGGCACCAAGTCGCCCCAGTCGCCGGATCTCGCGCCGGGCGAGACCCCGACCCTGCGCGCCAGCAACGGCTTCGAGGCGATGGCGGTCAGCCAGGACGGGTGGACCCTCTACCCGATTCTGGAGGGCGCGAAGACGGCCGACCCCGACCAGCGGCGTCGGGTCGTCTACGAGTTCGACGTGCGGGCCAACCGCTACAGCGGCCGTACCTGGTCGTTCCGGGTTGACGACCCGTCCCTGCTGGTCGGCGACGCGGCGGTGCTCGACGGGCGGCGGCTGCTGCTGATCGAGCGGGACAACGCCATGGGGCCGCAGACGCTGGTCAAGCGTCTGGTCGTCACCGACCTCGACCAGGTCGGTAGCGACGGCTACCTGACCCGCCGCACCGCGGTCGACCTGATGCGAGTCGCCGACCCGGACGGCGTCTCCACCCCGGCCCGCCCGGGCGAGTACGGCGTCGGCCCGCTCTTCTCCTTCCCGTTGCAGTCGGTCGAGTCGGTCCTGCCGCTCGGCGGTGACCGGGTGCTCGTCGCCAACGACAACAACTTCCCCGGCAACGACGGGCGCATCGCGGGGCGCGCGGACGACACCGAGCTCATCGTTCTCGACGTACCCGGCCTGCGGTAGGCGGCGGACGGACGGCCCCCGGCGCAGTGCGCCGGGGGCCTCCTTCCATCCATGGTCCGCGTTGCTCGGCGACGACGATGGTGGGGTCCGCCGGCCGTCACGGGATTCGCCCCACCCGCAAGACATTGATATCAATGCCCATGCCTGTAATACTTAACACACTTTACAGTTGGATTCGCCGTCCCGGACGAGCGCCCGCCACCGAACTCCCGGCACCCCTGCCAGAGCCCCACCGGTGACCGGCGTGCCCGCGCGTCGGCGGAGTCCCGATCTACCGCTCTGCGCGGTGGAAAGGACCAGGACATGGCGCGACGATTGGCCGGGGTCGCTCCCCGCCGGCTCCGCACCCGACTGGCCGCCGCGCTCGCCGCGGCGGTCCTCATCGTGCCGGTGAGCCTGCTGCTCGGCACCCCACCCGCCGCCGCGGCCACCGTGGGCGCCATCACCGGCTACGGCGGCAAGTGCGTCGACGTGGCCGCCGCGAACCCCGCCAACGGCACCCAGGTGCAGCTCTACACCTGCAACGGCTCCACGGCTCAGCAGTGGACCGTGGCCGACGACGGCACGATCCGGGCGCTCGGCAAGTGCCTCGACATCGCCGCCGCCAGCACCGCCAACGGCGCGCGGGTGCAGATCTACGACTGCAACGGCACCGGGGCGCAGCGGTGGTCGTACAGCGCCGGGCAGGTGGTCAACCCGACCTCGGGCAAGTGCCTCGACGCGACCGGCCCGAGCTCGGCCGACGGCACCCCGTTGCAGATCTGGACCTGCACCGGCGCCGCCAACCAGACCTGGAGCCTGCCCACCGGCGGCACCCCGCCGACGCCGCCCACGGGCGGGTTCACCCACCCCGGAGTGCTGGTCAGCCGCGGCCAGCTCGACTTCGTGCGGGGACGGGTGCAGGCCGGCGCGCAGCCGTGGGCGGCGGCCTACAACCAGATGATGGGCAGCCGGTACGCCTCGCTGTCGCGGACCCCGGCGCCCCGCGCGGTCGTCGAGTGCGGCTCCTACTCCAACCCCAACTACGGCTGCACGGACGAGCGTGAGGACGCGATCGCCGCGTACACCGACGCGCTCGCCTGGTACGTGACCGGCGACGCCCGGTACGCCCAGAAGGCCATTCAGATCATGGACGCCTGGTCCGCGACGATCACCGCGCACACCGGCAGCAACGCGCCGCTGCAGACCGGCTGGGCGGGCTCGGTCTGGCCCCGGGCCGCCGAGATCATCAAGTACACCTACAGCAGCTGGCCCAACGCGAACCGGTTCGCCACCATGCTGCGCAACGTCTACCTGCCGATGGTCCGCAACGGCTCCAGCAGCAACGGCAACTGGGAGCTGAGCATGATGGAGGCCACGGTCGGCATCGCCGTCTTCCTCGACGACCGGGCCAGCTACGACGCGGCGGTCACCCGCTTCCTCAACCGGACGAGGGCCTTCATCTACCTGCCCAGCGACGGGGCGCTGCCGTACACGGTGCCCGGCAGCGGTCTGGACACCAGCAGCGAGATCATCAACTACTGGCACGGCCAGTCCACCTTCGTCGCCGGCCTGGCCCAGGAGACCTGCCGCGACTTCACCCACACCGGGTACGGGATCTCCGCCATCTCGCACGTCGCGGAGACCTCCCGGATCCAGGGTCGGGACCTCTACCCCCAGGTCGGCGAGCGACTGCGGCACGCCCTCGGTTTCCACTCGACCTACCAGCTCGGCACGGCGGCGCCCTCCTGGCTCTGCGGCGGCAGCCTCACCCGGGGCCTCGGCCCGATCACCGAGGTCGGCTTCAACGCGATGGGCAACCGCCTGGGCAACACGATGACCAACACCCAGACCCTCACGCTCCAACAGCGACCCGCCGGCAGCAACAACCTCTTCGTCGCGTGGGAGACGCTGACCCACGGCGACAACCCGAACTGACCGGGCCGGGGTCGGGCGCCGTCGGATCGGCGCCCGGCCCCGTGATCCGTGCGACTGCCCGCCCCGTCCGAGTTCGGCAGAATGGGCGGCATGCGCCTAGATCTCTCCGGTAGGACCGCCCTCGTCACCGGCTCGACCCAGGGCATCGGCCGCGCCATCGCCGCGGGACTGGCCGCGGCGGGGGCCCGGGTCGGGGTGAACGGACGCTCGACCGACTCCGTCGACCGCGCCCTGGCCGAGCTGGGCGAGGGCGACTTCGTGGCGGTACCCGCCGACGTCGCGACCGCCGACGGGGCGGCGGCGGCGCTCGACCTGCTCCCCCGGGTCGACATTCTGATCAACAACCTCGGCATCTTCGGCGCCCAACCCGCGCTGGAGATCACCGACGACGACTGGCGGCGCTACTTCGAGGTGAACGTCCTGGCTGCCGTGCGGCTGACCCGGGAGTACCTGCCGGGAATGCGCGAGCGCGGCTGGGGCCGGATCCAGTACATCGCGAGCGACTCCGCGGTGGTCACCCCGACCGAGATGATCCACTACGGCGTCTCCAAGACGGCGCTGCTGGCCGTCTCCCGCGGCTTCGCCAAGGAGGCGGCCGGTTCAGGCGTCACCGTGAACAGCGTGATCGCCGGACCGACCCACACCGGCGGGGTCGAGGACTTCGTGCGATCGCTGGTCGGCACCGACCTGCCCTGGGACGACGCGCAGCGCGAGTTCATGCTCCGGCACCGCCCGCAGTCGCTGCTGCAGCGGCTCATCGAGCCGGAGGAGATCGCGAACATGGTGGTCTACCTGTCGTCGCCGCTCGCGTCGGCGACCACCGGGGGCGCGGTGCGGGTCGACGGCGGTTACGTCGACGCCATCCTGCCCTGACGCCGCCGGTCGCGGGCCTCCCCGCCGCCCGATGACCCGACGCATTTCCCACGAATGGGAATGAGGTCGGGTCGGAAGAACGACTCCACCACCGTTCAAAAGCGATTGCCAGCGCTTGTGCCCAGCCGCCATGGCGGCGACGAATTCCTGTCCGGGAAACGACATGCGCCGTTCCACAACATGTTCGATTTTACGTTTTGAACGGCACACTCAGACGGCCTGACCTGGCTCTTCGCGTTCACCACCCGAGAACGGCGTGCGGTTGGTCCAGTTCCTCGCGTCGCCTTGTCGCCAACCGGTCAAAGGCTTTTCCGGAACGGCTTTGAATACGCATGCTTCCCCGGGGCCCAAACAGCGGCCCGATCGACGCAGGGCCGGAGAATGGGCCCACGTTGGGGGGAGGAACATCAATGTTCGGTAAGCAGGCCACCAGGCCCACGAGAACGGCGCTCGCCGTGCTCGCGTCGGGCGTCATGGTGGCGGTCGCGGGGGTAGCCGCTCCGGCGTACGCCGCGGACCCGGAGGAGGCCGCGAAGGCCCGGGCCACGCCGGCCTATCAACTGGCGAGGGGCGAGACGTGCGGGCTTCGCCCGTCCGCCGGGAAGAGCGCGAAGGACGAGACGCTCAGCTGCCTGGGTGTCGAGACGAAGCTGGACCGGACGCCCGCGGTGGGTGAGACAGCGACCCTGCGGGTGACCGTACGCGCCCAGGGCAAGATCGGGCCGAGCGACATCAGCGTCACCCTTCCGGCCGAGCTGGAGTGGGTCACCGCGCCGGCCGAGCTGGGCGTCCAGAAGCGCGCCAGTGCCCAGCCCGAGCGGGCCGGATCGGTCTCGGTCGCGCGTACCACTCGCGCCCTGCGCAGCGGCGACAGCGTCGCGTTCAGCGGCGTGGTCCGGGCCGTCAAGGCCGGCCAGGTGCAGATCCAGGCGCGGGCGACCGCTCCCTACGGCAAGGACGTCCAGGCCGGTCAGGACGACGTCTTCCTGACCATCGGGGCGAAGCCCGGGCTCTCCCGGCTCGGGCACGCGACCCCGACGAGCGACAACGCCACCCGGCTCGTGCCCACCTCGGCGCGGACGCCCCGGCCCGCCGGGCAGAAGTTGAAGAGCGTCGGTGTGTCGAGTGTGGCCGGCGAGGCCCGGGCCGAGGCCACCGCGAAGGGGCTGACCGTGATCAGCCCGCAGGCGCCGTGCGACACCCGGGTGGCCGGCAACTGGAGCTTCCAGGACCAGAACGGCGCCTGGCACAACCAGATGAACATGCAGGTGCAGGTCTGGGACGACGACACCTTCGGCGACTCGCTGCTCGCCAGTGGGGTGACCGACGGGGCAGGCAACTACAACATCTGCTTCGACTCCCAGGTCGAGGGGTGGCCGGACAGCGGCACGGCGGACATCTACGTCCGCTTCATCACCTCCAACTCGCTGTGGCGGGTGCAGCGCGGCGGCAACCCGTTGACGTTCCAGACCGGTACGACCAACGACGTGGCCACCGGCAGCACCCTGAACCTCGGCTCGCTCAGCGCCGCGGACGGGGCGCTGCAGCGCGGCCTGCACGCGTTCGACTCCGGCAACGACGCCTGGCTGTGGGTGCCGAAGCCCAACAACCTGTGCTGGGACCAGGACGACGCCAGCTGCCGGCAGGTGGTCGTCAACTGGGCGCCGGACTCGACCGACGGGACCTACTACGACCTGGGCGGCAACCAGGTCCACCTGGCCGCCGACGACCCGAACGCGCCGACCACCGTGGTGCACGAGATCGGCCACGCGGTGATGGACGACCTGTACAACGACAGCTTCCCCGCCGCGCCGAACTGCAGCCCGCACAGCGTCACCGGCGCCAGTTCCGCCGGCTGCGCCTGGACCGAGGGTTGGGCGGAGTGGTTCCCGGCGACGGTCTACAACGACCCGTTCTTCCGCTGGCCGAGCGGCGCCTCGCTCAACCTGGAGAACGCCAGTTGGGGCAATGGCTGGGGCGAGGGCGACACCACCGAGGGCCGGGTCGCCGCAGCGCTGATCGACATCACCGACTCCGCGAACGAGGGGACCTGGGACCGGTACGGCGAGGGCCCGTTCAACATCTGGACCACCTCCCGCCGACACAACTCCGCGACCTTCGCGGCCTTCTGGGCCAACCGCACCGCCGACGGTTTCAACGTGGCAGACTCCGGCGCTCGCGCCTCGGTCTACCAGAACACGATCGACTACCAGTTCCGGGACCCGCTGGGCAGCTACGCCCCGCTGACCCGCCCGGTGCCGACACCGCCGCACAACTTCAGCTACTCGACGTCGTCGCCCTACTGGTCCGTGGTCGCGCTGAAGCCCAACTCGGGTGACCTGGACCTGCAGCTCTACGACGACCGGGGGCAGGGCGCCTACCTGAGCGGCAGCGCCTGGGGTGGCACCGCCATCGACTTCGTCACGGTGGACTCCAACCGCCGGGCGGTGGGCGACTACTACCCGCGGGTGACGAACTACTCGGGCGGCGGTGGCTACCGCGTCGAACTCGCCCAGGGCTCGTCGGTGCTGAACGCCGGCAGCAGCACGATCACGATGGGCAGCAACAACGTGGTCACGGTGCGGGACGCGTACCTGACCGCCGGGGTGCCGGTCACCATCTCGGTGGCGGCCACCAACGTCGGCCAGGACGCCGAGCTGTTTGTCTTCGACAGCGACCCGGCCAACTCGGCGACCTGGATCCGCTCCCGGTCCAGCGCCGTGGCCGCGGCCAGCGGCGGCGGCGCCGGCGCGACCGAGACGGTCACCCTCACCCCGACCCGCACCGCCTGGTACGGCGTCGTGGTGACCAACAAGGCAGGCTCCGGGAACTACACCCTCACCCGGTCCTGAGTATCGGAGGTCCGTGGGACCGGTCCGGGAGCGCCCACTCGGCGCTCCCGGACCGCGCCGCGCCGCGGCCCGCTGTCCCGCGTACCGGCCGGGACGGAACCGGCGACGCCGAGATGGCGTCCGACCAGGGTGAACGTGACGTGGGAGGCGACCGATGCACCGACGTGCAGTCCTGGCCCTGCTCGCTGTGCCGGCTCTGCTGGCCGCGGCGACGACCGCGGGCTGCGCCGGCGGCGACGGCAGCGGATCGGAGCCGCCGACCGACGCCCAGGCGCTGGTGCTGCGGCTGAGCGAGCTGCCCGGCATGCTGCCCCTCGGCGGTGTGGCAGCCATTCCGCCGCGCTTCTCCCTCTTCGGCGACGGCCGGCTGATCAGCGTCCCGACCGGATCGCCCGGCGGTTGGCCACAACTGCGCGAGGACCGCGTCCCGCCGGACGGCGTACGCGATCTGTTCCGGCACGCCGTCAGGTTGCCGAAGCAGGCCGCGGCCGGCGGCCCCGACGAGCCCGTCGTCCGGGTCGTCGTCGGATCGACCGACGGGCAGCGCACCGTCACCCTTCCCCGGGCCGACCCGGCCGCCGCGCGGCTGCGGGCGGCGCTCGCCAGGTACGCCGACGGCCACTCGGCGCCGTACCAGCCGACGGCCGTCGCGATCGTCGCCACGCCGAGCGACTCCCCCGATCCAGCGCGCCCCTGGCCGTTGCCGGCGCTGGCCGGCGAGGCCCTCGGCGGCACGTCGGCCGGCGCCACCTGCCTCGTGCTGCGCGGCGCCGACCTCGACACCGTCCGCCGGACGGTCGCCACCGCCGACACCGGCACCCACTTCAGTGCCGGTGGACGGTTGTGGCAGGTGGCCCCACGACCGCTCCTGCCGGACGAGGCCGACTGCACGGACCTTTAGCCGTCGAGGGCTCCGGACGGGCGTGGGTGCTCAGCCCTCGGTGCCCAACGCCGCCACCGGGCTGACCCGGGACGCCCGCCGCGCCGGCAGCACCCCGGCCAGCGCGGTCAGCACGACCAGCGCCGCGAAGAGCCCGATGACCGGCAGCACCGGCAGCACCAGCGGCGCGTTCACCCCGAGTGCCTTGACCGTCAGCCAGGCGTACGGGATGCCGAGCAGCAGGCCGATGCTCGCACCGATCGACCCGTAGAGGCCGGCCTCGGCGGTCAGCATGCCGCGAAGGCCGGCCCGGGACAGGCCGACCGCGCGGAGCAGGCCGGACTCGCGTACCCGCTCCACCACCGACAGCGCGGTCGTGGACCCCACGCCGACCACCGCGATCAGCACGGTGAGGCTGACCAGCCCGGCGGCGATCCAGAGCAGGGTGCCCAGCACCGCGTCGTTGCGGTCGCGCTCGTCGGCGAGCACCGCGAGGCCCACCCCGTCGCTACCGGCGATCGCCTGCCGCAGCGCCTGCACCCCGGCGGTACGACCCTCCTCGCCGGAGCGGGCCGGGTCGGCCAGCAGCCCGGTGTACGCCGCCGGCACGCCGAGCCGGTCGAGGTCGCCGGGTGCGGCCAGGATGCCGGCGTGCAGTGGGCCGTGGTCGGGCAGGATCGCGGCCACCCGCACCTCGACGGTGCGTCCGGCGAGGGCGAGCGCGGCGGTCTCGCCGGCCCGCAGCCCGGTGCTCCGGGCGACCCAGCTGCCGAGCACGATCCGGCCGGGTCCCCGGTCGGCCAGCGTGCCCTGCGCCACGTCCAGCCGGTCGGTGCTCGACAGGGCCGCCAGGTCGAGGTCGGTCGTCGGATACCCGGACTCGGCGCCGCCGAGCCGGTCGCCGCCGCGCACCAGCGTGACGTCGGCGACCCGCCGGTACGGCACCACCCGGGCCAGCGCGCCGCCGGCCGCCTCGGCCCGCGTCACCACCGCGCTCGGCAGGGCCCCGCCGTCGCTGCTGGTGACCTCGAAGTCGGCCGGCGCGGAGAGCGCCAACTCCCGATCGGTGAGCACCCGCAGCGACGCGCTGCCGATGGCCACCCCGGAGATGAGCGTCACGCCGAGAGCGACGACCACGGAGACCGCGGCGGCCCGGCGTGGCGCCCCGCCGATGCCGCCGACGGCCAGCCGTCCGATCGGCCCGAACTGGCGCATCGGCCAACCCACCGTGGCCAGGACCGGTCGCACCAGCACCGGCCCGAGGGACACCAGCGCGAAGAACGCCAGCGCACCGGACGCGACGAGCAGGAGCAGCACCGGACTCGGGTCGTAGGACTCCTGTTCCGGTGTGGGCAACCGGCTTGCCGCCGTGCCGCCCGCCAACGCCGCACCCGCGGCCAGCAGCAGCCCGGTGACCAGCCGTGGCGCGCCGATGCCGCGTCGGCCGGCGGTGGTGCTCGCCGCGCGCAACGCCTCCAGCGGAGCGACCCGGGCGGCGGAGAACGCCGGCGCCAGCACCGCCAGCACGGTGAGGACGACCGCGCCGATCACCACGGCGACCGCCGCCGCCAGTGGCACCCCCGGGGACGAGACGGCCAGACCGAAGGCGCGCAGGATCGCCGGCAGGGCGTGCCCGAGGCCGAGCGCGGCGAGCACCCCGACGGCGCCGGCGACCAGGCCGGTGAAGGCTCCCTCCACGGTCAGCGCCAGCACCAGTGAGCCCCGGTCCGCGCCGACCGCGCGCAGCAGCGCGAGCTGCCGCATCCGCTGGGCGAAGACGATCCGGAACGTCGAGGTGACCACGAGCGCCGCGGCGGCGACCGCGACCGCGACGAACATGGCGACCAGCGCGAAGAGCTTCCCGACCTGCTCGGCCGCCGCGTCGGCCTCCTCCTGGCGGACCTCGTCGCCGGCGCGGATCGGCAGGTCGGCCGGGAGCGCCGCGGCCAGCCGCTGGCGGACCGTCTCCGCCGACTCGCCCGGGGCCACCCGCAGGTCGACCCGGCTCAGCTCGGTCAGATGGGCCCACTCGGCCACGGCGGTGGCCGGGGCGTACCCGTCGTAGCCGGCGTCGTCGGCGGTCTCGACCAGGCCGGTGACGGTGAGCCGGGCGGGCGTCGTCAGTTCCCCGCCGGTCCCGCTGGTCACCGTGCCGACCGAGAGCCCCAACCGCTCGGCGGTGCGCCGGGTGACCGCCAACTCCCCCGGGCCGTCCGGGTAGCTGCCCTCGACCAGCCGGACCGTGGAAAGCGGGCCGGCGCCGGGGTCGGACCGCAGGTTGAGGTACGACTCACCGAAGCTCACGCCGGTGTCCAGCCGGCCCACCGCCTCGGCGACGCCGGGCACGGCGCGGATCCGCCGCAACGCCTCCAGGGTGGGCGGCGGCTGCTCCGGGCCGCCGATCACCAGGTCGGTCGCGGCCGGGGTGCCGCTGAGGTTGTCCCGCGCGGTCTGTTCTGTGATCTGCTGCGCGAGCACGGTACCGAAGACGACGAACGACGCGACCAGGATGGCCAGACCGGTCAGGATCAGCCGACCGGGGCGGCGGGCCGCCGCGTTGACCTGGGTACGCAGCACAGCCGCCCTCATGCGCCGGCCGCCAGATCGCGCAGCGCGTCGGTGACCGAGCCCTGGTCCGGCTTGTCGATCTCGCCGGCGACCCGGCCGTCGGCGAGCAGCACCGCCCGGTCGGCGTACCCGGCGGCGATCGGGTCGTGGGTGACCATGACGATCGTCTGACCGAGGTCACGTACCGAGTCCCGCAGGAAGGAGAGCACCTCCGCGCCGGAGCGGGAGTCGAGGTTGCCGGTCGGCTCGTCGGCGAACACCACCTCCGGGCGCGAGACCAGGGCCCGGGCCAGTGCCACCCGCTGCTGCTGGCCGCCGGAGAGCTCGCTGGGTCGGTGGTTGAGCCGGTCGGCGAGCCCCAGCACCCCGACCAGGTGTGCGAGGAGATCCGGGTCCGGCTGGCGACCGGCCAGATCCAGCGGCAGGGTGATGTTCTGCGCCGCGGTGAGCTGCGGCAGCAGGTTGAACGACTGGAAGACGAACCCGATCCGCTCCCGGCGCACCCGGGTCAGCGTCCGGTCGGACTGCCCGGTGAGCTCGGTGCCGCCGAGCAGGACCCGGCCGGCGGTGGCGGTGTCCAGGCCGGCGAGGCAGTGCATCAGCGTCGACTTGCCGGACCCCGACGGCCCCATGATCGCGGTGAACTGGGCGCGACCGAAGCCGACCGACACCCCGTCCAGGGCGCGTACCGCCGTGTCGCCGCTGCCGTACACCTTGACCAGGTCGACCGCGGCGACCGCCAGGCTCGTCTCCGGTGGGGCGGGGCTCTGCGTTCTCATGGATCCTCCAGTGCTGGTTCTCCGACCCCGGAAGCCTGGCCGCCGGCGGCGGGCGGGCACATCGGTCCGGAGCCGGGTAGGCGCCGCCGCCGGGTCTGCCTTTCGGCCGATCCGCGACCACCACCCGGCTGGCTACGCTGGGTCACGATGAACGCGCCGGGACTTCGACGTTGGTGGGTGCGCCTGGCCCAGGCCGGCGCCCTGATGGTGCTGGGCCTGCTCGTCCTCTTCGACCTGCGCTACAGCACGATCGGCGGGATGAGCACCGCCGCCGCCCTGCTCCTGCTGGTGCGGATGGGGCTGGCGGTGGCGACGGTGCCGCTCTGGCTCCCGGTGCACCGGCAGGGCTCCCGCCGACTGCCGCTGGCGGCGCTCACGCTCGCACTCGCCTCACTCGCCGTCACCGCCGGGATCCGGATCGTCGCCGGCGACGGCTACCTGCTCAGCGGCAGTTGGGGGTTGGCCGAGTCGGCCGGGCTGCTGGCGGTGGTCTTCGTGGTGACCCGCTGGGGCGCGCCCCGGCTCGCGCCCTGGGCCGCGGTGCTCGCCGGGCTCGCCGCCGCCGCGCTGCCGCTGCGCGCCGGCGTCGAGAACGCATATGTGATCTTCGGGCTGATCCAGGCGCTCGCCGCGGCCGGCGCCGCCGCGGGCGGGCTCTACCTGCGCGTCGTCGCGGCCGGGCGGGAGCAGGCGATCTCGCTGGTGCGGGCCGAGCAGCGCGCCGAGTTCGCCCGTGACCTGCACGACTTCATCGCCCACCACGTGACCGGGATCGTGGTGCAGGCGCAGGGGGCGCGGTTCGTGGCCGAGCAGGACCCGCAGCGGGTCATCGCCGCCCTGGAGCAGATCGAGCGCGCCGGCGCGGAGACGATGGCGTCGATGCGGCGGATGGTCGGGATCCTGCGCAGCCCGGACGCCGCGCAGGACGCCCCGCTGGCCCCGCTGGCCGGCGTGGCCGACCTGGCGCCCCTGCTGGCGGGGTTCAACGGCAGCGCGAGCGCGCCGGCCCGGCTGCACGTCGACGGCCCGCTGGACGGGCTGCCGGTGGAGGTCTCCACGTCGGGCTACCGGGTGGTGATGGAGGGGCTGACCAACAGCCGCCAGCACGCCCCCGACGCCCGGTCGGTGGATGTCTTCGTGCGCCGTACCCCCGACTGGCTGCTGGTCCGGGTGGCCGACGACGGCGCGACCCCGCGCACCCCGCCGGCCCGCGGGCACGGCTTCGGCCTGATCGGTCTCACCGAGCGGGTACGCGCCCTCGGCGGCACGATCACCGCCGGCCCCGGCGTCGCCGGCGGCTGGGTGCTGGACGCGGCGCTGCCGCTGCACCGGACCGCGCTCCGATGATCCGCGTGCTGATCGCCGACGACCAGGCCATGGTCCGGACCGGCTTCGGCATGATCGTCGGGGCACAGCCCGACATGGCGGTGATCGGTGAGGCCGCCGACGGCGTGGCGGCGGTCGAGCTGGCCCGACGGCTGCGCCCGGACGTGGTGCTGCTGGACATCCGGATGCCCCGCCTCGACGGCCTGGCGGCGCTCCGGCTGCTCGCCGGGCCGGGCGTCGCCGACCCGATCAGGGTGGTCGTGGTGACCACCTTCGACCTCGACGAGTACGTACACACCGCGCTGCGCAACGGCGCCTGTGGCTTCCTGCTCAAGGACTCGGGCCCGGCGCTGCTGGTGGAAGCCGTCCGGGCTGCCGTCTCCGGCGACGCGCTGATCAGCCCGTCCATCACCGTACGGCTGCTGGAGCACCTCAGCCCACCCGCCCCGACCCGCGACGACGCCGGGTTGTCCCCGCGGGAACTCGACGTCGTGAAGCTCGTCGCCCGGGGTCTGACCAACGCCGAGATCGCCACCCGGCTCTTCATCGCCGTCGGCACGGTCAAGACCCACCTGGCCAGCGTGCAGATGAAGCTGCCGGCCCGGAACCGGGTCGAGATCGCCGCCTGGGCCTGGGAACGCCGCCTGCTCGGCTGAGCCCGCGTCCCGAAGTAGTTGTGGGGCAGCGCCAGGCCGGTGTCCGCAAGGGACCGTCCGCTGCGCCCGGCCGGCGGGCTGGCGGGCTGGCTGGCTGGCTGGCCGGCTGGCCGGCTGGCCGGCTGGCTGGCTGGCCGGCTGGCTGGCCGGCTGGCTGGCTGGCCGGCTGGCCGGCTGGCCACGACAGGCGTAGGACCAGACATCGAAATCTTTCGCCACTCGTCGGATGAGCCGTCGCCGGCCCCACCGTAGCGTCGAGGCAATTCACCCCGCATGGGCCCGATCACTGGACGTGACAGCCGGGCGGGCGCCGCGGATCAGCGCGGCGGGCCGCCGCGGCGGTCGTGAGCCGAAGCTCCACGCCGTCTTTCGCCTCTCCTGAAGGGAGCAGCGGTGCCCCTACCTCCTGGTCCATCCCGTGCTCGACGCAACACCGCCTTACTGCTGTCCACGACCCTCGTCGCGACCCTCACACCGCTGGCCGCAAAACCCGCCTGGGCCGACCCCGCGCAGGCCCGCCCGGCGAACCCGATCTTCCTCACCGGCGCCAACAGCGGCGCGCCGAACGACATCGCCGTCAGCTACCTGCGGGCACACCCCGCCGAGCACGGGGTCCGCAGCGCGGATCTCACCGACCTCGCGGTCGCCTCCAGCTACACCAGCCGCCACAACGGCGTGACGCACGTCAACCTGGCCCAGCGCCACAAGGAACTGGAGGTCTTCGGGGCGACGGCCACCGTCAACATCGCCCGGGACGGAAGCGTCATCTTCGTCGGCGACACCCTGGTCTCCGGCCTGTCCGACAGGGTCACCGGAGCTGTCTCCCTCGACGCGGTGGAGGCGGTGGAGGCGGCCGCCGACGCCCTCGACCTGGCCGACCCGGCCGGCGCGCGGGTGATGAGCCGCAGCGGCGGCCCCGCTCAGCGCACCGTCGTCTCCGGCAGCGGCATCTCCGACCAGCCCATCCCGGCGAAGCTGGGCTGGCAGCCGACCGACGACGGACTGCGCCCGGCCTGGCAGCTGGTGATCGACGACTCTTCCGACGTCCACCTCTGGAACGTCACCGTGGACGCCGAGACCAGCGAGCTGCTCAACACCGAGGACTGGACCCACCAGGACAGCCCGACCGATCTCGCCAGCACGCTGGGCCGCCGGGAGAACCGGACGCCGGCCGTCGCCACCGCGAGCGTCCCCGCCGCGAAGGTCACGCCGCCGAACCCGGTCGACGACGGATCGAGCTACCGCGTCTTCGAGTTCCCGAAGGGAGACCCGAACGACGGCCCGCAGAGCCTGGTGACCAACCCGGCGGACGGGACCGCCTCGCCGTACGGCTGGCACGACACCGACGGCGCGCCGGGCGCCGAGTACACGATCACCCGGGGCAACAACGCGCACGCCTACACCGACCGGGACGCCAACAACCAGATCGACCCCGCCAGCGGAGCTGATGGCGGGGCCGGCCTGAGCTTCAACTTCCCGGCCGACCTGAACGAGCATCCGCAGACGTACACCCAGGCCGCGGTGGTGAACCAGTTCTACTGGTGCAACATGGTCCACGACCTGACCTACCGGTACGGCTTCGACGAGGCGTCCGGCAACTTCCAGGTCAACAACTACGGGCGGGGCGGCACCGGCGGCGACGACGTGCAGTGCGAGGCGCACGACGGCTCCGGACAGAACAACGCCAACTTCTCCACCCCGGCGCTGGACGGCGGGCGACCCCGGATGCAGATGTTCCTCTGGCCGGGCAACCAGTTCGGCCTGCCGAACGCCGTGACCATCGACGGGGGCTCCGCCGCCGGCACGTACGAGGCGGAGTACGCCCGGTTCACCCCCGCGCCGACCAGCGCCGGCTTCGCCGGTGCGGTGGTGGCGGTCGACGACGGCACCGGGGCGACCGGCGACGGTTGCAGCGCCTACAGCCTGCCCGCCGGCGCGATCGCGGTGGTCGACCGGACCAACACGTGCAACGCCCACACGCAGGTGGTCAATGCCGAGGCGGCCGGCGCCGTCGCGGTGGTGGTCGTCAACAACGTCGCGGGCGCCCCGGCGGTGATGAGCGGGTCCATGAACCCGGCGGTCGGCATCCCCGCGGTCATGGTGAGCCAGGCCGACGGGAACACGATCAAGGCCGGACAGCCGGCCTCCGGCCGGGTGCACCGAAACCTGAACCGGCCGGCGATGCGGGACGCCTCGTTCCGTTCCGAGACGATCTTCCACGAGTACGGCCACGGGGTGTCCAACCGGCTGACCGGGGGCCCGACAGTCAACTGCCTCACCGGTGAGGAGCAGATGGGTGAGGGCTGGAGCGACTTCCTGGCGATCACCTCGCTGCTGAACCCCGCGATCGACGATCCGGAGAACGCCCGCGGCTACGGCCAGTACGCGCTGTTCCAGGACAGCCGGGTGGGTGGCGGGATCCGCCCGCGGCCCTACTCGCGCAACATGGAGATCCAGCCGTTCACGTACGACAGCATCAAGACCGGCGGTTGGCTCGACGGCACGTCCCTGGCCGCCCCGCACGGCATCGGACACGGCTGGGCGGCCGTGCTGTGGGACATGACCTGGGACCTGGTCGACCGGCACGGCTTCAATCCCAACGTCTACGAGGCGTGGCACACCGGCGGCAACAACCTCGCCCTGCAACTCGTCATCGACGGCCTGAAGATGCAGGGCTGCGGCCCGGGCTTCGTCACCGGCCGCAACGCGATCATCGCCGCCGACGCGGCCCTCACCGGCGGCGACAACGCCTGCACCCTGTGGGCCTCCTTCGCCCGCCGGGGTCTCGGCTACAGCGCCGTCCAGGGCACCACCGGCCGCAACGACAACGCCGAGGCGTTCGACACCCACCCGTCCTGCCGGGGCGACTTCCAGGGACGGGCCGCACAGCCCGCCCTCAACACCGTCGTCGCCGGTGACGCCGTACCGATGAAGTTCACGCTCGCCACCAACCGGGGCCTGGACATCCTCGCCAGCGGCTCGCCGTACTCCCGACTCGTGGACTGCGAGACGCTCGAGACGGTCGGCCCGGACGGCGCCGTCACCCCCCGGCCGACCCCGGTCGCCGCCGTCAACCCCGGTGGGTCAGGGCTGTCGGTCAACGCCAACGGCCGCTACAACTACCCGTGGAAGACCGACCCCGCCTGGGCCGGCACCTGCCGCGAGTTCGTGCTCACCCTCGACGACGGATTCCAGCACCGCGCCTACTTCAGGTTCACCGACTGAGCCGCGGCAGCGGTACCAGGTGAGCCGGCGGGAGCGTTCCGGGACACGGGACGCTCCCGCCGGCCGCTCTGCTGCGAGGTCTCGGCCTGGTTGACCGAATATGACCACGGCCGGGGGTCCTTCGCCAGCGCCGTTCAGCCAGCCAGGATCCGGACCGATGATCGCTCCAAGCCAGCTCTCAGCTTTGTCGGCTACCTTTGGTCACGCTCGGTGACCAGACAGGGGCGCGGCTGAGGTGGGGAGAGGCTGGAGCGGGTGCAACGACGATCACGGCGCATTCTGATCACTGTGCTGGCGGCACTGCTGGTGCTGGGCGGCGGGGCGACGATCGCCATCGGGGCCTACGGGCGTTCGCTCGACGGCAACCTGGCGCGCACCGATGCCTTCGCCGGACTTCCGGAGAGCGCCCGCCCCACGCAGGCGGTCACCGGCGCGATGAACGTGCTGCTGCTCGGCAGTGACTCCCGCGACCCGGACAAGACGGCCGATTCCCGTACCGACACCATCAT
>NZ_JBITFP010000009.1:0-60810 GCF_044456245.1 Micromonospora sp. NPDC051006
ACCCCGACCGGCTGCGCTCCGAAGCCGCCCTTGCCCACCTCTGCGGCGCCGCCCCGATCCCCGCAAGCTCCGGACGCACCGACCGCCACCGCCTCCACCGCGGCGGCGACCGAGCCGCCAACAACGCCCTCTACACCATCGCGCTAACCCGCATGCGCTACGACCCCCGCACCCGCGACTACGTGCAACGACGCACCAAACAAGGCCTCGCCAAGACAGACATCATGCGCTGCCTCATTGGGGGAGTATCGGTCCGCGATCTACCAAGGGGTCGTGGCTCCTCGGTGAGTGTCGGGGGACGGCTTCGTTGCCGCGCCGCTTGACGGCCAGTTTGAGTTCGGCCGCCCCTGACACACCGAGGCCTCCGGACCGGCGTCTAGGGACATGCCCCAGCGAGGGCCGAACAATGAGAATCCGGCACGGCGGGGCCTCGTCATCGGAGCCAACCGCGGGAGGACGAAGGACGCACCGATGTTCATCGGCTGGGACTGGGCCAGCACTACCCACGACATCACCGTGCTCGACCGAAAAGGCGCAATCGTTGATCGGTGGGCGCTGCCGCACACCGAGCAGGCCCTGGCCGCAGCACTCGGCCGGCTCGCTCGCCTCGGCAATCCCGCCGAACTGCCGGTGATCATCGAGCGCCCTGACGGGCTCGTCGTCGATCGGCTGCTCGCAGCAGGACATCCGGTCTTCCCCGTGCATCCCACCGCGTTCCACGCTGCACGTCCCCGCTGGGGCGCTTCCGGCGCCAAGTCCGACCCCGGCGACAGCTACAAACTCGCCGACTACTTACGCACCGACGGCCATCGCCTGCGCCGGCTGCAACCGACCGACCAGGGCCTGAGCGAACTGCAAAGCCTGACTCGGCTACGCGAAGACCACGTCCGCGCCCGCACCGCGGCCACGAACCAGCTCGCTGCACTGCTGGACGCACACTGGCCTGGACCCCGCAAACTCTTCCAATCCCTGGCCTCTCCCATCGCGTTGGCATTCCTCACCGACTACCCCACGCCTGAGGCCGCCCGGCGCCTGGGCGGAACCCGGATGAGCGCCTTCTTGCGCCGCAACTCCTACCGCGGCGGCAAGAAGGCCGACGAACTGCTGCAGCGGCTGCGCAACGCACCAACAACCCCAGCAGCACTGCCCGCAACCACCCTCGCCGCAATGATCCACGCCCAGGTCCAGCTGCTGCGCGCTCTGCAGGCCACCATCGCCCACTTGGAGAAGCTGATCAAGGAACTCATCGCAGTGCACCCACGAGCCCAGCTCCTCGCCGCTCTGCCCGGCGTTGGTCAGATCAACCTGGCACAACTACTCGCCGAGGTCGGACCGATCCTCATGCGCGTCGAGACCGCCGAACAGGCCGCCGCCGAATGCGGCACCACCCCCGTCACCAAAGCATCCGGCAAGGTCCGCGGGGTCTACTTTCGCTGGGCAGCCAACACCCGCGCCCGCACCGCCATCACAGCCTTCGCGCACAACGCCCGCCTGCAATCACCCTGGGCCGCCAAGCTCTACGCCGACGCTCGAGCACGCGGCAAACGCAACCCACACGCCATCCGCATCGTCGCCCGCGCCTGGCTGCGCGTCATCTGGGCCTGCTGGCACACCAACACGCCTTACAACCCCGCGCAGCACCGCGCCGCCCAGCCCTTCGCCACAACGACTTGACTCAGGGAACTCAAGCGATACATCGTCCGCGAGGTCCACACCGCGCTCATGGCCGACTTCACCGCCCTCAGCACCGCTTGACGTCCATAGGAGCATCCGGCAGCCTTCCCTGCCTGACCCGGCAGCTTCCCTGCCTGACCCGGCCGCTCTCCCTGCCTGACCCGGCCGCGCCGTGGATGATCAACTCCGTTTACGCCGACCTGGCGGTATCCCGGCGCGCCGCACACCGCGATGTCGCCGACATGGCGGTGCCACGCCCGTCAGCCGGCGGCGCGGCGTCACCCTCTCCGCAGCCTTTGCTCTGCTGAAGCAGAGGAAACACCCGGCGTCCGCCATCCGGACACCGGGTGTTGCCGTGGCTGAAGCAGAGCAAAGCGTGTGACGGCCGCCCCCTCCGGGGCGGTGCCGGGTGGCTTGCGTCTTCCAGTGGCAGGCGCCGGACGGGCCGTGCGTCCCAGAGGAGATGCCGGGCGGACCCTGCCAGCCGGGGGACGGCGCCACCCGGCGGAGGTGCCGGGCGGATCCGTGCCGCCCGGCGGGAACGCCGGGCGGCTGTGATGCCGGAACGGTCAGGGGGTCGCGGAGGCTCCGGCGGCGATCTCGGGGAGGTCGGCGGGGCCGGGGTCGGCGGCGGGCACCGGAGACGGGTTGTTGGCGGCGGCGCGGACCGCTGCCGCCACCGCCGGGGCGACCCGGGAGTCGAAGACGCTGGGCACGATCACCGTGGGGTTGATCTTCTCCTCGCCGACCACGTCGGCGATGGCCCGGGCGGCGGCGATCGCCATCTCCTCGGTGAACTCCTCGGCGTGCGCGTCCAGCATGCCGCGGAACACACCCGGGAAGGCCAGCACGTTGTTGATCTGGTTGGGCTGGTCCGACCGGCCGGTGGCGACGACCGCGGCGTACTTGCGCGCCTCGCGCGGGTCGACCTCCGGGTCCGGGTTGGCCAGCGCGAACACGATCGCGTCCTTGGCCATCCTGGCGATGTCGTCACCGGTGAGCAGGTTCGGCGCGCTCACCCCGATGAAGACGTCCGCGCCGTCGATCGCCCCGGGCAGGTCGCCGGAGTAGTTCTCCCTGTTGGTGTTGTCGGCGAGCCACTGCCAGGCCGGGTTCAGGTCGGTGAGCCCGCGGTGCAGGGCGCCCTGCCGGTCGTACGCGATGATGTCGCCGACGCCCTGGCGCAGCAGCAGCTTCATGATCGCGGTGCCGGCCGCGCCCGCGCCCGAGACGACCACCCGGACGTCCGCGAGCTGCTTGCCCACCACCCGCAGCGCGTTGGTCAGCGCGGCCAGCACGCAGATCGCGGTGCCGTGCTGGTCGTCGTGGAAGACCGGGATGTCCAGGGCCTCGCGCAGCCGGGCCTCGATCTCGAAGCACCGCGGCGCGGCGATGTCCTCCAGGTTGATCCCGCCGTACGCCGGTGCGATCGCCTTGACGATGGCGACGATCTCGTCGGTGTCCTGGGTGTCGAGCACCACCGGCCAGGCGTCCACCCCGCCGAAGCGCTTGAACAGCGCGGCCTTGCCCTCCATTACCGGCAGCGACGCGGCCGGCCCGAGGTTGCCCAGGCCCAGCACGGCCGAGCCGTCGCTGACCACGGCCACGGTGTTGCGCTTGATGGTCAGCCGCCGGGCGTCCGCGGGGTTCTCCGCGATCGCCATGCAGACCCGGGCCACGCCGGGGGTGTACGCCCGGGACAGCTCGTCTCGGGTGCGCAGCGCGACCTTCGGGGTGACCTCGATCTTGCCGCCCAGGTGCAGCAGGAAGGTCCGGTCGGAGACCTTGCGCACGTCCACGCCGTCGAGCGCGGTCAGCGCCTCGACGACCTGGTCGGCGTGCCCGGCGTCGGCGGTGTCGCAGGTGAGGTCGACGAGCACGTGCGTCGGGTCGGAGTCGACCACGTCCAGCGCGGTCACGATCGCGCCGGCCTCCCCGACGGAGGTGGTCAACCGCCCGATCGACGAGGCGTCCGCCGGTACGGCGATCCGGATCGTGATGGAGAATCCGGCACTCGGCAAGCGGGTGATGGCCACAGTGTTCCCTCCGTCAGCGCTGAGCGGCTCGACTCGCATTTCTACCCGCATGCCCAGCTCGGCCGGCATCCGACCCCGCTACCGGTGGGTACGGCCACGGGCATATAGCAGGTGCGTCGGGCGTTGCTACATGTCAGGATTGCTCAGTACCCGGCAGAACGGACAGGAGAACAGCTTGCGAGACCAGGACACCGTCGTCGCTCCCTTCGAGGACGAGGAGCTCGACGCCACCACCGGCGAGTTCGAGCTGTCGGAGCGGCAGGCGCTGCGTCGGGTCCCCGGCCTCTCCACCGAGCTCACCGACGTCACCGAGGTGGAATACCGCCAGCTCCGGCTGGAGCGGGTGGTGCTCGTCGGCGTCTGGACCGACGGCAGCCAGCGCGACGCCGAGAACTCGCTCGTCGAGCTGGCCGCGCTGGCCGAGACCGCCGGCTCCCAGGTGCTCGAGGGGCTCATCCAGCGGCGCAACCGACCCGACCCGGCCACCTACATCGGTCGCGGCAAGGTCGACGACCTGGGCTCGGTGGTGCTCGCCACCGGTGCCGACACGGTCATCTGTGACGGTGAGCTCTCCCCGTCCCAGCTGCGCAACCTGGAGCAGCGCACCAAGGTCAAGGTCGTCGACCGGACCGCGCTGATTCTCGACATCTTCGCCCAGCACGCCAAGAGCAAGGAAGGTAAGGCGCAGGTCGAGCTGGCCCAGCTCGAATACCTGCTGCCCCGGCTGCGCGGTTGGGGTGAGACGCTGTCCCGCCAGACCGGTGGTAGCGCCCGCGGCGGCGGCGCTGGCGGTGGCGTGGGTCTGCGTGGTCCCGGTGAGACCAAGCTGGAGACCGACCGGCGCCGGATCCGCACCCGCATCTCCCGGCTGCGCCGCGAGATCAAGGGCATGCGGACGGTACGCCAGACGAAGCGCTCCCGTCGCTCCCGTAACGCGATCCCCGCGGTGGCCATCGCCGGCTACACCAACGCCGGCAAGTCCAGCCTGCTCAACCGGCTGACCGGCGCGGGCGTGCTGGTCGAGAACGCGCTCTTCGCCACCCTCGACCCGACCACCCGCCGGGCCACCGCGGCCGACGGGCGGCTCTACACCCTCTCCGACACGGTCGGGTTCGTCCGGCATCTGCCGCACCAGATCGTCGAGGCGTTCCGCTCGACGCTGGAGGAGGTCGCCGAGGCCGACCTGGTGGTGCACGTGGTCGACGGCACCCACCCGGATCCGGAGGAGCAGGTCCGGGCGGTGCACGAGGTGCTCGCCGAGGTGGGCGCCGACCGGCTGCCCGAGCTGCTGGTGGTCAACAAGACCGACGCGGCCGACGAGGAGACCCTGCTGCGGTTGAAGCGGCTCTGGCCGGACGCGATCTTCGCCTCGGCCCGTTCCGGGCGCGGCATGGACGACCTGCGGGCCGCCGTCGAGGCGCGGTTGCCGCAGCCGGCGGTGGAGGTCCGGGCGGTACTGCCCTACGACCGCGGCGACCTGGTGGCCCGGGTGCACCGGCACGGCGAGGTGCTCAGCACCTCGCACCTGCCCGAGGGCACCCGGCTGCACGTGCGGGTCAACGAGGCGCTCGCCGCCGAGCTGGCTCCGTACGAGGAGGGCCGCGCGGTCCCGGCCGGGGCGTGAGCCGTACCGGCGTCACCCGCTGGAAACCTGGGACATGCGACACTGGCGCAATGCGCCGCGCTGTTTCCTCGGTCACGGTCGCCCTCGGAATGCTCGGGGCGACCGTGGCGTTCACCGGAGCCGCACTGGCGGCACCCGCCCCGGCCGCCCCCGCCCCCGAGCCCGTACCGGGCAAGAAGCGGTGCACGATCGCCGACGAGCGACTGCGTGAGCTCTCCGGTCTGGTGGCGACGAAGAGCGGCTACATCGTCATCAACGACGGCACCGAGATCGAGGCCCGCAAGCGGGTCTTCTACCTCGACACCAAGTGCAAGATCTCGAAGGACCCGGTCAGCTACTCCGGCGGGGGCCCGTTCGACACCGAGGACCTGGCGCTCTCTCCGGACGCCAAGACGCTCTGGATCGCCGACACCGGTGACAACGTCACGTCGAAGACCCGCCGCGAGCGGGTGGCGGTCTGGACCATGCCGGTCGCCGGCACCAAGCGGCCGGTGCTGCACCGCCTCTCCTACCCGGAGGGCAAGCCGCACGACGCCGAGGCGCTGCTGATCGGCGATGACAACAAGCCGCTGGTCATCACGAAGGTGACCTCCGGCAAGGCCGAGATCTACCGTCCGTCGGCCGCGCTCAAGAACGGCGACACCGACCCGGTGCCGATGGCGAAGGTCGGCGAGATCACGCTGCCCAAGACGCAGACGGAGAACCCGCTCAACACCTTCGGCCGGGTGGCGATCACCGGGGCCACCCGGTCGCCCGACGGCAGCAAGGTCGTGCTGCGGACCTACGCCGACGCCTTCGAGTACGACGTCGCCGGCGGTGACATCGTCGGGGCACTCACCACCGGCAAGCCCCGGGTGACACCGCTGACCGACCCGTTCGGCGAGGCGATCAGCTACTCGACCGACGGGAAGACCTTCCTCACCGTCTCCGACGGCGGGCAGTTCACCGAGGAAGACCCGGTCGACATCCTCAGCTACACCCCCTCCACCACCGGCGCGGTGCCGGTCTCCGACGAGGCGGCCGCCAAGTCGGCTGCCGGCCCGTCCTGGTTCAGCAGCCTCAGCCTGACCGATCTCACCTATCTGATCGCCGCCGTCGGCGCGGTCGGCGCGCTGCTGGTCGGCGCCGGCATCGTCGGCATCCTGCGGGCCCGGCGCAAGCCAGCCCCCGACGAGGGACCCGCTGGTTCGGAGCGCGACGACGACCTGCCCGGTGGCCGGGCGGACGACGACCGGGGCGTCCGTGGCGGGGTCTACGGCGGCGCCCCCGCGGGCGGCGGGGTCTACGGCGGCGGGCCGGGCCGCGGCCCTGCGGAGCCGGCCGGCGGTGGCGTCTACGGCGGTGGTCGACCTGGCGGCTCGGGTGGCGGTGGTCGACCGGCCGGCGGCTCAGGCGGCGTCTACGGCGGTGCCCGTCCGGCCGGCGGTGGTGGCGGTGGCGGCGTCTACGGCGGTGGGGGTTCCGGCGGGGGCCGCCCGCCCGCTGGCGGGCGTCCCGGCAACGGTGTGTACGGCGGCCAGCCGGCCCGAGGCGGCGGCTACGGCGGCGGTCGCGCGGAGCCGCCCCGGCGTGGTGGGCCCGATCCCGACTACCGGGGTCAGCGCGGTGGACGCCGGCGCGACGACGGGGATCCCTACGACCAGTACCCCGGTGGCGGGGGTCGCGCCTACCGCGGCGACCGTTACTGAGCCTCGCCCGCCCACTGGACGGCATGGCCCGGGTGACCGCCTGCTCGGCGGTCACCCGGGGCGGCGTCAGATCCGGCGCAGTACCGCGACGACCCGGCCCATGATGGTGGCGTCGTCGCCGGGGATCGGGTCGAAGGCCGGGTTCTGCGGCATCAGCCAAACGTGCCCGTCGCGACGGCGGTAGGTCTTGACGGTCGCCTCACCGTCGAGCATGGCGGCCACGATGTCGCCGGCCTCCGCGGTCGGCTGCTGGCGGACGACCACCCAGTCGCCGTCGCAGATCGCCGCGTCGAGCATCGAGTCGCCCTTGACCTGGAGCATGAAGACCTCGCCCTCGCCGACCAGCTCCCGGGGCAGCGGGAAGATGTCCTCCACCGCCTGCTCGGCGAGGATCGGCCCACCGGCGGCGATCCGGCCCAGCATCGGCACGTAGGCCGGGGCCGGACGCTGGGCGCGGGTCAGCTCGTCGTCGACGACGTCGCTGGGGGCGCGGACGTCGACCGCCCGGGGACGGTTGGGGTCACGCCGCAGGAAGCCCTTCTTCTCCAGCTCCTTGAGCTGGTAGGCGACGCTGGACGGCGAGACCAGGCCGACCGCCTCGCCGATCTCCCGGACGCTCGGCGGGTAGCCGTGGCGCTCCACCCAGGTGCGAATGAACTCCAGGATCCGCCGCTGCCGGGCGGTCAGGTCGACCGACGCGGGGTCGGGGAAGGCGCTGACCACCGGAGTGACCGGGCGCACGGCGGGCTGGCCCGTCCGGCTGCGCGCGGCGCTCCTGCGCCGAGTGGCCGGTGGACCCGCCTCGGCGATCTGCTGCGGGTTCTTCGGCCGGCTGGCCCGGTCCTCGGTCACGTCCGTCCTCCCTGGTCGGCGCTGGGTGCCTTGGCGGCTCGTGGTGCGTGCGGCGGTGCGGTTGTGCATGATGGTGCGCTGCGGGATGGTGCGGTGGCCGGTGCGGTGAGATCCGCCGCGACCGGTTGTTCTTGACCGTATAGGTGAGATCGGTCATTTTCAAACATCTGTACGACGTCTCACCGGCGTGTCGCGGCGAAAACCATTCCCCTCGTACGCCTGTTCTGGTAGATGGTACGTCGGTTGGTACGTGTGTTCGAAGCTTCGCCGCTCCGATCGGCCGCTCCGCCGGACGGTCGGGTGGGCTCGACCGGCCGGACGGTAACTCCGAGTGGGTCCGCCCGTTGGGCTTCCCGGCGGGTCGGTCACCGAGGCGCGGCCGGGTTGGGCGGGGCGGATCGGCCGAGGTGCCGGGTGACGCGCCGGACACGCCGGCCAACTTGACCCGGGTCCGTCGGCGACATACGGTCGACCCCTAGATGTAGTAGTCACATGGGCGTAAGTTGCCTATAGGTTGGGTCCGACTACCGACCGCACTCCCGTACAGTCGCACGGCGGGCGGCCATCCGAACGATGGCGCCGCCGTGGCCGATGGTGTCCGGGAGTGCCTGGTGCGGCAGCGGTCGATCAAGGAGGTCAGCGATGCGGTGTCCGTACTGCCGGCACGCCGACTCCCGGGTGGTCGACTCGCGGGAGGCCGACGACGGCCAGCTCATCCGGCGGCGACGGTCCTGCCCGGAGTGCGGCAAGCGGTTCACCACGGTGGAGGAGGCCGTCCTTGCGGTGGTCAAGCGCAGCGGGGTGACCGAGCCGTTCAGCCGGACGAAGATCATCGGCGGGGTGCGCAAGGCGTGCCAGGGCCGGCCGGTGGACGACGACTCGCTCGCGCTGCTCGCACAGCGCGTCGAGGAGACCGTGCGGGCCAAGGGCGCCGCCGAGATCCCCAGCCACGAGGTGGGGCTGGCGATCCTGGGCCCGCTGCGTGACCTGGACGAGATTGCCTACCTGCGGTTCGCCAGTGTCTACCGGTCCTTCGACTCGCTCGCCGACTTCGAGCGCGAGATCGAGACGCTGCGGGCCGCGGCCCGCGCTCGGGGAAGCAACGGGGCCGACGCGGTCGAGGCCGCCGGCCGTACCAGCTGAATTTTTGCGAGTTACTGACAGTCGGATCGCGCGGCCGTCGGCCGTGTGGACGAGGGGGCGGATGAGATGCCGGGGGATGGTGTGACAGCGAGCAGGTCACGGAGCAAGGCTGGCGCGGGCCTCAAGATCGAGCGGGTCTGGACGACGGAGGGGGTCCACCCGTACGACGAGGTCAGCTGGGAGCGCCGGGACGTCGTCATGACGAACTGGCGGGACGGCTCGATCAACTTCGAGCAGCGCGGGGTGGAGTTCCCCGAGTCGTGGAGCGTCAACGCGGCGAACATCGTGACCACCAAGTACTTCCGGGGTGCGGTGGGGACCCCGGAGCGGGAGTGGTCGCTCAAGCAGCTGATCGACCGGGTGGTCACCACCTACCGGACCGCCGGTGAGGAGTACGGCTACTTCGCCAACCCGGCGGACGCCGAGGTCTTCGCCCACGAGCTGACCTGGATGCTGCTCAACCAGGTGTTCAGCTTCAACTCGCCGGTCTGGTTCAACGTGGGCACGCCGTCGCCGCAGCAGGTCAGCGCGTGCTTCATCCTCGCGGTCGACGACTCGATGGACTCGATCCTCGACTGGTACAAGGAGGAGGGGCTGATCTTCAAGGGCGGCTCCGGCTCCGGGGTCAACCTGTCCCGGATCCGTTCCTCCAAGGAGCTGCTCTCCTCCGGCGGCACCGCCTCCGGCCCGGTGAGCTTCATGCGTGGCGCCGACGCCTCGGCCGGCACCATCAAGTCCGGTGGCGCCACCCGGCGGGCGGCCAAGATGGTCATCCTCGACGTGGACCACCCGGACATCGAGGAGTTCGTGGTCACCAAGGCGCGCGAAGAGGACAAGATCCGCGCCCTGCGTGACGCCGGGTTCGACATGGACCTCGGCGGCTCCGACATCGTCAGCGTGCAGTACCAGAACGCCAACAACTCGGTGCGGGTCTCCGACGAGTTCATGACGGCGGTGGAGAACGGCGGCGGCTTCGACCTGCGCGGCCGGCTGGACGGCTCGGTGATCAACACCATCGACGCCAAGAAGCTGTTCCGCACCATCTCCCAGGCCGCCTGGGAGTGCGCCGACCCCGGCCTGCAGTACGACGACACGATCAACGACTGGCACACCTGCCCGGAGACCGGGCGGATCACCGCGTCGAACCCGTGCTCGGAGTACCTGCACCTGGACAACTCCTCGTGCAACCTGGCCTCGCTGAACCTGATGAAGTTCCTCCGCGCCGACGGCAGCTTCGAGGTGGAGAAGTTCGTCAAGTCGGTCGAGTTCGTCATCACCGCGATGGACATCTCGATCTGCTTCGCCGACTTCCCGACCGAGAAGATCGGTGAGACCAGCCGGGCCTACCGGCAGCTCGGCATCGGCTACGCCAACCTCGGCGCCCTGCTGATGGCCTCCGGCATGCCGTACGACTCGGAGCAGGGCCGCTCGGTCGCCGCGGCGATCACCTCGCTGATGACCGGCACCGCCTACCGCCGCTCCGCCGAGCTGGCCGGCGTCGTCGGCCCGTACGACGGCTACGCCCGCAACGCGGAGCCGCACAAGCGGGTCATGCGCAAGCACGCCGCCGCCAACGACGAGATCAAGCCGGCCGGCACGGTGGCCACCGCCATCGTCCGCGAGGCGACCAAGCAGTGGACCCAGGGCAACAAGATCGGCGACAAGAACGGCTGGCGCAACTCGCAGGCCAGCGTCCTCGCGCCGACCGGCACCATCGGCTTCATGATGGACTGCGACACGACCGGCGTGGAGCCGGACCTGGCGCTGGTCAAGTTCAAGAAGCTGGTCGGTGGCGGCTCGATGCAGATCGTCAACCAGACCGTTCCGCGCGCGCTGCGCAGCCTCGGCTACCCCGAGGAGCAGGTCGAGGCGATCGTCGAGCACATCGCCGACCACGGCCACGTGGTGGACGCCCCCGGCCTCAAGCCGGAGCACTACCCGGTCTTCGACTGCGCGATGGGTGAGCGCTCCATCGCCCCGATGGGCCACGTGCGGATGATGGCGGCGATCCAGCCGTTCGTCTCCGGCGCCATCTCCAAGACGGTCAACATGCCCGAGGCGGCCACCGTCGAGGACGTCGAGAAGATCTACTTCGAGGGCTGGAAGCTCGGCCTCAAGGCGCTGGCGATCTACCGGGACAACTGCAAGGTCGGCCAGCCGCTCTCGGTGGCCAAGTCCAACAAGGCCACCGAGCCGGCCGCCGCCCCGGCCGCCCCGGCCGCGGTGGAGAAGGTCGTCGAGTACCGGCCGGTGCGCAAGCGGCTGCCGAAGAAGCGCCCGTCGGAGACGGTCTCCTTCTCCGTCGGCGGCGCCGAGGGCTACCTCACCGCGTCGTCCTACCCGGACGACGGCCTCGGCGAGGTCTTCCTCAAGATGTCCAAGCAGGGCTCCACCCTCGCCGGGGTGATGGACGCCTTCTCGGTGGCCATCTCGATCGGCCTCCAGTACGGCGTTCCGCTGGAGACGTACGTCAGCAAGTTCACCAACATGCGCTTCGAGCCGGCCGGTATGACCGATGACCCGGACGTGCGGATGGCCGCCTCGGTGATGGACTACATCTTCCGTCGGCTGGCGCTGGACTTCCTGCCCTACGAGCGCCGTGCGGAGCTGGGCATCTTCACCGCCAGCGAGCGGGCCGCCCAGCTGCGGGCCGAGGCCGAGGCGGAGAGCGCCGCGGTGACCGGTGCCGAGCTCACCGCGATGGCCTCGTCCGCTCCGGTCGAGACCAAGCCGGAGGAGCCGAAGACCGGCCCGGTCGCCCAGCCGGCCAAGGAGACCGTCGACATCGTCGCCGCCAAGCCGGCGCCGTCGGTCGGTTCCAGCACCGAACTGCTGGAGGCCGTGATCGGCAAGGCCGCCGACGCGCCGCTCTGCTTCACCTGCGGTACGAAGATGCGCCCGGCCGGCAGCTGCTACGTCTGTGAGGGCTGCGGCTCCACCAGCGGCTGCAGCTGACGTACGCACCGCATCACCCGCGAGCGCGGCAGGGACCACCTGCCGCGCTCGCGGCGTTTCCGGCCACTGGCCGCCAACCAGCGTCCCAGCCGGAGCGTGCTGCGACGCGGTCGAACGACAGCGACCGCCCGGCTTACTGGTTGGCGCGCTCGGCGGCGCGTACGGCGTTGCGGAACAGCATCGCGACGGTGGTCGGCCCGACCCCGCCGACCCGGGGGGTGATGGCGCCGGCGACCTCGGCGCAGGCCTCGTCCACGTCGGGCAGGAGGCGTCGCCCGTCGTAGCGGACGCCCGCGCCGATGACGACGGAACCGGGCTTGACGTGCTCGGGTCGGACGATGCCGGGTACGCCGGCGGCGGCGACGAGGATGTCGGCGCGGCGGGTGTAGCGCGGCCAGTCGGGGACGCCGGTGTGTACGACGGTGACCGCCGCGTTCGCGGTCGGGCGCTTCTGCGACAGCAGCATCGCCAGCGGCCGCCCGAGGGTGGCGCCGCGGCCGAGGATGACGACCTCACGGCCGGCGACGGGGATGTCGTGGTACGCCAGCAGCGCTTCGATGCCGGCGGGGGTGCACGGCAGCGGGCCGGGCACGCCGACGGCGAGCCGGCCCATGTTGAGCGGGTGCATGCCGTCGACGTCCTTGTCCGGGTCGATGGTCTGCAACGCCGCGTCGTAGTCCAGGTGCGCCGGCACGGGGTACTGCACGAGCAGCCCGTGCACGGCCGGGTCCGCGTTGAAGCGGGCGATGGCCCGGTGCAGGTCGGCCTGGGTGGCGGTGGCGGGCAGGTGCTCGTGCGGGGAGGCGAACCCGAGGGCGGCGGCCTGGCGCTGCTTGATGCCGATGTAGCGCGCGCTGGCGTCGTCGTCACCGACGAGGATGGTGGCCAGACTCGGGATGATTCCGCGGCCGGCCAGGCGGGCGGCAGCGGCGGAGGTCTCGGCCAGGACGGCCTCGGCGACGGGAGCGCCGGGCAGCAGCCGGGCCGGACCCAACGTGGTGATCTCGGTGGATGCGCTGGTCATCTGGGTAGGTGCTCCTCGGCGCGGGCGCCCAGGCGGTCGACGCCCGCGAGAGGCTCCCCGATGGTTCCACCATCCCTGTGCCGCCAGTCGCCGGTAGCTCGATGATGCCGTATCACCAGGGCGGACGGGCACGCCGGGGTCAGGGCTGGGCGAAGAGCGGGCCGTAGTTCGACCGGAACATCTTCTCGCCGAGGCGGCGCAGCACCGCGTCGCGCAGCACCGGCGGCAGCCCGGTGGCCTTGTCCCGACGATGGGTCTGGCTGAGCACCCAGTCGGTACGCGCACGGCGGCGCTCCTCGTACCCGCGCAGCGCCCCGGCGAGGCTCTCGGCGGCGGCCAGCGACTCGGCCAGCACCAGCGCGTCCTCCAGGGCCATGGCCGCGCCCTGGGCCATGTTCGGCGAGGTGGCGTGCGCGGCGTCACCGACCAGCAGCACCGAGCCCCGCGACCAGGAGCCGAGTACGACCTCCTGGTTCGGCCCGGCGTGCAGGGTGCTCGGGTCGGCGTCGAGAGCGTCGAGCATGGTGGCGACCGGTTCGGTGAAGCTCGCGCGTAGCTCGTCGCGCCAGCCCGGCCGGTCGGCGACCGGACCGTCGTTGTAGTAGCAGTACGTCTGCTCGGCGCTGATCGGGATCGTCAGGAACTGCTTGCCGCGCCCCAGCTGCACCGACCAGACCGGCTCGGCGTCGATCCGCGGGGCGAGCCACCGGTAGGCGTACTGGCCGAGGGGGCGTGCCGCCGCCCGGCCGTCGAAGGCGAGCCGGCGGATGGTCGAGTTGACCCCGTCCGCGCCGATCACCAGGTCGTAGCGTTCGGTGCTGCTGTCGTCGAACTCGACCGCGACCCGGTCGCCCTCCTGGACGAGCGCGACCGGCTGGCGGCCCCACCGGATCGGGACGTCCCCGACGCCCGCGAGCAGCGCCTCGTGCAGCCGCGCCCGGGGCAGCGAGACGCAGGGCCCGACGCCCTGCCAGAGGGCGGCGACGTCGATGTCGAAGAGGCGGCGACCACGCTGGTTGGCGCTGCGCTGCCGGGTGATCTCCACGGCGACGTCCGTGACCGCCTCTCGCAGGCCCAGCTCGCCCAGCATCCGGGTCGCGTTGCCGGTCAGGTAGATGCCGGTGCCGGAGTCGGCGGGCCCGGTGGAGCGCTCGACGACGTCCACCGTCGCGCCCCACTTCTCCAGGGCGGCGACAGTGGCCAGCCCGGCGACGCCACCGCCGACGATCAGTACCCGGATCCCCTCGCCCCGCACGATCAGCTCCTCCTCCGGTGCCCTGCCGCCGGCTGAGCTGCTGCTCGACGTCCCGGCCGGCGGTGAACTCTACGAGGTGCCGGAGGCAGCCGACGTGATCGGGGAGACGGGCCCGGCAATGACGGATGAACTGCGCAGGGCCCGGTGGGAGCTGCGTCACGGACCTGGGACAGCGGCCGGGGTGGGTTGCGAGGATCGGGGGATGACGACCGCCGATGCGTACGTCGAGTTCGGCACCCGGGAGACGCGGGGCGTATCGCCGTCGTACGAGCGTCTGTCGCTCGCGGTGTCCCGCGACCGCGAGCTGCTGGACCTGCTCGACGAGTTGCCGCCGGCCAAGCGGCAGCCGAACCTGCTCTTCGGCGTCGTACGGCTGCTCGGCGGCCCGCTCGACGACCCGGCCGCCTTCCATGACCACGTGGTGGCGAACTGGCCGGCGATCGCGGCGCAGATGCGGGTGCGGGCGACCCAGACGAACGAGGCCGGGCGGTGCGCCGTGCTGCTGCCCGTGCTCGCCGCCTTGCCGCAGCCGCTCGCGCTGTTGGAGGTCGGCGCGTCCGCCGGGCTCTGCCTCTACCCCGACCGGTACGCCTACCGCTACGGCGAGCGCCAGGTCGGCGCGGGCGAGCCGGTGCTCGACTGCGCCGCGGTCGGGGTGCCGGTGCCGGCCGCGCGGCCCGAGGTGGTGTGGCGGGCCGGTCTGGACCTGAACCCGCTCGACGTGACCGACCCGGCCGACATCGCCTGGCTGGACGCCCTGATCTGGCCGGAGCAGACCCACCGCCGGGCCCGGCTACGCGCCGCGGCCGCCGTCGCCGCGGCCGATCCACCACGGCTGGTCCGTGGTGACCTGGTGGACGACCTGCCGGCGCTGGCCGCTCAGGCGCCGGCCGACGCGACGCTGGTGGTGTTCCACACCTCGGTGCTCTACCAGGTGCACCGGCCGCGGCGCGAGGCGTTCGTCGAGCTGGTACGCGCACTGCCCGGCCACTGGCTCGCGAACGAGGCGCCGGAGGTGTTGCCCCACGCCTCGCTGCCGGCGTCGCCCGGCGAGGCGACGCACAACGTGCTCGCGCTGGACGGGACGCCGCTCGCCTGGACCCGGGGGCACGGGCAGGCGATGGTCTGGATGGGGTGACGTCGACGGGCGGCGCGGGTCGCCTGACCGGATCAGGTCGCGGCCTGCTCAGCCCACCGCGCGCTCGTGGCGGAGCAGCACCACGCCGTTGCCGAAGACCCGGCTCTCGGCCAGCCGCAGCTGCGTCCGCTCGTCCCGGATGGGAAAGAGCGGGCGGCCCCGGCCGAGCAGCACCGGGTGCACGTAGGTCCGGTATTCGTCGATCAGGTCGTGCCGGGCGAAGGTGGCCAGCAGCTCGGCGCCGCTGAGCGCCAGGTCACCGCCGGGCTGGGCCTTGAGCCGGTGCACCTCGTCGGGGTCGACCTCCCGGACGATGGTGGCGTTCCACTCGGCCCGATCGAGCGTGCGCGAGTAGACGATCTTCGGCATGTCGCGCCAGATGGCGGCGAACTCCTTCACCGGGGCCGGGCTGGCCGGCTCCTGATCGGCCGTCGGCCAGAACGCGGCCATCAACTCGTAGGTGGTCCGTCCGTTGAGGAAGGCGCCCATCGTGCGGAGTTCGGCGTTGAAGTGCTCGTGCAGCTCGTCGTCGACCTGGTGCCAGCTGATGTCACCGCCCGGCCCCTCGAAGTAGCCATCCAGCGAGACGCTCATCTGGACGATGATCTTCCTCATCCCGGCCCCTTCCGCGGCGTCGATGTCCCGGTCGAGCTTGCCCGGACCCTACGACGAAACCGCTGCCGACGCGCCCGGTTCGGCCATGTCCCGCATGGTGCGCAGCGGGGAGAAGACCACGAAGAGACAGGCGCTCCAGGTGCCGAGCACGCAGATCCAGAGTGCCGTCCGCAGGCCCAGCGCCGTGCCGAGCGCCCCACCGACCAGCGCGCCCAGTGGGATCACCCCGAAGCAGATCCACAGGAAGGCCGCGTTGACCCGGCCCAGGATCGCCGGCGGGGTGATCCGTTGCCGGTAGGTCGTCGACGCCACGTTGAACAGCACCGCGTTCGCGGAGAAAGCGGCCAACCCGACGCCGTAGAGCAGCACTCCCCATCCTGGGCGGGCCAGCGGCATCAGCAGGTAGAACGGGCCGGGCACGGCCATCGCCACCCAGATCACCCGGGCCGACCCGATCCAGGCGGACAGCCGCGCGGCCAGCGCGCCGACGATCAGGCCGCCGACCGCGCTGACCGAGAAGACCAGGCCGACCTGCACCGGTGAGGCGTGCAGTTCGCGCAGCATGAAGGTGACCTCGATCGAGGCGGACGCCATCACGAAGAAGTTCGAGGTGGTGGTGCACGCCAGGATCTTCACCAGGATCGGTTGGCGGCGGATGAAGCCGAGCCCGTCGGTCATCTCCACCCGCAGCGGCACCCGCTCCCGGGGTGCCGGTGGGTTCTCCGGGGCCGCCTCCCGGATCAGCAGCAGGGTCACCGCGCTGAGCAGGAAGGCCAGCCCGTTGCTGAAGAACGTACGGGTCGCGCCGACCAGCCCGATGAGCACCCCGCTGACCGTCGGGCCGACCAACTCGGCGCCGTCCTGGCTCATGATGAGCTTGGCGTTGCCGTCGACCAGTTGCGCCGCCGGCACCAGCCGGGGCAGCAGGCTCTTGTACGCCACGGTGAAGAAGACCGTCAGCACCCCGGAGAGCCCTACCACCGCGTACAGGAAGCCCAGGGTGAGCTGACCGACCAGCGCGGCCACCGGCAGCGCCAGCATCAGCGCGGCCCGGCCCACGTCACAGAGGATCATCAGCCGGCGCTGGTCCACCCGGTCCGCGACGATCCCGGCCGGCAGGGAGAACACCAGGTACGGCAGCCAGGCCAGGAAGGTGAGCAGCGAGACCTGGAAGACGCTGGCGTGCAGGGTGTCGGCGGCCAGCAGCGGGACCGCGACGCCGGCGATCCGGGTGCCCAGCTCGCTGACCGTCTGGCCGCTCCACAGCAGCAGGAAATTCCGGCTCCGCAGCAGCGACGTTGCTCGGGTGGTCGCGGAGGCCGGCGGATCGGCGACGTGCTGGCTCACGTGCTTGCCTGTCTGTGCGAACGGACACGGTGCCGCACCGGTGGCGATCCGGTCGGCTCGCCCAGGAGGGCCTCGCGGACCCTACCGGCGGGCTCCAGGGGCGGGCGCGGCATTTAAGCCGGCGGGAGCGCTCCGGCGTCCAGCCAGGCCGTGGTCGCGCTCGGGTCGGCGCCGCTCGCCCCGGCCACCAGGAAACCGAGCCGGCGCAGGTGCGCGGCGGCGTCCAGGTCGGTGCCACCGAGGGCCTGATAGTGGCTGACCAGCAGTCGTCCGCCCGGGGCGACCAGGTGGGTGAGCGCGTGCCGCACCAAATCCGCCCGGCGGGCCACCGGCACCAGGTCGAGCAGCACGTGCACGAAGGTGAACCGGCTGCCGTCGGCCGGCCGCCAGTCGATCGCGTTGCCCGCCGTGATCCGGTCCGCCCAGTGCGGCAGCCGGGCCCGGGCCGCCGCGACCAGTCCGGGGGCCAGGTCGACGCCGTACGGCTCGACCCGGTGGCCGCGCTCGGCCGCCCACTCCCGCACCGACTCCATCAGCAGCCCGTTGGCGCAGCCCAGATCGAGGAAGCTGCCGTCCCGGTCGATCCCGTCGACCACCATCTCCCGGCCGGCCCGCCACGCCGCCGCGTCCCCGCCGAACCCCGAGCCCTGCTGCGGCGTCGACCCGCGCAAGTACGCCGGCTCCAGCAGCCGCCGGCTGTCGGCGTACCAGCCGGCGTCGTCCTGGCGGGCGTAGGAGCGCTGCCCGTCCCGTACCGCGGTGGCCTCGGCCGCGCGCCCCGCGGCGGCCAGCCGCTCGGCGATCACCTCGGCCGGTCCGGTGATCAGCGCCACCCGGGCGTGCGGCCGACCGCCGGCATAGCGGTCGCCGTCGGCCCAGAGGTACCAGTGGTCGCCGTCTGCGGCGAACGGGTGCATCCGCTGCCGCCGGAACCCGGCGGTCTCCAACGGGATCCGCAGGCCCGCGTCGAGCAGCCAGTGCTCGCCGGGCCGCACCGACCCGCCGGGCAGCCGGGGCCGGCCGTCCGCATCCGGTACGGCGGCGCAGCTCCCGTCCGGCAGGAACGCCACCACCGTCAACCGGCCGACCGCGTCCCGCGCGGGGTCGGTCTCGCACAGGCGGTACGGCATCAGGTGAGCCTCCGCCGGACAGACCGCCGACGCCACCGGTTATCGGCCCGCCGCCACCGGCCGCCGCCGGCCGTAGCGTGCGGCACGGGTACGGTCCGGAGGCCGCCCGGCCGGTCGGGCGGCGGAACGGAGGTCGCGGCGGTGTCCATCGCGCTCATCACCCTCGGCGGCACCATCGCGATGGGCGGGGTGGACCGGGCGCGACCCGGAGTGGTCACCCGGCTCACCGGCGCGGACCTCACCGCCGCCGTGCCGGGCCTCGACGAGCTGGGCGTACCCCTGGAGGTCCGCGACGTCCGCGCGGTGCCCAGCGCCAATCTCACCTACCGTCAGTTGCTCGACGTGGTCGACGACGCGTCGCGGGCGGTGGCCGGCGGGGCGATCGGGGTGGTGGTCACCCAGGGCACCGACACGCTGGAGGAGTCCGCGTTCCTGACCGACGTCGTGTGGCCGCACGCCGCGCCGCTGGTGTTCACCGGCGCGATGCGCAATCCCACGTTGGCGGGCGCCGACGGGCCGGCGAACCTGCTCGCCGCCGCCCGGGTCGCCGCCGCGCCGGCGGCCCGCGACCTGGGCGTGCTGGTCGTGGTCAACGACGAGGTACACGCCGCCCGCTGGGTCCGCAAGACGCACAGCACCAGCACCGCGACCTTCGCCTCGCCGAACGCCGGACCGATCGGGCAGGTGATCGAGGGGGAGGTGCGGGTGCTGACCCGGCCGCCGCGTCGCGATGCACTGCCACCGGTCGACCCGGACCGGCTCGACGCCACCCGGGTCGCCCTCTACCCGGTCACCCTGGACGACGACGGCCGGCTCCTGGCCGGTGTCGCCGACACCCACCACGGGCTGGTGGTCGCCGGCTTCGGGGTGGGGCACGTGCCGGCGGCGTTGGCCCCGGTGCTGGGTGACCTCGCCGGCCGGATGCCGGTGCTGCTCACCTCCCGGTCCGGGGCGGGCTCGGTGCTGCGCCAGACGTACGGGGCGGTCGGCTCGGAGACCGACCTGCAGCGGCGCGGGCTGCTCAACGGCGGACTGCTCGACCCGTACAAGGCGCGGGTGCTGCTGCGGCTGCTGCTTGCCGCCGGCCTGGAGGATGCGGCACTGGTCGGCGCGCTGGCCCGGTTCCGCTGACCGCCGGCCGGTGTTCCTAGACTGCCCCGGTGACCGGTGAGCGACGTCCGCTGGCGCCCCGGGCGCTGACCGAGCCGCACCCGTCCCGGCTGCCGCCCGAGCACCCGGACCGGGAGCGGGTGCTCGCCGCGCACGCCGCCGCCCTGACCGCCGGGGAGGCCGGCTACCTCGACCCGGCGAGCGGACTCTTCGTGCTCACCGCCGGTTTCCTGGCCCGCCGGGGCACCTGCTGCGGCCGCGGCTGCCGGCACTGCCCGTACGTCGACGACTGACCCGGCGCGGTCTTTCGGCACCACGTCTTCCGTCCGGCGGGGGTTGCCCGTACGGTGTCCGACGGACAACGGCGGGCACCCCCCGCCGGACGATCGCGGAGGTTCCATTGCGCGCCCGGATCTGGCTCGTCGCCTCGGCCGTACTGCTGACCGCCGGGTGCGCGTCGGAGCGCGAACCGGTGGCGGTGCCACCGCCGGCGCCGGTCGCGGTCGACGTGGCCGCCGCCTCCTCCGGCGGCGCCTGCCGGCTGCTGGACTTCGCGGTGATCGAGAAGCATGTCAAGGCCCGGTTCGACGTGGCGGCGGCGAGCGAGCGCGGTGACACGCACAGCTGCGTGGTGCGGGCCGACAAGGCCACCCTGCCGGAGCTGACCCTGACCGTCACCGAGACCTCGATGGACAAGGCGACCTTCGCCGCCGACCTGGTGCCGGACTCGGCCGCCAAGGTCACCGGGCTGGGTCAGCAGGCGTTCCGGCGGACCACCGCCGCGACCGGCGGGCACGGCGCGGTCGCGGAGGTCGGCTGGCTCTCCGGCGACGGTCGGCTGGCCACGTTGAGCTGGGTCAGCCCGCGCGGCACCGCGAAGGCGGCCGTGGACAAGATCGCCGGGGAGCTGGTGGCGCTGGCCAAGAAGCTCGACACCCGGGCGCTGTGACGCAGATCGCCCGGCGGCTCCCCGTCAGCGGGACGAGAGGCCGCCGGGCCACGGCTGACGGTCAGCCGGCGGCGACGAAGACCCGGGACGCGACCTCGCGGGGCAGCCGGATGCGGTCGCCCGACCGGTCGATCGACACCCCGTCGCGCTCCTGGGCCACGGTCACCGTGGCGCCCGGGTCGACGCCCGCGGCGTGCAGCTGGCGCAGCACGTCGGCGTTGGTCTGCACGCTCTCGCAGATCCGCCGGACCACCACCGGCCCGGAGAGACCGGGGAAGGCCAGATTGCGCTCGCCCTCGACCACCGAGATCTCCTCCGGCTCCGGCGAGCCGAGCTCCTCCAGCCCCGGGATCGGGTTGCCGTACGGCGAGCGGGTCGGCCGGTTGAGCAGGTCGTAGACCCGCTTCTCGACGGCGTCGCTCATCACGTGCTCCCAGCGGCAGGCCTCGTCGTGGGCCTCCTCGTAGGGCATGCCGATCACGTTCACCAGCAGCAGCTCGGCGAGCCGGTGCTTGCGCATCACCGAGACCGCGGTGTTGCGGCCCTGCGAGGTGAGCATCAGGTGCCGGTCGCCCTCGACCGTGAGCAGGCCGTCGCGTTCCATCCGGGCGACCGTCTGGCTCACCGTGGGACCGCTCTGCCTCAGGCGCTCGGCGATCCGGGCGCGCAGCGGCGGCACACCCTCCTCCTCGAGCTCGAGAATGGTGCGCAGGTACATCTCCGTCGTGTCGACCAGATCGTGTCTGTTCACTTCCGTCCCCTTTCGGCGGCGGAGTCAACTGCGCGATCAGTCGAAACAACCAGGTCGTGTCTCACAGCAGTGGTCCTCCGGTGATCGATGTTACCGCGTTGTACGAGTAACGACCGCCGCCGAACCGCGGGCTTGCCGTGCGGATGGTGTTGACTGGACGCCATGTCCGGTACCGACGATCTGCTGGTCGAGCCCGACCGGCTTGCCGCCGAGCTCGACTCCGCCGATCCGCCCACCCTGCTCGATGTCCGCTGGCGCCTGGTCGGCCCGCCCGGCCGGGACGACTACGCCGTCGGTCACCTGCCCGGCGCGATCTTCGTCGACCTGGACACCGCGCTCTGCGGGCCGCCCGGCGCCGCCGGCCGGCATCCGCTGCCCGACCCGGCGGCGCTGCAGGCGACGCTGCGGGCCGCCGGCGTGCGGGCCGGTCACCCCGTCGTGGTGTACGACGGCGGCGACGGCATGGCCGCGGCCCGCGCCTGGTGGACGCTGCGCTGGGTCGGGCACCGACAGGTCCGCCTGCTGCACGGCGGCTACCCGGCCTGGGTCGCCGCCGGCCTGCCCGGCACGGTCGAGGTGCCGCAGCCGGAGCCGGGCGACGTGACGGTCCGGCCCGGCGCGCTGCCGGTGCTCGACGCGGCGGCGGCCGCGCGGCTCGCGGCCGGCGACGGGCTGCTGCTGGACGTGCGGGCCGCGCCGCGCTACCGGGGCGAGGCCGAGCCGATCGACCCGGTGGCCGGGCACGTCCCGGGCGCGGCGAACCTGCCCGCGCCGGAGTACGTCGGCCCGGGCGGACGTTTCCCGGCCGCCGAGGCGCTGCGCGCGCGGTTCGCCGCGGCGGGGGTGGCGGACGAACGACCGGTGGCGGCCTACTGCGGCTCCGGGGTGACCGCCGCGCAGGCGGTGCTCGCCCTGCACCTCGCCGGCCGGCCGGACGCCGCGCTCTACGTCGGATCGTGGAGCAACTGGGTGGCCGACCCGACCCGCCCGGTCGCCACCGGGCCGACACCCGGGGCCTGAGCAGCGCGTGCGGTGGGTCACCGCCGGTCCACGTGCGACGATGGGCTCATGTCCGACGACACGGTGGTGGTGTGGGACGAGTCCCTGCTCGCCTACGACATGGGTGACCATCCGCTCGACCCGGTCCGGGTGGAGCTGACCGTCGCGCTCGCCCGCGAGCTAGGCGTCCTGGACCGGCCGGGGGTGCGCCTGGTCAAGCCGGAGCCGGCCGACGAGGCGCTGCTCACCCGGGTGCACGACCCGCGCTATCTGGCGGCTGTGCGGGCCGCGCCGAGCGACCCGCTCTTCGCGGGCTTCGGCCTGGGCACCTCCGACAATCCGGTCTTCGACGGGATGCACGAGGCCAGCGCGCTGATCACTGGGGCGAGTGTGGCCGCCGCCGAGGCGGTCTGGCGGGGCGAGGCCCGCCGGGCGGTCAACGTGGCCGGTGGGCTGCACCACGCGATGCCGGCCCGGGCCGCCGGCTTCTGCGTCTACAACGATCCGGCGGTGGCTATCGCCCGCCTGCTCGACCTCGGCGCCGAGCGGGTCGCGTACGTGGACGTGGACGTGCACCACGGCGACGGCGTGCAGCAGGTCTTCTGGAACGACCCGCGGGTGTTGACGGTCAGCCTGCACGAGACCCCGCTCGCTCTCTTTCCCGGCACCGGCTTCCCGGACGAGACCGGCGGCCCGGGCGCGGAGGGCACGGCGGTCAACATGCCCCTGCCCCCGGGCGTCGACGACGCGGGCTGGCAGCGCGCGTTCCACGCGATCGTTCCGTCGGTGCTGCGCGCGTTCCGGCCGCAGCTGCTGGTCACCCAGTGCGGCGCGGACGGGCACCGGCTCGACCCCCTCGCCGACCTGCGCCTCTCCGTCGACGGGCAGCGGGCGACCTATCTGGCCCTGCGGGCGCTCGCCGACGAGCTCTGCGAGGGCCGTTGGGTCGCCACCGGCGGCGGCGGTTACGCGCTGGTCGAGGTGGTGCCCCGAGCCTGGACCCATCTGCTGGCGGTGGCCAGCGGCGAGCCGATCGACCCGGCCGCGCTCACCCCACCGGCCTGGCGGGAGCTGGCCGCCAGCCGTCGGCCGGGTCGGGAGGTGCCGCTGCGGATGACCGACGACGTCGATCCGGCACACCGGCCGTGGCAGCCGACCGGCGAGCCGAACGCGGTGGACCGGGCGATCGCGGCGACGCGCAAGACGGTCTTCCCGCTGCTCGGGCTCGACCCGTACGACCCGCGCGACTGAGCCGGCCGGAGGAGGGCGGCCGGTGACGACCGTGGAGCAACCGGTGGACGTGCTGCTCAGCGACGGCACCACCGTCCAGCTGCGACAGATCCGCCCGCAGGACGCGCCCGCGATCGTGGCGATGCACTCGCGCTTCTCCGAGCGCACCCGCTACCTGCGCTACTTCTCGCCGTACCCGCGCATCCCGGAGCGCGACCTGCGGCGCTTCGTGACCGTCGACCACCACGACCGGGAGGCGTTCGTGGTGCTGGTCGGCGGGCGGATCGTCGCCGTCGGCCGGTACGAGCGGCTCGGGCCGGCGGCGCCCGAGGCCGAGGTGGCCTTCGTGGTGGAGGACGCCTACCAGGGGCGGGGGATTGGCTCGGTGCTGCTCGAGCATCTGGCCGACGCGGCCCGCCGGGTCGGCATCGTGCACTTCGTCGCCGAGGTGCTCCCGGCCAACGGGGCGATGTTGCGGGTCTTCTCCGACTTCGGCTACCAGGTGCAGCGCCAGTTCGCCGACGGTGTGGTGCACCTGACCTTTCCGATCGCGCCCACCGAGGCGACCCTCGAGGTGCAGCGCGGCCGGGAGCACCGCACCGAGGCGCGTTCGATCGCCCGGTTGCTCGCCCCGCGCGCGGTGGCGGTCTACGGTGCCAGCGCCACCGGGCAGGGGGTGGGCGCGGCCGTGCTCGGGCACCTGCGCGACGGCGGCTTCGCCGGCACGCTCGTTCCCGTGCACCCGTACGCGTCGACGGTCGCCGGGCTGCCCGCGTACCCCTCGGCGGCCGACGCGGGGGTGCCGGTCGACCTGGCGGTGGTGGCGGTCCCGCCGGAGGCGGCGCCGACGGTGGTCGCCGACGCGGCCGCCGCCGGGGTGCACGGGCTGGTGGTCATCTCGGCGGGCTTCGCCGAGGCCGGCGCGGCGGGCGCGGCCGCGCAGCGGGCGCTGGTCCGGGCCGCGCACGCGGCCGGCATGCGGGTGGTCGGCCCGAACTGCCTCGGTGTGGCGAACACCGACCCGGCGGTACGCCTCAACGCCACCCTCGCCCCGAGGCTGCCGCCGGCCGGTCGGGTCGGCATCTTCAGCCAGTCGGGCGCGTTCGGGGTGGCCCTGCTGGCCGAGGCGGACCGGCGCGGGCTCGGCCTGTCCAGCTTCGTGTCGGCGGGGAACCGGGCCGACGTGTCCGGCAACGACCTGCTGCAGTACTGGCAGGACGACCCCGGCACCGACGTGATCATGCTGTACCTGGAGACGTTCGGTAATCCCCGCAAGTTCGCCCGGTTGGTGCGGCGGATCGGGCGGGCGAAGCCGGTGGTGGCGCTCGCCTCGCCGGCCCGCCCGGCCGGGGTGGGCGACTCCACCGGCCCGGACGAGGTGGCGGTGGCCGCGCTCTTCGCCCAGTCCGGGGTGATCCGGGTGGACACCGTGGCCGAGCTGCTGGACGTCGGGGTGCTGCTGGCCAACCAGCCGCTGCCGGCCGGCCCGCGGGTCGCCGTGGTCGGCAACTCCTCGGCGCTCATCGGGCTGGCCGCCACCGCCTGCGCCGCCCAGGGGCTGACCCTTGCCGACGGCTATCCGCGCGACGTCGGCCCGAGCGCCGGTGCGGTCGAGTTCGCCGCGGCGCTCGCCGGGGCCGCCGCCGACGAGCGGGTCGACGCGATCGCGGTGGTGCTCGCCCCGCCGCTGCCCGGGCAGCCGGCCGACGCCGACCTCACCGCCGCGCTACCGGCTGTCCTCGGCGCCGGAAAGCCGGTGATGACCACGGTCCTGGCTGGACGGATGCCGGCCGGGATGCCGGCTTACGCGGGTGTGGAGGAGGCGGTTCGGGCGCTCGCCCGGGTGCACCGTTACGCGGACTGGCTGCGCCGCCCGTCCGGCAGCCTTCCGGAGCTGCCCGGGATCGACCGTGCCGCGGGACAGGCCGCGCTGCGCCGCGACGGCACGGACGTGGCCGGGCTGCTCGCCGCGTACGGGATCGACGTGGTGGAGTCGGTGCCGGCGCGTTCGGCGCAGGAGGCGGCCGACGCGGCGGAGCGGCTCGGTTTCCCGGTGGCGCTCAAGGCGGCGGCCCCCGGGCTGCGGCACCGGCTCGACCTCGGCGCGGTCCGGCTCGACCTGCCCGACGCGCCCGCCGTGCGCCGCACGTACGCCGAGATGTCCGCGCTCTTTGGCGCGGACGTCCTGGTCCAGCCGATGGTCCCGCCCGGCGTGGCCTGCGTGGTCGAGATGGTCGAGGATCCGGCGTTCGGCCCGGTGGTCGGCTTCGGCCTGGGCGGCGTCGCCACCGAACTGCTCGGCGACCGGGCGTGGCGGGCGGTGCCGCTGACCGATCGGGACGCTGCGGAGTTGGTCGACGAGCCACGGGCGTCGCCACTGCTGCGCGGGCACCGGGGTGCGGCGCCGGTGGACCCGGTGGCCCTGACTGACCTGCTGCTGCGGATCGGCCGGCTCGCCGACGAACAGCCGCGGGTGCGTGCGCTCACGCTGAACCCGGTGCTCGTCCGCCCCGACGGCCTCTCCGTGCTGCACGCCACGGTGCGCACCGGCTCCGCGACCGACCGCCCCGACACCGGCCCTCGCCGTTTGTGAGGACCGACGCCGGGGTGTGTGGAGCGGGCGGGTCAGGCGCGGTCGGAGATCTGCTGGACCGCCCAGGAGTTGCCGTCCGGGTCGGTGAAGAAGACGAAGCCGACGTTGTCCAGCGGGTGCGGGGTGGGCTGCGGGTTCGCGCCCAGCACCTGGATCTCGCTGACCTCCACGCCGCGCGCGACCAGCTCCGCCCGGGCCTGCTCCAGGTCGGGCACCACCAGTTGCAGCCCCTTGAGCGACCCCGGCGGCATCTCCGGGACGGCGCCCTTGCCGATCACGACGGAGCAGCCCGAGCCGGGCGGGGTCAGCTGCACGATCCGCGCGCCGTCGCCGACGACCGTGTCGTGGTCCACATTGAAGCCGAGCTGGTCGGCGTAGAACTTCTTCGCCCGGTCCAGGTCGGAGACCGGCACGATCACCACTTCCAGCGTCCAGTTCACGGTGTCTCTCCTCGCATCGTCGTTGTCAGGTGCAGCAGTTCGGCGAGCCGGGTGAGGCCCTCGCCGTAGCCCCGGGCCATCGGGTAGCGCAGCACGGTGTCCCGCCCCTCGGCGGTGGCGTAGCGCAACGTGGTGGTGACGGTGGTGCGCCCGGCCAGCTCGGTGAACTCGTGGCTGACCAGCGTCTCGCCCGGGTAGGACTGGTCGTCGAAGAGCTCGGTGCAGACCAACCGGTGCGCCGGCTCCACCTGCCGGTAGACGCCGGACTGGACCATCCGGTCACCGTCGGGCCCCTGCGACACGTAGCGCCACCGCCCGCCGACCCGCAGGTCGACGTCGCACTCGACCAGCCGCCAGCCGCGGGCGCCGTACCAGCGGGCCAGCAGCTCCGGCCGGGTGAAGGCGGCGAACACCAGGTGCGCCGGCGCGTCGAACACCCGGCTCAGGACGATCTCCCGATCGCCCGGAGTGTGCACGACCAGCGAATCGTCCGGGCCGGTCATCGGCCGCCGCCACGTTCGTCGGCCCGCTCGACGGCCTGGAGCTCGTCGAGCAGGGCGTCGAGGCGCTGGTAGCTCTCCGCCCAGTAGTCGCGGTAGCCGGCCAGCCAGGCGGTGGCCTCCCGCAGCGGCCGGGCCTCCAGCCGGCAGGGTCGGCGCTGGGCGTCCCGCCCGCGGCTGACCAGGCCGGCGCGTTCCAGCACCTTGAGGTGCTTGGAGATGGCCGGCTGGCTCATCGCGAACGGCGCGGCCAGCTCGGTCACGGTCGCCTCGCCGGCCGCGAGCCGGGCGAGGATGGCTCGCCGGGTCGGGTCGGCCAGCGCCGCGAAGGTCGCGTCCAGCAGATCGGTGCCCACCGCTTGATAACCTCCTGGTTCTATAACCGCTTGGTTTGTACCCCGGATCGGTGGCTGCGTCAAGCACCTCGACAGCACGGAAGGCCCCGGCGCACCGCCGGGGCCTTCCGTGGAACCAGGTGCGTCAGCAGGCGTACGCCTCCAGACGCTGCGCCCGCTCCGGGGCGCGCAGCTTGAGCAGAGTCACCTTCTCGATCTGCCGGATCCGCTCCCGGGAGAGGCCGAACTCGCGGCCCACCTCGTCCAGGGTGCGCTGCCGGCCGTCGTCGAGCCCGAACCGGAGCCGGATGACCGCCTGCTCACGCTGGGACAGGGTGGCCAACACGATGTGCACCTCGTTGCGCAGCTCGCCGTTCGCCGCCGCGTCGCCCGGCTCGTCCCGCGGATCGACCGCGGCGACGAAGTCGCCCAGCGCGCTCTCGCCGTCCTCGCCGACCGCCTGGTCCAGGCTGACCGGCTCCCGGTCGTACGAGATCAGCTCGATCACCTGGAACTCGGGGATGTCCAGCGCCCGGGCGACCTCGGCGACGGTGGGCTCCCGACCGAGCGCGACCGAAAGTTCACGGCGGGCCCGGACCATCCGGTTGACCTGCTCGACCATGTGCACCGGGATCCGGATGGTGCGGGCCTGGTCGGCCATCGCCCGGGTGATCGCCTGCCGGATCCACCAGGTGGCGTAGGTGGAGAACTTGTAGCCCTTGGCGTAGTCGAACTTCTCGACCGCCCGGATGAGACCGAGGTTGCCCTCCTGGATCAGGTCGAGGAAGGCCATGCCCCGGCCGGTGTAGCGCTTGGCGATGCTCACCACCAGCCGCAGGTTCGCCTCGAGCAGGTGGTTCTTGGCGGCGCGACCCTCCGTGACGATCAGCGCCAGGTCGGCCCGCAGCTCGTCGGAGACCGGGGTGCAGGTGGCCAGCTTCTCCTCGGCGAACAGCCCGGCCTCGATCCGCTTGGCCAGCTCGACCTCCTGCGCGGCGGTGAGCAGCTTGGTGCGGCCGATTCCGTTGAGGTACGCCCGGACCAGGTCGGTGGAGACACCGCGCTCGTCGGTCGCGTCCAGGTCGATCAGGGTCTCGGTGCCCGGGTCGGTGTCGGTGCCCGCGGCCGGGCGCGTCCGGTGCTCCGTCATCTGCTGGGCCATCGTCTTCTCTCCCCGTGTCCGTGTGGTGCCGTGCCGGCCAAAGTGCTGCCGGTGACAAACAGCTTGGCGGGCGGGGCGTAAAACGGGAGTGAGGCGATCGGGGACCCGACAGGAATCCGGTCGGATCGACGTAGGTTCGCCGTGCCGGTCGGTTCGGCGGCGGCTTGCCGTCGCCAAATCGAACGAAGGGCGCGGGGTACGCCGGCCGGGACCGGTCGGCCGTCGTGCCGGGCGAAGGTTCGGGCAGGCCCGGCGGGCCGGGTGTGTCGGCCGGGCAGGCTTGCCGGCCCCGGTTACCGTGCCAGCGGTTGGCCGACTTGGCCGACCGGGACAGGCGACGGAGGGTGTTGTGGTCTTCAAGCGGCTCATGCAGGCGATGGGTGTCGGTGGCCCGTCGGTGGAAACCGTGCTGGCCAACCCGAACTGCCGCCCGGGCGGCCAGTTGGAGGGGCGGATCCAGGTGGTGGGCGGCGACCATGAGGTCGACGTCGAGTACGTGGCGCTGGGGTTGATGACCCGGGTCGAGGTCGAGAGCGGTGACAACGACTACAACACCGACCAGGAGTTTCACCGGCAGCGCGTCACCGGCGCGTTCCGGCTGGCGGCCGGGCAGCGCCACGAGATCCCGTTCCGCTTCGACGTGCCGTGGGAGACGCCGGTCACCGAGCTCTACGGGCAGCACCTGCACGGCATGACCATGGGGCTCCGTACCGAGCTGGAGGTGGCCCGGGCGGTGGACAAGAGCGACCTGGACGCCGTCGCGGTGCATCCGCTGCCGGCGCAGGAGCGCCTGCTGGAGGCGTTGCTGCGGCTGGGCTTCCGGTTCGCCCGGGCCGATGTGGAGCGTGGCCACATCTACGGCGTACGGCAGACGCTGCCGTTCTACCAGGAGATCGAGTTCCACCCGCCGGCGCAGTACGCGCGGGCGATCAACCAGCTGGAGGTCACCTTCATCGCCGACCCGCAGCAGATGCAGGTGGTGCTGGAGATGGACAAGCGCGGCGGCCTGCTCACCGAGGGCCGGGACGCCTTCGGCCGGTTCACCGTCGACTACGCCACCCTGGACCGCGCCGACTGGACCGCCCAGCTCGACGGCTGGCTGCGCCAGTCCATCCAACGCCGCGGCCTCTTCTCCTAACTCCCAACCCCCACCCCGCCCCGTGCCCTGGCCTCGGTGATCAAGAGATTCGCGTCAAAATCGGCTACCGATCTGACGCGTTCCTCTTGATCAACAGGGTCCAGCGAGGGGAGGGGAGAGGGTGGGGCGGGGTTGGTCAGAGGTCCAGGAGGAGGGTGCGGGGGCCGATGTTGACGCTCTCGACCAGCATGTGGGCGCGGAAACGGCCGGTCTCCACCTTGGCGCCGCGGGCGCGCAGCGCCTCGACGACCTCGGTCACGAGCGGTTCGGCCACCTCCGCCGGGGCAGCCGCGGTCCAGCTCGGACGCCGGCCCTTGCGGGCGTCGCCGTAGAGGGTGAACTGGCTGACCACCAGGATCGGGGCGCCGGTGTCGGCCGCGGACCGTTCCTCGTCGAGGATGCGCAGCTCGTGTACCTTGCGAGCCATCGTCCGGGCCGTCTCGACGGTGTCCGTGTGGGTCACGCCGAGCAGCACCAGCAGCCCGTCGTCGATCGCGCCGACCACCTCGCCGTCGACCGTGACGCTGGCCCGGCCGACCGTCTGCACCACCGCCCGCATCAGCCCGCCCTCCGTACGCACCTCGACCGGCCGCCGGCCCCGGCGATGGTGCCCGCCGCCATCACCCGGCCACCGGCTCGATGATGCCGCGCTCCACCAGGTGCGCCACGATCGGACCAGCCGCCTCGGCCAACTCGTCGACCGGCACGTCGTGCGCCGCCGCGAGCAGGGCGAGCTGATCGCGCAGCGGCAGCTGACCGTCGGCGCCGCCGACCAGCGCCAGCACCAGCGGGTCGACCTCCTCGGTCCAGCGCAGCCCGCGCGGCATGGCCAGCACCTGCCGGTCCACCGCCCAGCCCTCGTCGCCCATGGTCGCCTCCTGCCGCAGCTGGAGACCCTCGGCGGCCCGGTAGCGCTCGGCGAGCAGTCCTTCGGTGTCGCGTACCCGGAGGAAGTCCTGGCGGTCGAACCACGCGGCGATCTGGTCACCCATCGGCGGCTCCACCCGCTGCCGCAGGTCCTCCACCCGGACCACCGGAGCGGCGTTCCCGCTGCGGCGCAGCGAGACGATGCCGAAGCCGATCGCCTCCACCTTGTGCGCGTCGAACCAGTCCAGCCAGTCGGCCATCCGCCGCGGATCGGCCGTCTCGCCCACGTCGGTCAGCCAGAGGTTCACGTACGCCATCGGGTCGGCCACCTCGCGCTGGATCACCCAGGCGTCCAGGCCGGTGCCGGCGAACCAGCCGGCCACCCGCTCGTCCCACTCCTCGCCGGCGACGTGCACCCAGTTCGCCAGGTACTGCATCGTGCCGCCCTCGGTGAGCAGGTCGGGCGCGGCGGCGGCCAGCTCGGCGCCGATCGCGTCGCCGACCCGGCCGGAGTCGCGGTAGACGTGCGTGGTGGTGCCCGGGCCGACCACGAACGGCGGGTTGCTCACCACCAGGTCGAACCGCCGGCCGGCCACCGGCGCGACCATGTCCCCGCGCAGCAGCTCCCAGTCCTGGCCGTTGAGCGCGGCCGTGGTGGCCGCGAAGCGCAGCGCGCGGTCGGAGACGTCGGTGGCGGTGACCCGCTGCGCGTGCGTGCCCAGGTGCAGGGCCTGCACGCCGGAGCCGGTGCCCAGGTCCAGCGCCGTGTCCACCGGCCGGCGGACGGCGGCGCCGATCAGCGTCTGGGTCGCCCCGCCGATGCCGAGCACGTGCTCGGCGTGCAGCGGCCGCCCCGGGCGGGCGCTGGCCGGGACGTCGGCGAGCACCCACCAGTCGTCGCCGTACGGCTCCAGGTCCACCCCGGCGCGCAGCCCGTCGCCGTGCCGCTCGACCAGCCCGCCGGCGAGCGCCTCCGCCACGTCCAGCGGCGCGAGCGCGGCGGCCACCGTCGCCTCCGCCTCGGTCTGGTCGCAGATGAACACCCGGATCAGCGTGCCGAGCGGGTCGCGCTCCTCGGTGGCCCGCAGCGCGGCCCGGTAGTCGTTGCGGGCCACCCCGCCGGTGCCCTGCGGGCCGAGCCGGTTGGCGATCCCGTTCGAGGTGAAGTCGGCCCGGGTCAGCGCGGTACGCAACGCCTCGACCCCGGCGGGGGAGAGCAGCATGTCGTGTTCGTCCACGTCGTCATCCTGCCCCCCGCGCCGCCCCGGCCCGGCACCACCCGGGAGATCGGGCGCGGCGTCGTGGCTTCACCCGCCGAGCTGGCGCGCCCATGTCGGGGTGGCGGTACGCCTGCGCTCCGGCGACCGGGCAGGATGGGCACATGACGCTCGTGCTGCCCATCGACCCGGAAGCAAACCGGCTGCTGGAGCGCAGCCCGCTCGCCCTGCTGGTGGGCATGGTGCTCGACCAGCAGGTGCCGATGGAGAAGGCGTTCTCCTCGCCGTACGTACTGGCTCAACGGCTCGGCCGTGAGCTGGACGCCCGGGACCTCGCCGAACACGACCCGGAGGAGCTGGTCGCCGTCTTCGCCCAGCCGCCGGCGCTGCACCGGTTTCCCAAGGCGATGGCGGCCCGGGTGCAGGAGGTGTGCCGGGTGCTCGTCGAGCGCTACGACGGCGACGCGTCCCGGCTCTGGGCCGACGTCGCCGACGGGCGGGAGCTGCTCGGTCGGATCGCCGAGCTGCCCGGGTTTGGCAAGCAGAAGGCGCAGATCTTCCTCGCCCTGCTCGGCAAGCGGTTCGACGTCCAGCCGCAGGGCTGGCGCGAGGCGGCCGGCGGGTACGGCGACCCGGGCGCGCACCGTTCGGTGGCCGACGTGACCGACGCCGACTCGCTGCGCCGGGTCCGCGAGTACAAGCAGCAGATGAAGGCGGCGGCCAAGGCGAAGGCGACCGGCTGACGCTACGGTCGGACGCCGGCCGTCAGCTCCCGGCGCACGGCCCGCCGAGCAGGGCGGACGCCGGCCGTCGGCCCTCGCCGCACGACCTGCCGGACAGGGTGGGCGCCGGCCGCCGCAGCGGCCGGCGCACCGGTGCAACGGCGTTCAGGCGGCGGTGGGGTGGGCCAGCGAGGCGATCGCCCGGCGGACGTCGGCGAGCGAGACGGTGGCGGAATCGTCCAGGTCGGCGAGGCCCGCCTCGATCCACTGGCGCATCAGGGTGGTGACGCCGATGCCGCGGGCGTCGGCCACCGCCCGCACCCGTTCGTACGTCTCGAGCGGCAGCCGGACCGACCGGCTCACCATCGGCACGTCGGTGTCGGGGGTCGGCAGCTCAACCGGTGGGCTCTCGTCGATCAGCTCCGCGAGCCGGTCGTCGCCGCTGTGGAACTGCTTGGTCGCGTCGTTACGGTGCATCGTCACCGCCTCCTCATCGGCGAGATCTCCGCACGGCCTCGTCGTAGCGCTTGGACTCGACGTCGCTCAGCTCGCGGGCGGAGAGGATGTCCCAGTCGTTGTCGGTGCCGTCGGCCTCGGCGAGCAGCACCGCCAGCCGGCGGCCCCGCCGGGCGGCGGCGTAGACGACCATCACGTCGTCGCCCAGGTGACGGATGACCCGCCGGGCGCTGTGCAGCGCCTCCCAGACTTCCCCGGGCGTGACGTCGTAGACCTTCAGGTTGGCCAACGCCTCGTCGGTGAAGCTGAACCTGCTGCCCACGCGCGGAGCGTACCACGAACGTAATACGAGCGCTGCCGCGGTCGAATCTCGCTGATCGCGGCGGGGGAGTGACAGGATGGGCGTGTCCCCTCGAGGAGGTCCGTGGTGAAGCGTCAGGCCTACCAGCCGATCCTGATCACCGACGCCTCACGCAGCCAGGACGACCAGCTCACCAGCCGCCAGCGGCGCTACATCCTGATGATGGGCGTCCGGGTGGCCTGTGTGGTGGTCGGTGCGATCCTGGTCGGCGCGCAGGCACCCCTGCTCTGGCTCTGGTTGTCGCTCTGCGCCCTCGGCATGGTGCTCATCCCGTGGCTCGCCGTGCTGCTGGCCAACGACCGGCCGCCGAAGGAGGAGCACCGGCTCGCCAACCGGTTCCACCCCCGGCACCAGGACGACACCCCGCCGATGAGCCTGACCGCCGAGGAGCGGCCGCACAAGGTCATCGACGCCGAGCCCTGACCGGGGCGGCGTCAGGGGGCGGGGCGGGCGCCCACCGTCGAGACGGCGAGCGCACCGAGGTCGCCGGCCCGGGCCAGCGCCGCCCGCGGGTCCGCGCCGCCCAACCAGGCGGTCAGCAGGCCCGCCGCGAAGGCGTCCCCGGCGCCGGTGACGTCGACCACCGCCACCCGGCGGGCCGGCGCCACGCTGACCGTCGCGGCCCGGTCCACCCAGACCGCGCCGGCCGCGCCCCGCTTCACCACCACCCGCCGGGCCGTGGCCGACAGCGCCCGCGCCTGGGCCGCCGGATCCAGCCCACCGGCCAGCACGGTCGCCTCGTCCGCGTTGACCAGGAGCAGGTCGACGTCGCGTACCCAGGCCAGGAACGCCGCCGCGCCGACTCGCCGCAGCGGCGCCGCGGACGCCGCGTCGACGCTGGTGCTCAACCCGCGCTCGCGGGCGGCGGCCAGCGCGCGCAGCCCGGCCCCGCGCGACCCGGCGTCCAACAGGGTGTACGCGGACAGGTGCAGATGCCCGGCGTCGGGCACCGCGGCGAGGGCCTCCTCGACGTGCTCGGCGGTCAGCCGCAGGTTCGCCCCGCGCTGGCTGATCATGCTCCGCTCGTCGTCGCCGGCCAGCACGATCACCGTGCCGGTCACCTCGCCCGCGACGCGCTGCACCGCGCAGTCGACGCCCGCGTCCGCCAGCTCGGCCACCCGGTCGCGGCCGGCGGCGTCGTCGCCCACCGCGCCGACCAGCGTCACCGGCGCGCCCTGCGCGGCGATCCAGGCGGCGGTGTTGGCCGCCTGCCCGCCACCGCTGAACCGAATCTCGGCCGAGGTGTCCGAGCCGGTGGCGAGCGGCCCGGCCAGCACCGCGACCACGTCGGTGAGGATGTCGCCGACGATGACGACCCGTCGCGGACGGGTCATGCCGGGTCGTCGGTGCGGCGCGCGGCGGCGGCCACCGCGATCCGGGCGGCCAGGTCGGCGTTGCGCAGGATGATCCGGACGTTCACCGTCAGGCTGGCGCCCTCGGTGGCGGAGTGGAAGTGCGCGAGCAGGTACGGGGTGACCGCCTTGCCGGTGATCCCGTCACGCTCGAGCCGTGCCAGGCCGTCGGCGAGGGTGCGGTCGTGCAGCGCCGGGTCGAGCTGCTCGTCGGCGGGGAGCGGGTTGGCCACGATCAGCGCGCCGGCGTGCACCCCGTGCTGCGCCCGGGCGGCGAGCACGTCCGCCACCTGCTCGGGCGATTCGATCGACCAGTCCAGGTCGAAGCCGCCGTCGGTCAGGTAGAAGCCCGGAAAGCGTCGGGTGCGGTAGCCCACCACGCCCACCCCGAGCGTCTCCAGCCGTTCCAGCGTGGCGCCCACGTCGAGGATCGACTTCACCCCGGCGCAGACGACCGCTATCGGGGTCCGGGCGAGGGTGGTCAGGTCCGCCGACTCGTCGAAGGTCTGGGACGCCTCCCGGTGCACCCCGCCCAGGCCACCGGTGGCGAAGACACCGATTCCCGCCGCGGCGGCCACCGCGCTGGTCGCCGCCACGGTGGTCGCGCCGTCCGCGCCGGCCGCCGCCGCCACCGCCAGGTCGCGGACGGAGAGCTTGACCACACCGTCGACGGTGGCGAGCCGGGTCAGCTGCGCGTCGTCGAGGCCGACCACCAGCGCGCCGCCGACCATGCCGATGGTGGCCGGGACCGCGCCGGCCGCCCGGACCGTCGCCTCGATCTGCCGGGCCACCCGCAGGTTCTCCGGTCGGGGTAGACCGTGCGAGACGATGGTGCTCTCCAGGGCGACGACGGGTCGCGCGTCGCGCAGGGCCTCGGCCACCTCGGCGCCGTAACGGATGTGAAAGTTGGTCACAACGATCACCGTACGACGCCGTCTCCGGAACGGGTGAAGTGGACCGGACCGCGGCGACCTGCCAGACTTGTCGGTTGGAGGTGCAGACGTGAGTACAGAGGTCCTCGAGCGTCCAGAGCTGAAGGACGCCGACACCGGTCCCGAGATGTTCCACTACGTCCGTAAGGACAAGATCGCCGAGAGTGCCGTGATGGGCACCTTCGTCATCGCGTTGTGCGGCGAGAAGTTCCCGGTGACGAAGGCTGCCAAGCCGGGTTCGCCGGTCTGCCCGAAGTGCAAGGAGATCTACGACTCCTGGGGCGAGTGAACCGGGGCGGCCCTTCCGGCCGCCCACGTAGCCTGCTGCGGTGACCACCTCCACCGCCCTGCTCCTCGCCGACCTGGCCGGTGTCGCGGTCTTCGCCGCCTCCGGCGCCTCCGCCGCGGTGGCCAAACGGCTCGATCTCTTCGGCGTCGTCTTCGTCGGGTTCGTGGCCGCCCTGGGCGGTGGGATCTTCCGCGACCTGGCCGTCGACGAGGTGCCCCCGCTCGCCTTCGCCGACTGGCGCTACGCCACCGCGGCGGTGGCCACCGCCGCCGCGGTCTTCTGGCTGCATCCCCAGCTGGCCCGGCTGCGCACCACCGTGCTGGTGCTGGACGCGGCCGGGCTCGCGCTCTTCACCGTCACCGGCACCCTGAAGGCCCTCGACGCCCGGGTCCCGCCGGTAGGGGCCTGCGTCATCGGCATGCTCACCGCGATCGGCGGCGGGCTGGGCCGGGATCTGCTCACCGGCGAGATTCCGGTGGTGCTGCGCCGCGAGATCTACGCGGTGGCCGCGCTCGCCGGCTCGATCATGGTGGCGGTGCTGCACGGTCTGGGGCTCGCCGGCACGCTGCCGCTCACCGCCGCCGCGGTCCTGGTCTTCGGGCTCCGGGTGGTGGCGCTGCGCCGCCGTTGGGCCGCGCCGGTGGCGACGCTGCGTCCGCCGCGCACCCGGGGGCCCGGCCCCGGTCCGCTCTGGTGAGTGGAGGACCGCTCCGGCGAGGCTGCCGGCGTCCTTCGTGACCGGCTTCGGCCCGCTCGGCCGGCCGGCCGGTTCGGTGCCGTGACGGATGGCACCGAGGCGTCGGATGTGACCAGCGTGGCGTCGCCTGGGCCGAGCGGCGCCCGCTGGTTATGCTGAGTCGGCCTTCGCGGCAGGTTCTTGCGCGGAGGCGTTTTCATGGGCGGCGGTACCCGTGGCCCTCGGCCGGGGTCCGCCTTCGTGCGGTCGGAGAGGAGCCCACGCGTGGCAGCCAGGTTGCCGGAGATCGACACCTTTCCGGCCCTACGCGCCTGGCAACGCAAGGCCTTGGTGGAGTACTTGCGCCGCCGCTCAGAGGACTTCACCGCGGTAGCCACGCCCGGCGCGGGCAAGACGACCTTCGCCCTGCGGATCGCCGCCGAGCTGCTCGCCGACGGCACGGTCGAGGCGGTCACCGTGGTGGCCCCGACCGAGCACCTGAAGGGCCAGTGGGCGCAGGCCGCCGCCCGGGTCGGCATCCAGCTCGACGCCGCCTTCCGCAACGCCGACCTGCACTCCTCGGCCGACTTCCACGGTGCCGTGGTCACCTACGCCCAGGTCGGGATGGCCCCGCAGGTGCACCGGCGGCGCACCATGACGCGGCGCACCCTGGTCATCCTTGACGAGATCCACCACGCCGGCGACTCCCGGTCGTGGGGCGACGGGGTGAAGGCGGCCTTCGAGCCCGCGGTACGCCGGTTGATGCTCACCGGCACCCCGTTCCGCTCCGACGACAACCCGATCCCGTTCGTCAGCTATGAGCGCGGCGGCGACGGACTGCTCCGCTCGCGCGCCGACTCGGTCTACGGCTACGCCGACGCGCTGCGCGACGGGGTGGTCAGGCCGGTGCTCTTCCTCGCGTACTCGGGGGAGACCCGGTGGCGGACCAACGCCGGGGAGGAGTTGGCGGCACGTCTCGGCGAGCCGATGACGCAGGATCTGATCGCCCAGGCCTGGCGTACCGCCCTGGATCCGGCCGGCGACTGGATGCCGCAGGTGTTGCGGGCCGCCGACGCCCGGCTCACCGTGCTGCGCCAGGCCGGCATGAGCGACGCCGGTGGGCTGGTCATCGCCAGCGACCAGCAGACCGCCCGCTCCTACGCGAAGCTGATCGAGCAGTTGACCGGCGAGCGGGCCGCGGTGGTGCTCTCCGACGACGCCGGCGCCTCCGCGCGGATCGCGACGTTCGCGACGTCCGAGCAGCGCTGGCTGGTCGCGGTGCGGATGGTCTCCGAGGGGGTCGACATCCCGCGGCTCGCGGTCGGGGTCTACGCCACCAGCGCCAGCACCCCGCTCTACTTCGCCCAGGCGATCGGCCGGTTCGTCCGGGCCCGCCGCGAGGGGGAGACCGCGTCGGTCTTCCTGCCCAGCGTGCCGCACCTGCTCGGGCTGGCCAGCGAGATGGAGGCCGAGCGCGACCATGTGCTGGGCAAGCCGAAGGACCGCAAGGGCTTCGACGACGACCTGCTGGAGCGGGCCCAGCGCGACGACCAGGCCAGCGGCGAGCTGGAGAAGCGGTTCGCGGCGCTCTCCGCCACCGCCGAGCTGGACCAGGTGATCTTCGACGGTGCGTCGTTCGGCACCGCGGCCCAGGCCGGCACCCCCGAGGAGGAGGAGTACCTGGGCCTGCCCGGTCTGCTCACCGCCGATCAGGTCAGCATGCTGCTGACCAAGCGGCAGGCCGAGCAGCTGGCCAACCAGCGCCGCAAGGCGGCCGTGCGGGCCGCTGAGCCGGCCCCTGCGGCGTCGACGGCGCCGCCGGCACCGATGAGTGCCGCCCAGCGTCGGGTGGCGCTGCGGCGGCAGCTCAACGCGTTGGTGGCCGCCCGGCACCACCGCACCGGCCAGCCGCACGGCAAGATCCACGCCGAGCTGCGCCGGCTCTGCGGCGGCCCGCCCAGCGCCCAGGCCACCATCGAGCAGCTCGAAGAGCGCATCGCCACCGTCCAGACCCTCTGACCCGCCGCGCCGGCTTTCCGCGCCCAGCCGGCCTCTCCGCCGAGCGGGTCGATCATGAGGTTTGCGGCCGTTTCGGCGATCGACTCCGCCGTCAACCTGATGATCACGATGGACCGGCGGGCGAGGTGGACGCAAAAAGCCGGCCGGAGGCACCCCTCGGGTGCCTCCGGCCGGCTATGTCGGGTTAGTTATGGATTCTCAGTTCGCCACCAGATCGGCGCCACGCCAGCTGAACTCCGGGTCCGTCGCGAACCGCACGGTGATCTTCACGAGATCCTCGGCGTACTTGTTCGCGTGGTGCCCACAGAACACCAGCTCGCTCCCACCCGCCAGAGTGATCCGGAGCTTGCCGGCAGCATTGCAGCGGTCGCACCGTTCATCGGCGGCCGGGGGGCTCACCGTCTCGGGCGGCGGCGTGAGGGTCGGGGTCATCGCCTTCCTCCTCTGGTCGTCACCGATGAACAAACTCTTCGGTCGTTGCTCACCTATCGTGCAACATCCTTGTCGCGCCTGGCCTTCCCTGTGTGCCCGCGGGGGACCGAGGTCACACATGGCAGGGACAGTGTGCCGTGCACCAAGGGTGCCACGTCAACGATCACAATCGTGCAACCGGCGGATCACCATCCGGTGTTGCACGCGTGGTGCTCAGAACGACACACCGAGTTGACGTTTCCGGCTCAGTCCAGGTAATCCCGGAGAACCTGGGACCGGGACGGGTGGCGCAGCTTGGACATGGTCTTCGACTCGATCTGCCGGATCCGCTCCCGGGTCACCCCGTAGACCTGACCGATCTCGTCCAACGTGCGCGGCTGGCCGTCGGTGAGGCCGAAGCGCAGGCGCACCACGCCCGCCTCGCGCTCGGAGAGCGTCTGGAGCACCTGCTGGAGCTGATCCTGCAGCAGGGAGAACGAGACCGCGTCGACCGCGACCACGGCCTCCGAGTCCTCGATGAAGTCACCGAGCTGGCTGTCGCCCTCGTCACCGATGGTCTGGTCGAGCGAGATGGGCTCCCGGGCGTACTGCTGGATCTCCAGCACCTTCTCCGGTGTGATGTCCATCTCCTTGGCCAGCTCCTCCGGGGTGGGCTCGCGGCCCAGGTCCTGGAGCAGCTCCCGCTGGATGCGGCCGAGCTTGTTGATCACCTCGACCATGTGCACCGGGATGCGGATGGTGCGGGCCTGGTCGGCCATCGCGCGGGTGATCGCCTGCCGGATCCACCAGGTGGCGTAGGTGGAGAACTTGTAGCCCTTGGTGTAGTCGAACTTCTCGACCGCGCGGATCAGACCGAGGTTGCCCTCCTGGATCAGGTCGAGGAAGGCCATGCCGCGGCCGGTGTAGCGCTTGGCCAGCGAGACCACCAGCCGCAGGTTCGCCTCGAGCAGGTGGTTCTTGGCCCGCTCGCCGTCGCGGGAGATCCACATCAGGTCGCGCTGCATCTCGCGGGTGAGCTTCTCCTCGCCCTCGTCGGCGGCGCGCAGCCGCTCGGCGGCGTAGAGCCCGGCCTCGATCCGCTTGGCCAGCTCGACCTCCTGCTCCGCGTTGAGCAGCGGAACCTTGCCGATCTGCTTGAGGTAGGCCCGGACCGAGTCGGCGGAGGCGGTCAGCTCGGCGTCACGCCGGGCCTGCTTGAGCGCCTCGGACTCCTCGTCGTCCCACTCGAAGTCGTTGTCGGTGGCCGAACTCGCCGCGTCGGCCTCGGCGGCCTTGGTCAGCTCAGCCGGCTCCTCGACCACCACGTCCTCGATCTCGGCGGCCAGCTCCTCCGGGTCGATCTCGCCCTCGGCGCCCTCCGCCCCGGGGGCGGCCTTGCCCGACTTGCCGGCGGTCGCGGCCACGGTCGCCTTGGTGGCGCGGGTCGCCTTCGCCGCCTTGGCCGGCGCCGCCGCCTCGGCGGTGGTGCCGGCGGCCTTGCGCGCGGTCGCCTTGCGCGGGGCGGGCGCGGGGGCCTCGTCGGCGGCGGGCGCCTGCTTCGGGGCGGGCGCGGCGGCCTTCTTGGTGGTCTTGGCGGTGGTGGCCCGGGACGCCGGGGTGGCCGAGCGGGCGGCGGCGACCCGGCGGCGGGTGCTCGCCGAGCCATCCACGACCACGGTCACCCCCGCCTCGGAGAGCGCCCGCAGGATCTTCTTGGCCTGGGCCGGAGTCACCTCGGCGGACTCGACGGTGCGCGCGAGCTGGGCCGACGTGAGCTGGCCGCCGGCGCTCTGCGCGTGGGCGATCAGGGTGTCGGTGAGCGAGCGAACGTCGGCGCCGGTCTGGCGGGGTTCTGTCACGAATGACCTTCCGGAGGCGAAGAGCGAGCACGGCCGGGTCGTCCGGCGCAGCGGGGCCACCGTGCCGAGCGATGTGGTTGAGGAGCCCCCGTGTCCCCGGTCGGCCTGTCGTTCGGCCGCCCGTGGCGCGTGGGCAGGGGTGAATTGTAACGCCGTCTGCGGCGATCATCCTGCGCCGCACGGCGTACTGGGTGCGGGGACCGCCAATTCGACGCAGATGTGGACTTTGTAAGGATGATACTCGCGCGTGAGCGGGAACGCCCCGGTCGTGCGGGAAGGGGACGAAGGATGGACCGTACGACGCCGCCGCCACCCCGCGAGTTGCTGGAGATCGCGATCGAGGTGGCCCGGGACGCCGCCGCGACGGCGCACCGGATGCGGGCCGAGGGCGTCTCGGTGGCCGCCACCAAGAGCACGGTGACCGACGTGGTGACCGCGGCCGACCGGGCGGTCGAGCGGCAGGTGCTGGACGCGCTGCGCCGGGTCCGGCCGACCGACGCGGTGCTTGGCGAGGAGTACGGCGCGGGCGACACCGGGCCGGTCGGCGCCGGCGGCGTGCGCTGGATCGTCGACCCGATCGACGGCACCGTCAACTACCTCTACGGGCTGCCGTACTGCGCAGTGTCGCTCGCCGCCGAGGTGGACGGCGAGGTGGTCGCCGGGGTGGTGCGCAACGTGGCGACCGGCGAGGAGTGGACCGCCACGGCCGGCGGCGGGGCGTGGCGCGACGGCGAGCGGCTGCGTTGCTCCACCGAGACCGACCTGGGCCAGGCGCTGGTCGCCACCGGTTTCGGATACGACCCGAAGCGACGCGCGCACCAGGCCCGGGTGGTCGCCGAGCTGATCCCGCACGTCCGGGACATCCGCCGGCTGGGTGCCGCCGCGCTGGACCTCTGCCTGGCCGCGGAGGGCCGGCTGGACGCCTACTACGAGAAGGGGTTGGCCGCCTGGGACCAGGCCGCCGGGGCGTTGGTGGCCACCGAGGCCGGGCTCCGGGTGGGCGGACTCGACAATCGCCCGGCCGGGCCGGACCTGGTGATCGCCGCCCCGCCGGCGCTCTTCACGCCGCTGCACGACCGGCTCGCCGACCTCGACGCCTCGGGCGGTCCCTGACGACCGCCGGCCGACGTCCACCCTCGCCTGCCGGACCGCCGGCCGAGGCCAGGGCCGCCGACCCGGCCGGACGGTACGCCGCCGGGTCGGCGGCGGGTCACTGGTCCTTGGACACGGGGCAGGTACCGGGCGGCGCCTCGGGCGAGCCGAGGTCGCCGAGGGACTGGTTCACCTCGGTCGTGGTGGCGAGCTGCTGGAAGCTGTTGCCGAGCACCACGTCCACCGTGTCGTCGGTCCGCTTCGGGTCGTACTCCCGGTCGGCGTTGTTGAGGAAGAACGCCCGGAGCAGGTGGGCCGACCCGACGCCCTTCGGGCCGAACCGCAGCACGGCCACGTCGTCGACGCCCTTCGGCGCGTCGCTCACCTTCTTGACCTGGAACTTGCGGTTGCGGAAGTCGTCCGCGACGTTGCCGGCGAGCCCTCGGTTGTCGGTGGCGTTCAGCACATTGATCTTGACGTCCTTGTACTCCCGGAGGGTGACGTCGGCGAGCGGCCAGCCCTCCGGGCAGCCCTTGGCGGTGCCGGCGTTGCCCTGGGTGTCGCGGACCACCGCGACGACCACGAAGACCAGGGCGACAGCCGCCAGCAGGCCGACGACAACGAGCGCCCGCACTCGCGCAAAACTCATCTGGGTGCTCCCCGGACTCCAGGTGGGTGGCGGCGACCGCAGGCAGACGCGCCGCACCCCGGCCGCCGGGTACGCCGCTGAGGTTAACTGTTGTCCGGCCGTCGCGTGGAAACAGCCGGACATGCCGGCGCGCCACCCGGGAACCAGGTACTACTACCCCTATCTTCGTGTCGCCTGAGTCACATTGGGAACAACTTCCCGTGCGGGGGCGTACATCTCTGCGCCGAGGGCGGTATACATGCCTCGCCCAAAGGGGGGGTAAGGTACCGCGCTCGCCGGGGGGTTTACCCCGGAGGCTTCGATCGGGACGGATCTCGGGTCGGGTGACCGACACAACGGGTGGCCGGCCAGCGGAACCGAAACAGCGTCGTCCGGCGTTACAACCGGAAGCGACAACATCGATATGGGAGAGTGAAACCGATGGCCACCGACTACGACGCCCCGCGTCGCGACGAGGTCGACCTCGGCGAGGACAGCCTGGAAGAGCTCAAGGCCCGACGCGTCGACTCACAGTCGGGCGCCGTGGACGTCGATGAGGCCGAAGTGGCCGAGAGCTTCGAGCTGCCCGGAGCCGATCTGGCCGACGAGGAGCTCACGGTCAAGGTGCTGCCGATGCAGCAGGACGAGTTCCGCTGTGCCCGCTGCTTCCTGGTGCACCACCGCAGCCAGTTGGCGGTCGAGCGCAACGGCGAGCTGATCTGCCGCGAGTGCGTCTGACCTTTGTCCAAACCGGCGGCGGCCTCCAGAGCGAGGCCGCCGCTGCCGGCGTCACCGTGCGCCGATCGTGGGGAGCTGCTTGACTCGTAACGGGTAGCCAACGACGGCGTCAGCCACCCGGGAGGTCGAACCGATGAGCGAGCGAGGTGGCGCGCCCGAGCGCGACCCGGCGGAGCTGGGCGCCACCGTGGCGGCCCTGACCGCGGACGACATCGCGCCGGTCCGGCGCCGGCAGCTGCTGGGCCGGCTGGTCGGCCAGGCCCGCGCCCGCGGGCTGGGTGATCTGTTCAAGCCGCGGGCCGCGGTCCGCTGGATGGTCGACACGGTCACCGAGGTCGCGCCGCACGTGCCCGTCCGTGACCTGGCCACGCTGCGCCGGCACTTCGAGGGGCTCGACGACGAGGCGCTGGCCGACCGTCTGGTCCGTAACGCCGCCCGGTCGACCGCCGGGGTGGGCGCGGCCGGCGGCGGGGTCGCCGCGGTGGAGTGGGCGGTCACGCCGACCCTGCTCTCCGCGCCGGTGCTGCTGGCCGCGGAGACGGTCGCCGTGGTGGCGATCGAGCTCAAGCTGATCGGCGAGCTGCACGAGATCTACCGCGTTCCGATGCCCACCGGCCGGGGCCCGCGCGCGGTCGCCCTGGTGCACGCCTGGGCCACTCAGCGCGGAGTGAATCCGATGATGCCGGGCGCCGGCGTCGGCGCGGTCCTCGGCACCGCCGCCCGGCGGGAGCTGCGGGACACCGTGCTGCGCCGCTTCGGGCGCAACCTCACCACGCTGGGGCCCTTCCTCACCGGCGCGGCCGTGGCCAGCTACCTCAACCGACGGGCCACCCGGTCGCTCGGCGACCAGGTCCGCACCGACCTGCGCCGCAAGCGCCCGGCACTGCCCGGCCCGTCGTCAGCCCTGCCCGGGTCGTCCGACCGGCCCTGAACGCCGACCCCGGAGAACGGGCGGGGTACCCGCCGGCGGGCGGCGAGGACCACCTCGGGCTCGGGTGGACGCCGCCGTCAGCGGGCGTCACGGGCGGCGAGGACCGCCTCGGCCAGCTCGACCGGGTGGCGGGTGCTGACCACCCAGAACGGGGTCGGGTCGGCCGGATCGTCCAGCACCACCTGGACCGCGCCGCCGACCCATGGCCGCTGGACCACGAAGGCCAGCGGGTCGGCGCCGACGCCGAGCACCTCCCGGCGGCCGGCGGCGTCGAGCGGAATCACGTCGGCCACGTGCCGCACCGGCAGGTGGGCGTCGTCCACCCACAGCTCGCCGCCCCGGACCGCGACCCGGATCCGGCCCAGCCACCACAGCCCGGCCACGGTGACCGGCAGCAGCACCGCGAACGGCAACCAGGCGCGCACGCCGGGCGCCCCCATCCAGATCTCGGTGGCGAGCAGCCCCGCGGACGCCAACCCGGCCAGCCAGAGCCACCAGGGCAGGCTGAGCCGCTCGGAGTGCTCGGCGGGGGCCGGCACGGACGGTGCCGGGGGTGGCGACGACGGCGACAGGCTCACAGTCCGAGGGTACGGCGGACGGCGGCCCGGGTACCCGGCAGGATGGCAGGGTCACCGCAGATCCGGACGGAAGAGGGGAACCGTGACCGACCTCGTGCCCGTGCCCGTACGGCAGCTCGATCCCGAGCTGCCGCTGCCCGCGTACGCCCATCCCGGCGACGCCGGGGCCGACCTGTTGGCCGCCGTGGACGTCGAGCTGCCCCCCGGCGGGCGCGCTCTGGTGCCGACTGGGTTGGCGATCGCGCTCCCGGAGGGGTACGTGGGCCTGGTCCACCCCCGGTCCGGCCTCGCGGCCAGGCTCGGTGTGACGGTGCTCAACGCGCCCGGTACGGTCGACGCCGGCTACCGGGGGGAGATCCTGGTGAACCTGATCAACCACGATCGGTCCACACCGGCGAAGATCTCCCGTGGCGACCGGATCGCCCAGCTCGTTGTGCAGCGGGTGGCACGGGCGGACTTCCAGCCGGTGGCCGAGCTGCCCCCGTCCCGACGGGGGACCGGCGGGCACGGCTCCACCGGTGGGCACGCCGGGCTGGTGCCGCCGCCGGCGGAACCGCCGCGGGCGGACCGGCGCAGCGAAGAGGTGACAGGGTGAACGCGAACAGCGGAGGGTGGACGCAGTGATCTTCTCCCGAAAGCGGGCCGGCGACGGGCGGCAGAGCCGTGACGAGCGGGCCGCCGAGGTGGTCCTCGACCTCGAGAGCGAGGAGGCCGCCGCCCCGGTGCTCGTCCGTGGTCCGTACGACATCTCGGAGGCCCCGGCCGGCGTGGACCGGCTGGACCTCGGCAGCCTGCACATCCCGGCCGTGCCGGAGGTCGAGGTGCGGGTGCAGGCCGACCAGCAGGGCGTCGTCCAGCAGGTGGTGCTGGTGCACGGGCAGAACGCGCTGCAGCTCGGCGTCTTCGCCGCCCCCCGGTCCGAGGGGATCTGGGACGAGGTGCGCGAGGAGATCCGCCAGTCGCTGCTCAACGACGGCACCGCCGCCCAGGAGGTCGAGGGCGAGTACGGCACCGAGCTGCGGGCCCAGGTGCGGACCGAGGACGGCGTGACCGATCTGCGCTTCGTCGGCATCGACGGCCCGCGCTGGATGGTCCGTGGGGTCTACCAGGGCACGGTGGCGACCGACCCGGCCGCGGCGGGCCCCCTGGCCGAGTGCCTGGACGGGCTGGTGGTGGACCGGGGCAACGAGGCCAAGCCGGTCCGCGAGCCGCTGCCGCTGCGGCTGCCGCGCGACGTCGCCGAGCAGGCCGAGCAGGCCGGGGCCACGCCGGACGGCGCGCAGCCGCGGCAGGTCTGACCGGCGGTCACCGGGCCGTCGGCGTCGACCGGATCGGCGTACGCTGGCGGGACGGTCCCGGCGACGCCGGGACCGGGCCAGCGCCGGCGCGATGCCGGCCAGCGTGGAGAGGGTGACGCGGAGGTCATGACGACCGACGAGAGCCGGGTGTCGCTGCGGCGCTTCCTGCAACGGCTCACCGCGAGCGAGGCCGAGATCGAGGCGCAGGAGCTGCAGCGCGAGAGCACCGAGTCCGGCTGCATGCCGGCCCGGCAGTGCTCCCGGGGTCAGGTGGTCTCGGTCACCGGGCGGCTGCGCACGGTGGTCTACACGCCGCGGACCAACCTGCCCACGCTGGAGGCCGACCTCTACGACGGCAGCGACGTGGTGACGCTGGTCTGGCTGGGCCGGCGGCACATCGCCGGTATCGAGCCCGGCCGGCACCTCACCGCCCGCGGCCGGTGCGCGATGCGCGACGACCGCAAGGTCATCTACAACCCCTACTACGAGCTGGATTCGCCCAAGTGACGGCGCGGGCAGGGCGGACGGACGGCCGATGACCACAGGACAGGACCGGGCCACCCAGCCGGAGACCGGGCCCGACGACGAGCGGCTGCCCACCGTCGCCGAGCAGATGGCCGACCAGCTCGGCGGCTGGCGGGGGCTCGTGGAGTCGAGCATCCCGGTGGTGGTCTTCGTGATCGCCAACATCATCGGCGACCTGCGCCCCGCGGTGATCGCCTCGGTGGCCGTGGCGCTGCTGATCGCCGGGCTGCGGCTGGCCCAGCGCCGCCCGGTCCGGCACGCCGTCAACGGGCTCTTCGGCGTCGCCATCGGCGCCGCGATCGCCTGGCGGACGGGCGACGAGCGCGACTTCTACCTCCCCGGCATCCTCTACGGCATCGGCTACGGGCTGGCCCTGCTGCTCTCCGCCGCCATCCGCCAGCCGCTGGTGGGCTGGATCTGGTCGGTGCTGGTCGCCAAGGGGCGCTCCGAGTGGCGCGACGACCCGCAGCTCGTGCGGACGTTCACCAGGCTGACCGTGCTCTGGGGCGTGGTCTGGCTGGCCAAGGTCGGCGTACAGGCCGGTCTCTACCTCGCCCACCAGGACACCGCGCTCGGTGTGGCCCGGCTGACGCTCGGCTACCCGCCGTACGCGTTGCTGCTGCTGATCACCGTCTGGACGGTGCGCCGGGTGACCCGGGAGCCGCAGCCGGCCCCGCTGCCGGGCAACTGACCCGCCCCGTGCGGGGCTGAGCGCCGCACCGCCGGCGCGGTGCGACGGTCACCGCGACTCGCGGGTGCGCTCCACGCTGTCCGCGCCGAGCACCACCGTGCGGACAGCGTCCTCGACCTCGGCGGTGCAGACGAAGACCAGCTCGTCGCCGGCCTCGATCGGGTCGTCCGGGCTGGGCACCAGGACCCGCTTGCCGCGCAGGATCGCCACCAGCGCGGAGTCGCGGGGCAGCGGCACCGCGCGCAGCGGCTGGCCGACGTAGGGCGCGGTCGGCGGCAGGGTGATCTCGACAAGGTTCGCCTCGCCCTGCCGGAAGGTCATCAGCCGGACCAGGTCGCCGACGGTGACCGCCTCCTCGACCAGGGCGGCCATCACCCGCGGCTTGCTCACCGCGACGTCGACGCCCCACTGCTCGGTGAAGAGCCACTCGTTCTCCGCCCGGTTCACCCGGGCGACCACCCGGGGCACCGCGAACTCGGTCTTGGCCAGCAGCGACACCACGAGGTTGACCTTGTCGTCGCCGGTGGCGGCGACCACCACGTCGCAGCCGGCGAGGTTGGCCTCCTCCAGGCTGGCCAGCTCGCAGGCGTCGGCGAGCACCCACTCGGCGGCGGGCACCCGGTCCGGCCGGAGCATCTTCGGCTGCCGCTCGATCAGCATCACCTGGTGGCCGTTCTCGATCAGCTCCTGGGCGATCGACCGGCCCACGTTGCCGGCGCCGGCGATGGCGATCCGCATGGCTCAGTGCCCCCCTTCCGGCGGCGTCGCCGCCACCGACGTGACCGTCGCCACGATGTCGTCGGTGACCAGCATGAAGACCTGGTCACCCTCCTGCACCAGGCTGGACGCGGTGGGCAGCGTGCCGATGCCGAAGCGGGTCAGGTAGGCCACCCGCGCCCCGGCCGTCTCCTCCAGCGCGCGTACCGACCGGCCGACCCAGTCCTTGTGCAACGGCACCTCGACGATCGACACCGTGCTGGTGGGGTCGCGGAAGATCTCGACGTTCCCCTCGGGCACCAGGTGCCGCAGCATCCGGTCGGCGGTCCACCGGACGGTGGCCACGGTCGGGATGCCGAGCCGCTCGTAGACCTGCGCCCGGCGCTGGTCGTAGATGCGGGCCGCCACCCGGGAGACGCCGAACGTCTCGCGAGCCAGCCGGGCCGAGATGATGTTGGAGTTGTCGCCGCTGGAGACCGCGGCGAACGCGTCGGCCCGCTCGATGCCGGCCTGCTGCAGCACGTCACCGTCGAAACCGGCGCCCGTCACGGTGATCCCGGCGAAGTCCGGGCCGAGCCGGCGGAAGGCGTCGGCGTCGTGGTCGATCACCGCGACCGAGTGCCCGCGGGCCTCCAGGCTGTGCGCGAGGGTCGACCCGACCCGCCCACAACCCATGATCACGACATGCACGCTTCCTCCCAAGCTGCGTACCCGTCCGCGCCGGACCCGTCGAGTGCGAGCCTGCCACGTCCCGGCCGGGAACGGGGACCGACCGTACCGCGCCGGCACGGCGGCCGATGATCGCCCACCCCACCGGCTACGCCGCGGTGGTCGTACCCTTGGCGTTCGTGGCCAGTCCCACCTCGCTGCTGAAGCGACTCCTCCTCGGTCGACCGTTCCGGTCCGACCGGCTGCAGCACACCCTTCTGCCGAAGCGGATCGCGCTGCCCGTCTTCGCCTCCGACGCGCTCTCCAGCGTCGCGTACGCGCCCGACGAGATCCTGCTGACCCTCTCCATCGCCGGTGCCTCGGCGTACGTGTTCTCCCCCTGGATCGCGCTCGCCGTGGTCGTGGTGATGCTCACCGTGGTCGCCAGCTACCGGCAGAACGTGCACGCCTACCCCTCCGGCGGCGGCGACTACGAGGTGGCCACGGTCAACCTGGGCCCGAAGTTCGGCCTCGGGGTCGCCAGCGCCCTGCTGGTCGACTACGTGCTCACGGTGGCGGTGTCGGTCTCCTCCGGGGTGGCCAACCTCGGCTCGGTGGTGCCCTTCGTGGCGACCCACAAGGTCATGATCGCGGTGATCGCGGTGGTCCTGCTGACCTCGGTCAACCTGCGCGGGCTGCGCGAGTCGGGCACCGCGTTCGCCATCCCCACCTACGGCTTCGTGATCGTGATCGTCGGGATGCTCCTCACCGGCCTGGTCCGGGTCTTCGTGCTCGGCGACGAGCTCCGCGCACCCAGCGCCGACCTGGTCATCCAGGCCGAGCACAGCGTGACCGGGTTCGCCCTGGTCTTCCTGCTGCTGCGGACGTTCAGTTCGGGCGCCGCCGCGCTCACCGGGGTCGAGGCGATCTCCAACGGGGTGCCCGCGTTCAAGGCGCCGAAGAGCCGCAACGCGGCCACCACGCTGCTGTTGCTCGGTGTGATCGCGGTGAGCATGCTGGTCGGGATCATCTGGCTGGCCCGGCTGACCCACCTGCAGTTCGTCGAGGACCCGGGCACCCAGATCGTCTCCGGCCCCGCCGGCTACGTGCAGAAGACGGTCACCACCCAGCTCGGCGAGACGGTCTTCGGCTCCGGGTCGATCCTGCTCTACGTGGTCGCCGGGATGACCGCGTTGATCCTCTTCCTCGCCGCGAACACCGCGTTCAACGGCTTCCCGGTGCTCGGCTCGATCCTCGCCCAGGACCGCTACCTGCCCCGGCAGTTGCACACCCGCGGCGACCGGCTGGCGCTCTCCAACGGGATCGTCTTCCTCGCCGTCTTCGCGATCGTGCTCATCGTCGGCTTCCAGGCCGAGGTGACCAAGCTGATCCAGCTCTACATCGTCGGGGTGTTCGTCTCGTTCACCCTCTCCCAGGCCGGGATGATCCGGCACTGGAACCGACACCTGCGTACCGAGCGGGACCCGGAGGCGCGCCGCCGCATCTACCGGTCCCGGGCGATCAACACCTTCGGCATGGTGATGACCGGCGCCGTGCTGGTGATCGTCCTGATCACCAAGTTCCTGCTCGGCGCCTGGATCGCGATCGCCGCGATGGCGCTGATCTACGTGGTGATGCTGGGCATCCGCCAGCACTACGACCGGGTCGCGGCCGAGCTGACCCCGCCGGACGAGGGCCGCGCGGTGCTGCCCGCCCGCAACCACGCCATCGTGCTGGTCAGCAAGCTGCACCAGCCGACCCTGCGGGCCATCGCCTACGCGCGGGCCACCCGGCCGGACACGATCACCGCGGTGACCGTGAACGTGGACGAGAAGGACACCCGGGACCTGCAGGAGGAGTGGGAGCGGCGGGAGCTGCCGGTGCCGCTGACCGTGGTCGACTCGCCGTACCGGGAGATCACCCGGCCGATCCTGGATTTCGTCGCCAACACCCGCCGGGAGTCGCCGCGCGACGTCGTCACCGTCTTCATCCCCGAGTACGTGGTCGGGCGTTGGTGGGAGAACCTCTTGCACAACCAGAGCGCGTTGCGGCTCAAGACCCGGCTGCTCTTCGAGCCGGGGGTGATGGTGACCAGCGTGCCGTGGCAGCTCGCCTCGACCGCGAGGAAGGACCTGGACCGGCTGGACGCCACGCTCTCCCTCGGCCCGGCCCGCGGGCCCCGGGTGGTGCCGCGCAGCGCCCTGCCGCCGGACGTCCCGCCGGTGGTCTCCGCGCCGCCCGGCGAGTCGGGGAGCGGTCGTGACTGAGCCGGTCGCGGGCCCGGGCGGCCCGGAGGCGGGTGGCGCGGGCGACGAGCGCGGGCTGGCCGAGGCGGAGCGGGTCGAGCTGACCGTCGGCCCGGTCGCCCCGGGCGGGCACTGCGTGGCCCGGGTGGACGGGCAGGTGGTCTTCGTCCGGCACGCGCTGCCCGGCGAGCGGGTCGTCGCCGAGGTCACCGAGGTACACCGGGGCTTCGTCCGGGCCGACGCGGTGACCGTGCTGTCGGCCTCCCCGGACCGGGTCGAGGCGCCCTGCCCGTACGCCCGGCCGGGCCGCTGCGGCGGCTGCGACCTGCAGCACGTCGCGCCGGCGGCGCAGCTGGAGTGGAAGGCCGCGGTGGTACGCGAGCAGCTGACCCGGCTGGGCGGGCTGACCGACGCCGAGCTGGACCGGCTCGGCGTCCGGGTCGAGGCGTTGCCGGGCGGGCCGCTGGGCTGGCGCTCCCGGGTCCGCTACGCGGTGGACGCGGCCGACCGGGCCGGCCTGCTCAAGCACCGCTCGCACGAGGTGGTGCCGATCGACCGCTGCCTGATCGCCCACCCGGCGATCCAGCAGCTGCCGGTGCTCAGCCCGAGCGGTGCCCGCTGGCCGGAGGCCGAGGCGGTGGAGACGGTCGCCTCGACCGGCGGCGACGTCTCCGTCGCGGCGGTCGTCGACGGCGTCGCCACCGAGGTCGAGGGGCCGGCCACCGTCCGCGAGGTCGCCGCCGGGCGGGACTGGAAGCTGCCGGCGAGCGCATTCTGGCAGGTCCACCCCGCGGCGGCGGACACCCTGGTAGCTGCGGTGTTGGAGCTGGTGGACCCGCGCCCCGGCGAGTCGGCCTGGGACCTCTACGGCGGGGCCGGGCTCTTCGCCGCGGCGCTGGCCGCCCGGGTCGGCGACACCGGCCGGATCACCCTGGTCGAGGCGGCCGCGCAGGGCGTCGCGGCGGCTCGGGAGAACCTGCGGGACCTGCCTCGGGTCGAGGTGGTCGCGGCCCGGGTGGAGACCGCGCTGGCCCGCCGGCGGATCACCGGACCGGTCGACGTGGTGGTGCTCGACCCGCCGCGTACCGGCGCGGGGGCCCGGGTGGTCCGCGAGCTGGCCGCCGCGCGGCCGCGGGCGATCGGGTACGTGGCCTGCGACCCGGCCGCCTTCGCCCGGGACGTGCGCACCTTCGCCGACCTGGGCTGGCGGCTCGCCGCGCTGCGCGGGTTCGACCTGTTCCCGATGACCCAGCACGTCGAGCTGGTCGGGCTGCTGCTGCCGGCGGACTGAGCGCCGCTGCCGACCCAGCGAGCTGTCGGGCTCCGAGGCTGGGCCACTAGCCTGGCGCGGTGAAGATCGTCGGGTTGATGTCGGGCACCTCGTACGACGGGGTGGACGTGGTTGCTGCCGAGTTCACCGCCGAGGGGGACACCCTGTGGCTGCGGCCGCTGGGGCACCGCGGCCTCGACTACGACGCGGAGCTGCGGGGCCGGATCGGCGTGCTGCTGCCCCCGGCGGCCACCACCGTCGAGGCGGTCTGCCAGCTGGACAACCGGCTGGGCGAGGTCTTCGCCGAGGCGGCGGCGGTCGGGGTGGAGCTGGCCGGCGGCGCGGCCGACGTGGTGGTCTCGCCCGGGCAGACCGTCTTCCACTGGGTGGCGCAGGGCGTGGCCCGGGGCACCCTGCAACTCGGCGCGGTGGCCCGGGTGGCCGCCCGGGTCGGCGTACCCGTGCTCAGCGACCTGCGCTCGGCGGACATCGCCGCCGGCGGGCAGGGTGCACCGCTGGTGCCGGCCTTCGACGCGCTGCTGCTGGCCCCGGACACCGGTGCGCCGGACGGCGCGGCCGGGCCGCGGGCGCGGGCCGCGCTGAACCTCGGCGGGATCGCCAACCTCACGGTGGTCGCCCCGGGCGCGCCGGTGCTCGGGTACGACATCGGGCCGGCCAACGCGCTGCTCGACGCGGCGGCCCGCCGCTTCCTGGACCGGCCCTGCGACCTCGACGGCGCCCGGGCGGCGGCCGGCCGGGTGCACCCCCGCCTGCTCGACGCGCTGCTCGCCGAGCCGTACTACGCCGCCGCGCCGCCGAAGTCGACCGGCAAGGAGCTGTTCCACGCCGGCTACCTGGACGAGCGGCTGGCCGCGCTCGGCGAGCCGGTCCCGGCCGACGACGTGCTGGCCACGCTGACCGAGCTGACCGCCCGGGTGGTCGCCGCCGAGTGCGACCGGCACCGGGTGGCCGAGGTGATCGCCGCCGGCGGCGGGGTGCGCAATCCCACCCTGTGCGGCCGGCTGGCCGCGCTGGGCGCCGGCCGCTGGCGGCTGCGCACCACCGACGAGCTGGGCGTGCCGGCGCAGGCCAAGGAGGCGTACGCCTTCGCGCTGCTCGGCTGGCTCTCCTGGCACGGCCTGCCCGGCGCGATCCGCTCGGTCACCGGGGCCGCCCGGGCGGCCGTGCTCGGCTCCTGGACCCCCGCCGGGCCGGGCCCGAACGCCGGCCCGGTGACGCCACCGTGTCGGCTGCGAATCCGCTCCTGACCGGCTGCTCAGCGCCCTGCCGCGCCCCCGTAGGTTGTCGGCCCGGGCTGCGGAGTGCCGAACGGCCGTTAGACTCTGCCCTCATGAGTGTTGAAGAGGACACGGCCAACCACGGCAGGCTGCTGGCCACGGTACGGGGCCCGCAGGACGTCAAGCGGATGTCCACCGAACAGTTGGACATCCTCGCCGCCGAGATCCGTGACTTTCTGATCGCGAAGGTGTCCCGCACCGGCGGGCACGTCGGCCCCAACCTGGGTGTGGTCGAGCTGACACTCGCCATGCACCGGGTCTTCGACTCGCCGCGGGACCGTTTCCTGTTCGACACCGGCCACCAGGCGTACGTGCACAAGATCGTCACCGGCCGGCAGGCCGGGTTCGACCGGCTCCGCCAGCGCGGTGGCCTCTCCGGCTACCCGAGCCAGGCGGAGAGCGAGCACGACCTGGTCGAGAACTCGCACGCCTCCACCGCCCTCTCGTACGCCGACGGGCTGGCCAAGGCGTACGCGCTGCGCGGTGAGTCGCGCAGCGTGGTCGCCGTGGTCGGCGACGGCGCGCTGACCGGCGGCATGTGCTGGGAGGCGCTGAACAACATCGCCACCGCCGGCAACCCCCTCGTGATCGTGGTCAACGACAACGGCCGGTCCTACGCGCCGACCATCGGCGGGCTCGCCGACCACCTCTCCTCGCTGCGGCTCAACCCGGGCTACGAGAAGGTGCTCGACACGGTCAAGGACGCCCTCGGCTCCACCCCGCTGGTCGGCAGGCCGATGTACGAGGTGCTGCACGCCGTCAAGAAGGGCATCAAGGACGCGGTCGCCCCGCAGGCGATGTTCGAGGACCTCGGCATCAAGTACGTGGGTCCGGTCGACGGGCACGACATCGCCGCGGTCGAGTCCTCGCTGCGGGCCGCGAAGAACTTCGGCGGCCCGGTGATCGTGCACGCGGTCACCCGGAAGGGCTACGGCTACCGGCCGGCCGAGGAGGACGAGGCCGACTGCCTGCACGGCCCCGGCAGCGCCTTCGACATCGAGACCGGCAAGCTGGTCGCCGCCCCCTCGGTGAAGTGGACGCACGTCTTCGCCGACGAGCTGGTCGCGATCGCCGACGAGCGGCCCGACGTGGTGGGCATCACCGCAGCGATGGCCGAGCCGACCGGCATCGCCGCGCTCGCCCGCAAGTACCCGGAGCGCACCTACGACGTCGGCATCGCCGAGCAGCACGCGGCCACCTCCGCGGCCGGCCTGGCGCTCGGCGGGCTGCACCCGGTGGTGGCGGTCTACGCCACCTTCCTCAACCGCGCCTTCGACCAGGTGCTGCTGGACGTGGCGATGCACAAGCTGCCGGTGACCTTCGTTCTGGACCGGGCTGGCATCACCGGCCCGGACGGGCCGAGCCACTACGGCATCTGGGACATGTCCGTCTTCGGGGTGGTGCCGGGCCTGCGGATCGCCGCGCCCCGCGACGCCGCCACGCTGCGCGAGGAGTTGCGCGAGGCGATCGGGGTCGACGACGGCCCGACCGTGGTCCGCTTCCCGACCGGCACCGTCGCCGCCGACCTGCCGGCCGTACGGCGGGTCGGCTCGGTCGACGTGCTGGCCGAGTCGGCGCGTACCGACGTGCTGCTGGTCGCGGTCGGCGCCTTCGGCCACCTCGGCATGGAGGTCGCCGCCCGGGTCGCCGAGCAGGGCTACGGGGTCACCGTGGTCGACCCGCGCTGGGTCCGCCCGGTCCCGGCCGAGCTGGTCGAGCTGGCCGCCGGGCACCGGCTCGTGGTCTCCGTGGAGGACGGCGTACGGGTCGGCGGGGTCGGCGACGCGCTCGGCCAGGCCATGCGCGACGCCGACGTCCGGGTGCCGCTGCGCGACCTGGGCGTACCGGCGGAGTGGCACCCGCACGGCACCCGGGCGCAGATCCTCACTGACCTGCGTCTCACCGCGCAGGACGTGGCCCGGGACGTCACCGGCTGGATCTCCGGGCTGGACGGCACGCCGGTCGAGCCGGTCGGGTTCGCCGCCGACGACGCGGCCGCGCAGAACTGACGTGAACGACGGCGGGCGGCCCGGACGGGTCGCCCGCCGTCGCGTCGGGTGAGGTGACCGGTCAGCGACCGCCGACCGACCGGTACTGCGTCTTGCCCGTCCCGGCCAGGCTGAACGTCTCGGCGCGCTCCGGCTCCGGCACGACCGCCAGCCCCGGCCGTTCCACCAGCAGCGGCGTGCCCGGCGGCACCGACAGCGAGCTGTCCCGGTTGGCCCGCCAGCTGAGCACCACCAACGGCTGGCCGGGCACCGGCAGCCGGTACGTCTGCAGCGGGGCGGACCGGTCCGCCGGGGAGACCACCGGGGCGCCGCCGCCGGCCGGCCGGTAGACCACCGCGGTCATCGGGCCGGTGGCGCTCTCCCAGGTGAGCTGTTCCAGCTCGGCCGGGTCGCCGCCACCGAGGGCCACCTCACCGAGCGACCGGACGGCCACCTTCGCCATCGGCCAGGACTCCGGCGCCGACTGCGGGGCGGTCCGGTCGCCCACCCGGCGCGGGAGGCTGCCGAACGGCCCCCGCTCGCCGGCCAGCAGGCAGGTGTCCAACCCGGTCAGCGCCCGCTTGCCGGAGCCGGTCTCGTCGCGGACCAATGGGTAACGCGGGTCGGCGGTGCCGGTGCCCAGGTCGAGCATCCGGTCCGCGGCGCGGCCCCGGGGCAGCGACTCGGTGGCCCGCAGGGTGGCCGTCAGCGGCACCGCCCGACAGGCCGGCACGTCGACCGCCGCGCTGATGCCGTCGCGGGTCGGCAGGGCACGACCGTCCGGCCCCAGCAGACGCTCCACCCGCCCCGAGGTGAGGTAGCGGCGTCCGGCGGCGGTCTGCACCGGCAGCACGTCGGAGTAGACGAGGTAGCCGGGGTCGGTGTACTCGGTGGCCCGCACGACCGTGTAGCGCTCGCCGTCGGGGGTGAGCTGCAACAGCCAGGAGGCGCTCTCGCCGGGGACGTCCGCGGCGACCAGGGCCAGCGGCGCGCCGTCCACCTCGCCGGAGAAGAGAATCCCGGAGGAGGAGAGGTGCACCCGGTCGTCCGCCGGCGACCGCCAGGCCCGCACCGCCGCGGTGACCGCGGCGGTGACCGCCGGGTCGCCGGCCAGACTCCCGCGAGGCGGCCAGACCGCGAGGGAGCCGTCCAGGCTGTCGTAGCCGACGCGCAGGTCGCCGGGTTGCCGGTCGGCGACCGGACCGCAGGCCGTCGTGGCCAGCAGCACGGCCAGCAGCGTGGTGGCCAGCTTGCCGCGCCCGCGGACTCGAGCCACCTGTACGCCCCCGATCGCTCGACCCTGATGTCGGAAGCGTCATAGTACGAGATGTCCGACCAGGGTGGCGCGGCACCTCGTACCGGGTTGACCGCGCACACCGGACGGTGCACCACAAAGGACCGACGCGGTGGCTTTAGTGCTTTTTCGGCGCTCGGGTAGACTCCGCCGACTGTGACGCCTGCCGAGCCCCGCGCCGAGTCCGTTCCGGAGACCGACGCCGCCGTGGGTGTCCCCACCGCCCTCGCCACGCGGACCGCGACCATCGAGGCGCCGTCGGAGACCGCCGCCGGTAACAGCCGGCCCCCGGTGGACGGCGCCGCGCGGTCCGGGGCGACCCCGACCGCCGACGACGCCGGTACGCCCACCCCCGAGCCCCGGCGCCGGTGGACCCGCCGCCGGCAGGACCTCGCGGTCTACGGGCTCTTCCTGCTCGCCGCGCTCTGGGTGACCAGCCGGATCTGGGTGGACCCCGCCGGCCGGGTGGCCTCGCTCTACAGCAGCGACCCGGCGCAGGTGCAGTTCTTCCTCGCCCACTCCGTGCGGGTGGTGCTGCACGGTGAGTTCCCGTTCTACACCGAACAGTTCAACTACCCCGACGGCGTGAACCTGATGGCCAACACCGCCGTCCTCGCGCTCGGCATCCCGATGGTGCCGATCACGCTGCTCTTCGGCCCGGCGGTCTCCTTTGTGCTGCTGGTCACGCTCGGCCTCGCCGGCACCGCCGCCGCCTGGTACTTCGTGCTCTCCCGGCACCTGGTCCGCACCCCACTGGCCGCGGCCGTCGGCGGCTGGTTCTGCGGGTTCTCGCCGGCGATGCTCTCGCACGCCAGCTGGCACCCGAACATCATCAGCCAGTTCCTGCTGCCGTTCATCGTGTGGCGGGTGCTGGTGCTCACCCGGTCCCACCGGCCGCTCCGGGACGGGACGCTGCTGGCCCTGCTGGTGACCGCGCAGGCGTTCATCAACGAGGAGATCCTGCTCTTCACCGCGCTGGCCTGCGGGGTCTTTCTGCTCGCCGTGCTCGTCCAGGAGCCGGCCCGGTGGTCGGCGGCGTGGCGTCCGCTGGGCGCCGGGCTGGCGGCCTGCGCGGTGCTGGCCGGGGCGTTGCTGGCCTACCCGCTCTACATCCAGTTCGCCGGGCCGATGGCCTACCACGGGCTCAGCGACGCGGTGCGGGACTACGGCAACGACATCGCCGCGTTCTTCGCCCCGGGCTCCCCGACGCTCGGCGGCCACCAGCGGGCCAACGTCAACCTCGCCCCGAACTACTCCGAGGAGAACGCCTTCTTCGGTTGGAGCCTGGCCCTGCTCTCCGTCGGCATCGTCGTCTGGCTGCGCCGGGAACTGCTGGTCCGGGCCCTCGCCGCGACCGGCGTCTTCTTCGCCGTGCTCTCCCTCGGCGAGCGGGTCTCCTGGTGGGACCGGGAGCTGTTCACCGGCCCGTGGGAGTGGCTGGTCCATCTGCCGCTGCTCGACGCGGTGGTGCCGACCCGGTTCGGCCTGATCACCACCGTGGTGATCGCGATGCTGCTGGCCCTCGCCGTCGAGCGCGCCTGGTCGCTGCGCCCGGCCGACCGGCGTACCGTGCGGACGCTCGCCGTCGCCGGCCTGGTGCTCGCGCTGCTGCCGATCGCGCCGATGCCGCTGCGGGTGGTCTCCCGCCCGCCGGTGCCGGACTTCATCACCGCCGACCGGTGGCGGGCGTACGTGGGGCCGGACCAGACGCTGGTGCCGATCCCGGTGCCCAGCATGGGCAACACCCACGGCATGCGCTGGGCGGCCGCCACCAACCTTGACTTCAAGATTCCGGGCGGCTACTTCCTGGCGCCGCGCAACGGCAACACCGGCGACCCGGGCCGGTTCGGTGGCCGGCCCAGCGGAGTGGGCCAGCTGCTGGAGGAGGTGGCCACCACCGGCCGCACGTCCAAGCTGGACGACCGGCAGCGCCGACGGTCGCTGGACGAGCTGCGGCACTGGCGGGCGGCGATCCTGGTGCTGCCGGTGCGCCAACAGAACGCGGAGCCGTTGCGGCGTACCGTCGAGCAGCTGGTCGGTCCGGGCCGCCGCGAGCTGGACGTCTGGGTCTGGGACGTGCGGGCGCTGACCGACCGCGCGGTCTGATGGCCACCGGGACGACCGCCCGGACCGAGGTCGAGGCGGAGCCGCGCCGTCCGCGTGGCCCGGCCTGGACGCCGGACGCGTTGGTGGTCGCCGGCTACCTCGGCCTGGCGTTGCTGCTCACCAGCGGCCAGTGGCGCCACCCGGGCCGGCTCTTTCACCAGGCGGGCGACCAGGTCCTCTTCGAGTGGATGCTGGCCCGGGCGGCCCGGGCCGTGGTCGGCTTGGAGAACCCGCTCTACAGCACCGCGCTGAACGTGCCGGACGGGGTCAACCTGATGGCGAACACCTCGGTGCTCGGCCTCGGAGTGCCGCTGACCCCGGTCACCCTGCTGTTCGGCTCGCAGGCCGCGTTCACGGTGGCGGTGCTCTGCTGCCTGGCCGGCACCGCCACCGCCTGGTACGTGCTGCTGCGCCGCCGCCTGGTCACCTCCCGGGCCGCCGCCGCGGTGGGCGGACTGTTCTGCGGGTTCGCCCCCGGCATGGTGTCGCAGGCCGGCGCGCACCTGCACATGGCCGCCCAGTTCCTGGTGCCGGCGATCCTGGCCGTGGTGTTCCGGCCCGCGGGCGGCCGGGTGACCCGGCCGGGGATCTGCCTCGGCCTGCTGGTCACCTGGCAGGTCTTCCTCGGCGAGGAGGTGCTGGTCTTCCTGGCCCTCGCAGCCGGGGTGTTCGTCGTCGGGTACGCGCTCGCCGACCCCGCCGCGGCTCGCCGGGCGGCACCCGCGCTGCTCGGCCGGCTCGGCGTCGGCGCCGCGGTGGCGGGTGTGCTGCTGGCGTACCCGCTCTGGTTTCAGTTCCTCGGCCCGCAGCACTACCGGGGGATGGCCTTCGACGCGTACGGCTACCAGCTCGACGCCGCGTCGTTCACCGCCGCCGCCCGGCAGACCGTGGTCGGCGACGACTACCTGCCGGGGCTGCTCTCGCCGAACCCGACGGAGGAGAACTCGTTCTTCGGCCCCGGGCTGCTGGTGCTCACCGTGGTCATCGTGATCTGGCTCCGGCGGCGGCCGCTGGTCCGCGCCCTGGCCGGCTGCGGGCTGCTCTTCGCCCTGCTGTCGCTGGGCGCCGAGATCCGGGTGAACGGGGCGGACACCGGCATTCCCGGCCCGTACCGGCTGGTGGCCGGACTGCCGCTGCTCGACCTGGCGGTGCCGGCGCGCTTCCCGCTGGTCTGCGTGCCGGTGCTGGGCATCCTGCTCGCCCTCTCCCTGCAGCGGGTCCGCGACGTGCGCACCGCACCGGACCGGCCCGCCGTGCCGGTGCGGCTGCTCTGGGCCGGGGCGGTGGCCGCCGCGCTGCTGCCGCTCACGCCGACCCCGATCCGTACCGTGCCGACCGCCCCGGTCCCGCCGTTCGTGGCCGACGGCGGGTGGCGGGCGTACGTGCCGGCCGGCCGGACGCTGGTCGCGGTGCCGCCGGTCACCGCTGCCGCGTTCAGCCCGGCGATGTTCTGGTCGGCGCGCACCGGGCTGGCGTTCCCGGCCCCGGGTGGATACTTCATCGGCCCGAGCGCCCGGGACGACCCGTCGGCGCGCTGGGGCGCCCCGGACCGGCCCACCGCCGTGCTGCTGCGGCGGGTCGCCGAGACCGGGGAGGTGCCGGTGATCACCGATGCGGACCGTCAGCAGGCCGTGGCGGACCTGCGGCACTGGCGGGCCGCGGTGGTGGTGCAGGGTGTGCTGATCCACGGTGATCCGGTCCGCCGGGCCGTCGACGACCTGCTCGGGCCGGGCCGTGAGATCGACGGCGCGCTGGTGTGGGACGTCCGCGACCGGGTGAGCTGACCCGTTCCCGATCGGGTCGGCCGACCCGGGGGGGGGGGGGGGGGGGGGGGGGCGGGCCGGGGGGGGGGGGGGGGCGGGGGGGGGGGCGGGCCCCGCCCCCCCCCCCCGCCCCCCGCCCCCCCCCCGCCC